>CAMLML010000044.1 GCA_946481095.1 uncultured Cellvibrio sp.
GGGCAGTTTGACTGGGGCGGTCTCCTCCCAAAGAGTAACGGAGGAGCACGAAGGTTGGCTAATCCTGGTCGGAAATCAGGAGGTTAGTGTAATGGCACAAGCCAGCTTGACTGCGAGACAGACATGTCGAGCAGGTACGAAAGTAGGTCATAGTGATCCGGTGGTTCTGTATGGAAGGGCCATCGCTCAACGGATAAAAGGTACTCCGGGGATAACAGGCTGATACCGCCCAAGAGTTCACATCGACGGCGGTGTTTGGCACCTCGATGTCGGCTCATCACATCCTGGGGCTGAAGCCGGTCCCAAGGGTATGGCTGTTCGCCATTTAAAGTGGTACGCGAGCTGGGTTTAGAACGTCGTGAGACAGTTCGGTCCCTATCTGCCGTGGGCGTTGGAGATTTGAGAAGAGTTGTTCCTAGTACGAGAGGACCGGAATGAACGAACCTCTGGTGTTCGGGTTGTCATGCCAATGGCACTGCCCGGTAGCTATGTTCGGACGGGATAACCGCTGAAAGCATCTAAGCGGGAAGCCTCCTTCAAGATGAGATCTCCCCGGGACTTTAAGTCTCCTGAAGAGCCGTTGAAGACTACGACGTTGATAGGTTGGGTGTGGAAGCGCTGTGAGGCGTTGAGCTAACCAATACTAATTGCTCGTGCGGCTTGACCATATAACAGAATCAACTGGTTATGATAAACACAGATGATGTGATGAAACAAAAAACGCAGGACGTTTGAGGCGATACACAAAGCATCAATTAAACCAGCACCAACACTTTACATTTCACCACCCTATTTGAGATAGATACGGCGGGATCCTGATGGCAAAAGCCAGGCAGGAGTCCATTAAGACCGAGTCACTCAAACCGAATTGCTTGACGACCATAGCGAGTTGGAACCACCTGATCCCATCCCGAACTCAGAAGTGAAACGACTTAGCGCCGATGGTAGTGTGGGGTTTCCCCATGTGAGAGTAGGTCATCGTCAAGCACCTAATATCAGCCGCCCTTTGCTTCCTAGCAAGGGCGGCTTTCTTTTTACTCTTTATAAATCTTTATGATTGTTTTCTTTATGCTGGATTAAACAAAAGCTTCAATAGACAATTCCTTTATAATCCCCCCAAGTCGTTTCAGTTTCGGTATTTGGGTTATGCATGAGCTTCATCGTCAGGAATACCTGCAGTCTATAGGAATAGAAAGTTATATTCCTCGTTGGAAACTTCCATTTGCTGCTGAATCATATCTCTGTGATCGCGCTACATTGGTTGATCAAGAGGTTATTCCATCTATAGAAATTAACTCTCAAGGACAAAAAGATTCAATAAACCCGGCAATAGATTTGATGTTAAGCACTGTTGTCGAAAAGAATACCGTTAAAAATAATACATCTCGAATTGGTGATATATTGCAGCAATTCGAAGATAAAAAATCACCGACAATTCAATCATTTTCATTAAGCGTGTGGCGGCCTGTTCCCGGTTTTTTAATTGTGTCCGCACGCAACTTGAATGCAATACCTACTGAATTGTTCTTGAATAATTTTCTTCGTTTTTATTTAAAACAACATCAATTGATTTTGGTGGAAGAAGTGCTGCGTTGGCCTGCTATTGAAAATAACAAAATAGTATTAACTGAAAATGATGCCCGCATAGAATTGCAGACATGGTTGAGCGTACAACATGAGTTGCAGTCAATAAAAAGCTTGTGGTTTTTTGGCGATGGTTATCGATATTTCACATCTGAAGCTATATCAGGTGATGATTGTTTTGTTGGATCTTGCAATATTAAGTTGGATCAAGCTAATTCAGATCATTCCGCAAAAATTTTCCCTGATCTAAGCCGGTTTTTACTTCAACCCACATTAAAAGCGCAGCTCTTGTCTTTGGTATAAGCGTGAAATTTTATGATTGAGTTAGTGACTTTTTCAGGCATGAATTTACAACTGAGGGAATTACTGGAGACCGATATAGATCAGGTTATGCAGCTTGAGCGAAGTGCACATAGCCATCCTTGGCGTAGATCCAGTTTCGAGGATTGTTTGAAAGGTCGTCAAAAATGTTGGTTGGCTGAATACAGGGATAGACTGGTTGGGTATGTGGTCGTCACTCATGCTGGCGGTGATGCTGAGTTATTAAATTTGGCTGTATTACCGGAGCTTCAACGTAAGGGAATTGGCCAGTTATTATTGGCTCATGCATTGGAGTTGGTTCAGGGAAAGGCAGATATGTTATTTCTTGAAGTACGCGTTTCCAATCGCAAAGCCATAGAGCTTTATTCACGAGAAGGTTTTTTTGAGATAGGTAATAGAAAAAATTACTATCCAACGAATAATGGATATGAAGATGCATTGCTGATGGCAAAACAACTTTGATCTAAAACCTTTTACCAATCTCTGTATAATTCGAATTTTGCTTAAAAATCCATCGGCAATTTTATGACAACTTTACAAGCGACTTTGATTGAAGGCAGAGTTTCTGATCAGCTCAGAACACTTGCTATGCCCTTGATTTTAGGCTTGATGGCAACTATGTCGCTCAATGCTATAGAAACATTATTTATTGCGCATTTAGGTGCAGATCCTCTCGCTGCTTTTAGTTTTACATTTCCTGTAATTATGGTGTTGACAAGTTTGAGCATTGGATTGGGTGCTGGAACCTCATCTGCAATATCGCGAGCCATTGGTGAAGGTGATTCACTCAGGGCGCGCCGATTGGCAACGGATGCAATGACGCTCACATTGATTATATCTGTTAGTTTTTGTGTGTTGGGATGGTTGGCTATCGCCCCTCTATTTCGTTTATTGGGTGCAACCGATACTCTGATTCCGCAAATTTATTCTTACATGACCATCTGGTATATCAGCGCCCCTTTTTTAATGGTGCCTATGGTGTGTTTGTCTGCGCTCAGGGCAATGGGAATGAGTCGCGTACAAGGATATTTGATGAGTGGTGCAGCGCTGTTTAATTTAATTTTGGATCCGATTTTAATTTTCGGTTATTTTGGTGTGCCTGCAATGGGATTGGAGGGTGCTGCTGTAGCTGCGTTAATTACAAGGATTTTGATGGTCACCATTGCTATCTATATTTTACATTTCCGTGTACATATGTTGGTGAATCCGTTTCATCAATGGAGTGAATTAAAAAAGTCATGGTCAACAATTATTGAAGTGGGTGCGCCCGCAATGGTAGCTAATGTGATCATTCCGTTCGCCAGTGCAATAGTGGTTGCTATGGTTGCTGTTTATGGTGTGGATGCGGTTGCAGGTTTGGGAATTGCGATGCGTATTGAGCCGTTGGCGTTAATTGTTTTTTACGCTTTATCCGGTGTTGTGGGGCCATTTTTCGGACAAAATCTGGGTGCAGGAAAAATCAATCGTTTGAACGAAGCGCTTAATGTATTAACAAAATTTTGTATTGTTTTTGGTGTTTTTTTGGCGATAGTTCTGGCCGTTTTTGGCAGCAAGATAGCGGGGTTGTTTGGTGATCATCAACGTGCAATTGAAACGGCAATTGCCTATTTATTGATTGTGCCAATCAGTTATGGCGCTTATGGATTGGTGATGTCAGTCAATGGTGCATTTAATGGTTTGGGACGTCCCTGGCCTGCCATGATGATATCTGCCGGTAGAGTTTTTTATATCTATTTGCCCTTGGCATGGTTGGGACAATATTTTGGTGGTCTTTACGGGCTTTTTGTTGCGACCAGCCTTGCTAATATTTTATTAGGTTGTTGGGCTTGGTATTGGTTAAAGAAAACTATCAATACTTTATAAATAATACAGCCTTTATTTACGGGCACTACAATTTTTATTCATTAATCTGGTTTGTTTTTTTATGTTGAATTTAGCTGCAAAAATTGAAAAGCGTCGTACCTTCGCGATTATTTCTCACCCGGATGCGGGTAAAACGACTATGACAGAAAAGTTGTTGTTATGGGGAAATGCTATTCAAATTGCTGGCTCGGTAAAAGGCAAACGTGGCCCGCATGCAAAATCCGATTGGATGGCTATGGAACAGGAGCGTGGGATTTCGGTGACATCTTCGGTGATGCAATTTCCTTACAATGATCGAATTGTGAATTTGCTGGATACGCCCGGTCACGAAGATTTTTCTGAAGATACTTATCGCACGTTAACAGCTGTTGATTCTGTGTTGATGATGATTGATGGTGCCAAGGGGGTCGAAGATCGAACGATTAAATTAATGGAAGTTTGTCGTTTGCGTGATACACCCATTTTGTCATTCATCAATAAAATGGATCGTGAAAGTCGTGATCCGGTTGAGCTTCTGGATGAAATCGAACATGTATTAAAAATTACGGCAGCCCCCATTAATTGGCCTCTTGGAAGCGGGAAAGAGTTTTTAGGTGTTTACAATTTTTATACCGATACTATCCATGTGTATGAGCAAGGTTTTGGGCACACTATTCCTGATGATGTGCAAATCAAAGGATTGCATAGCGATGATGCAACCAAATTTATGGGGATATATGCAAGTGATTTTCGTGAGCAAATTGATTTTGTAAAAGGCGCAACACATCAATTTGACTTAAACGAATATTTGTCCGGCCGTATGACGCCGGTATTTTTTGGCACAGCACTGGGTAATTTTGGTGTGCGTGAAATGCTAAATGGATTTGTTGAATGGGCGCCGCCCCCTATAGCGCGTCAAACCAATCAGCGAGTTGTAAATCCAGGGGAAGAAAAATTCAGTGGGTTTATTTTTAAAATTCAGGCGAATATGGATCCCAAACATCGGGATCGGATTGCATTTATGCGTGTCTGTTCCGGTTCATATCAGCAAGGCATGAAAATGAAACATGTGCGTTTGGGGAAAGAAATCAAAATTGCTGATGCAGTAACTTTTATGGCGGGTGATCGCACTGCTGTAGAAGAGGCAATTTCCGGGGATATTATTGGTTTACATAATCATGGCACTATCCAGATCGGTGATACTTTTACAGAAGGCGAGGAGCTAAAATTTACCGGTATTCCCCATTTTGCGCCGGAGTTATTTCGTCGCATTCGTTTGAAAGATCCATTGAAGATGAAGCAATTGCAAAAAGGTTTGCAGCAATTGTCAGAAGAGGGATCAACGCAAGTTTTCTTTCCGCTGAACAATAATGACATAGTGGTGGGTGCTGTAGGTGTTTTGCAATTTGAAGTCGTGGCATATCGTTTAAAAGATGAATACAAAGTAGAGGCTATTTATGAACAAGTTAATGTCACTACAGCCCGTTGGTGTGAGTGTGATGATGCGAAGAAATTGGAAGAGTTCAAACGCAAGTGTGCAGACAATTTGGCATTGGATGGTGGTGGACATTTAACCTATTTGGCACCAACCAGAGTGAACCTATCCTTAACCCAGGAACGACATCCTGAAGTTGTATTCCGGGCAACACGGGAGCATTAAGATGTGGGTCTTTGTGGGGACATTGGTGATTTTTTTATTGGTCATCACTGTGCTCATGTGGGTTAGAACTCCGCATTATTTAATGTCAAAACAAGATGTTATCCAGCTTTTTCAGCAAGTGTTGGTTGGTCAGGCCAGTGAAAATGATTGGGCCATTTTTTTGTCATCATCCTTTCGCCATTTTCCTGATCTTGAGCAAATTCGGCAGGAATGCCTGGAGTTGGATGAGAAGGAGTATCTTGCCTCATCCTCTAAAGAATATTTGCTTACGGAAAACGGGCTGCTCAAGTTACGACAATTACTTTTTCGCGTGGAAAATATGGATGACTGATAAGTGGGAGTCTATACTCAGCTGACTGGTTTTTGGCCTAATTGTAAGGTAAAAGAGTGAGCTCGGATAATAAAGACCTTGTTTGGGATCTTGACAGTTTTAATCAGCGTAAAAAAGCTGTCGATTTTGTTCTGGGCTTTGAAAATAAGCTCTGCGTATATTCCCCTACCGTTGAGCAACTTTACACTAATTACAATATTTTTTTCCCCAAGGAAGAAGATAGGAAATTGGTAATATTACCCAATCCATATAGTCCGCATGATACCTATAACGGTATTCCGGTAAGCTCTGTTGTGCCTACTGGAATGGAAATTATTCCTGAGATTTATAATCGAAAAATCAGTTTATTTTTACGCATTCCCTTTAAAAGTGGTCAGGTAAAATATCGAACTGTACCCTTGCAATTTGGATTGCAAATTATCAAACAACAGCGCCCTGACAAACCCTTTTTACCTGTATTAATGAAAGGTGACTTACGTGAGTTGGATGCATCAACCCCTTGCCTTCATTTGCATGCTATTTTGGTGAATCGACTACAAGATCACTCTACTTTGGAGCGTGCAGGAATTCATAAAGTAATTGAAGAAAGACTTGCTTCGTTGAAATAAAAATCACAGCCCACCGATTGATGGGCTGTGATGATTCAGCATTATTGCGAGCGAATTAATGTAAATCTGATTGGTGCGGTAAAGGCTATAGTATCGCTCTGTATTGCATCAGGTAGAGGTTGGAAAGGTGCTGCTCTTTTTATTGCCGCCATTGCTTCTTTGGTGAGGACTTGGTACTTACCAGGCTCTGATGCAACTATATTGATAATATTTCCCTGACGATCCAGTGTGACGGTTACACGTACGCTGCCCTCCTGTCCTTTTTGCTGTGCAGATGCAGGATAACGAACGGTTTTGTTAATCATCTTAATTGCTTCTTTCACATAAAACTGTCTTGCCAATAAAGATTCAGCCGTGAAAGCTGGTGCGGAATCATCTTCGTCTTCTTCAACAACGGCTTTTTTCACGGATGATGCAGCGGCTACAGCTTTTGATTTCGCTTGGCTGCTGCTGGAAGATGCTTCCGTTTGTGTCAGAGGTGGTAGAGCAATTGGTGTGGGACCGGTGTTGACACTTAAATCAGCAGCAATAGAAGATTTCGATGCTTTGCTTGAGCTGGATACTGCAGCAGCTACCTGGGTATTATTACCACCTGCCCAACCTGATACCTCCGAGACCCTGCTCAAATCTGGTTTTATTTGGTCAAAACGGGCAATCAGTGCACCGCCAGACGCGCCGAGTTTTAATATTCCATCTTTAAATTCAGAGGACAGAGGGATTTTCCCTATCCAGGACGACAGAATTAAGGAAAAAAATTTGTCGTCATTAATATTGCCTAATGTAATGCTATTAACCGAAACATTCACACCCTGCCCTGGTGTTAGCCCGAAAATAATATGGTCGCCACTTACCAGTCGCCCTTTAAAAAGGGAATCGAGTTTTACAATGTTATTGGCTTGAGCTCTTAAAACATCAGGGTTGTTGTTGATCGCCATGCCATCGATCCACATCCTGCTAAAGCGTCTGGCGGAAATACCATCTTGTGACAGAATTTTCAGCTCAATACGCATTGGTTGATTTGCTGCAAGCAAAATATCTGCATTATTACTTGGCGTTTCAGTGAATAGTGCACCGAGAAACTGATCCTTACCTAACTCCTGATGACCCGCAATACCATTTAAAATCGGTGCAGCCTGAGTAAATGAACAAAATAAGAAAGCGTAAAAAAAGATAATTTTTTTAAGAAGATTTACAAAGCGCATAATGGTTGCTCTCGCTGGCAGATAAATCCAAAATTACAGACCGATGATTCAGTATAAACCATAAATGCCAACTTCTCCGTATTTCTTATCTATCTTGATTCAGCGTCTTAACAACTGTGGAAGATAACCTATAATGGTTTAATATTACCCTCTGGTAGATAGCTGGAACCAACAATGATAAATGCCAAGCCTGATCATAAGATTCCAAGAGAAACTCTCGATATCCTTCTGTCAGGTATTCCATTTTTTAAAACTCTTAAACAGCAGGATTCATCCCAATATGAGTTTATGCTGAAAGTTTCCCGCGTGTTGTCTTATGAGCCTGGAGAGGTTGTTTTACAAAAGGGCGATAGTGATCAATGGCTTTATTTTTTACTGAAAGGAAAGTTGGCTGTTTATGTTGGCGATGGACAAAAAGAAGAGTTGGTTAATTTTATTACTGCCGGAGAAGTCTTCGGTGACATTGCATTACTGTTAAAACAATCCAGAACGGCAACAGTTATCTCTGACAGGTCTTCACGACAATCTCTCGTATTTGCGTTTGATTTTAGTGTATTTGGATCTCTCTTATCCAATGTACCAATTAGTCTCAATACCAAAATAATTTATTATCGCAATATGGTGCATAACCTTCGCTGGAAGCTGGAGGTTTACCGATCCCAGCATCTGCAGCATCCATTGGCTAACAAACACAGACAAATAAAGTTATTCACTGGTTTAAAGGATACACAGGGAGAGCTTTCATCTTTACATGAACAAGCAACAGGCTTGGCGCTGCTGTTGACTGAGTGGAACAAAGAGTTTGGCAGCGTGACCGCTGAGGATGTTGGTTTGGGAAGTGTGCACGAATAACAACAATAACTTTGGCATCTGTTGTGTTCTAATCAATGATTGAAGCGTGATGCTCATATGAAATTCGAAGATTTAAAATTAAATTACGGGTATCCGTTGCAATTACAAATTGCCGGAACGACTCCCGGACAATCAGACAGGTATTCCTGTCGGCTCATAGGTTGTTTACCTGAGAGAAGTATTTTACTTTCCGTCCCCAAGGTTGCAGGTAGGTTGGTGCACTTCAAGCAGCGACAAAAAGTTATCGTCAGACTAATGATCGATAATGGTGTTGGTGTATTTGCAAGCCAGATCGATATACAAACTTCAGAACCTTATCCGATTCTCCATTTACTCTATCCGGATAACGTGACGTTCAAGGGTATTCGGGGAGCTACGCGAGTTGGCGTTGAACAAACTGTATTGATCAATAACCTTGCTGGTACAAAATCTTCTGCTAAAGGATTAATAGTTGATATCAGTGTAACAGGAGCCAGGATTGAGTCTCCCATGGCGATTGGCAAAATTGGCGATGAAGTAGAGCTGGTGTGCTCTGTTCTTATTCAGGAAGTCACGCGTGATCTTGTCATTAAAGCTATTATCAGATCACAAGTAGAAACGCCTGACGATACAATTACTTCTGGTGTCGTAGCCAGTTATGGACTGGAATTTACAGAAAAAGAAGAAGAAAAGCGTTTGGTTCTCTATGCATTTGTTTATAGTCAAATGGCTATACAAGAAAATCGCTCCTGATAGATCTGGCTGCTACAACAAAACTACCCGGCAACAAAAAAGCGAACATCTTTCGATGTTCGCTTTTTTTAACTCAACAAAAAGGATCGAGTTATTAAGCAGCAGGAGCAGCCGCCGCTTTTGGTTTACGTCCGCGCTTGCTTGCCTTGGCTTTAGCTGGTTTGGCAGCTTTAGCAGCTGGTTTCTTGACAGCTTTTTTAGCAGCAGGCTTTTTAGCAGCTGGTTTCTTGGCAGCTGGTTTTTTCGCAGCTTTTTTAGCTACTGGTTTTTTGGCGGCTTTTTTTGCTTTGGCAGCAGCTTTCTTAGCGGCCTTTTTTTCTTTAGCAGCAGCTTTCTTAGCAGCTTTTTTTGCTTTAGCTTCAGCTTTTCTTGCGGCAGCTTTTGCTTTAGCAGCTTTCTTTCTTGCAGCAGCTTTTGCTTTGGCAGCAGCTTTTTTGGCAGCAGCTTTTGCTTTAGCAGCGGCTTTCTTCTCAGCTAATTTTGCTTTGGCAGCAGCTTTTTTGGCAGCAGCTTTTGCTTTGGCAGCAGCTTTCTTCTCAGCTACTTTTGCTTTAGCGGCAGCTTTTTTAGCAGCAGCTTTAGCAGCAGCAGCGTCTTTTTTGCCTGCAGCAAGAGCAGCTTTAGCGGCAGCTAATTGTTTCTTAGCTGTTACTACTGCAGCTTTAGCAGCTGCAACTGCTTTTGCAGACTCAGGAGACTTCTTCTTCTTTTTAGCTGCCGCGGCTTTCTTGCTAGCAGCTTTAACTGCTGCAGAAGCTTTGGCAACATTCTTGGTTAAGGCAACTACTGCCTTATCGGCATCAGCTGACTTCTTTACTTGTGCTTTTGACATAGATGCTGCCGAGGCAGACTTAACAGCGGTTTTTTTACGTGCAGCCATGGTGAGCTTCCTTTATAGTTTTCAGGTTAATTAAATGGATTTGAAAATCCAACCATGTATAAATTAAAACTTTATTAAAAAAATTCAAGTTTTTTGCGTGAAAAAACAACGAAAAAATGCATTTTTCTTCATTTTTTTCAAAAAAAATGGTGTAAAACTGATTTTCAGGTAATTTTTTCTGTAAAAAAGTCTGCTCCCGCATCCAAAAAAAAATCTAAAAAACATTTCCATCCTGTCGTTCAAAAGAGTTTTTTTGCCCCAAAAACTTTTATCCAAATACCTTTTCACCGGGTTGAGTAGATCTAAAAATCTGTTTCAAAAATTATTTGCAGGTGTGTTTCAGGGGATTGTTTTTGGGTTAAATGTAAAATTTGGATGGTTTGGAGGTTGTAAAATTGCCGGATTAAAAGATTTTTTTGGGGTTCAAAAAAGCCGTTAGAGGCAGATGGGAATATTCTTTAAGGGGAATTTGTGACAGTAAAATCACTTCTGAATAACATTCCCAAGCTCAATCATCGGCAATTAAATATCTAATTAAACTATCCAAAACGGAGATTTAAGAAAGGTTTTATTGATGTGTCGTGCAAGATTTTTCCCTATGGAAAGGGTGGATATGGATGAAAAACTATTTTTCTGGTTTGGAGCTACGATTTTTGGCGGGAGAATCATGACTGGATTGTTAAGCGTATTTAGGACTGCTCGTTTTGAGCCAAGCGGGTAAAAATTAATTTTTTATCTCAAGCCGCTCACGGTATTGGATCTACCTTGGTGTGACATACAGATGTCATTTGTTGGAAGTAGATCAAGAGGGATGCATCAGGACGTTTGCAAAAAATTGTTACAGACCGGATTTAAATTAACAAGCATCAACCATAAGAGTGTTGTGGTTGATGTATCGATGGACATTTGCGAGATGATGAATGTGAATCTGCCAGAGACTTTTGTCCTGACTTTGCGGGAGTGACGATAATTTGGTTCGTGTGCATGTCGATGTAAAAAATAATATGGCGATAATTGTTAATACTTGAGATTCCCGGGGAAATATTTTAATTCGGGTTTGATATTTGCCGTGCCGTTTTTTGGTGGGCTTGTTTTGGACATGGCGGCACAGCCAGCATCTATATATAGAAGATAGATGTTCACGATACAGAAGACATGAGATAGCAGAACGCAAATGCCGACTGTTACTTCAGGCGGGTGCTTGGATTTAGCTACATCGGGTGCCTGGATTTAGCTACATATAAAGAAGATGTAAATTCAGTCTTCGAACCATGAAAGGCATAGAGTTTTAAGTTGGAAAACTGTTAGAATCGCGCCTTCCGGACTATCTTTACCTAAGTAATAACGAGAGAGGTACTCAACGTGAGTCGCATGAAAAAAGCCAGTGTTGGCGATGATGGCAACGATATTGACTTAACGCCCATGCTGGATGTGGTGTTTATTATGTTGATCTTCTTTATTGTAACGGCCTCTTTTGTTAAGGAAGAAGGACTTAATCCCAATGTTCCTCCACCCAATCCGCCACAAGTTGATCCTACGGCTCCCAAAAATATTCTGGTTCGTATTTCAGCCGATAACCAGATTTGGGTGCTTGAAAAAGAAGGTGAGCGTCGGGTTGATTCGCGTGCAGTTCGTTCTGTGATTGAGCGTGCTCGTGCCGAGAATCCCAAGGCGTCGGTTATTATTCAAACCAGTCCCAAAGCTGATACTGAAACTTATGTCATAGTGGCTGATGCGGCTCAGCAATCGGGTGCTACACCCGTGTTGATTCAAAAAGACGAGTAAGTTTTCTACAAATAAAAAGGGCCGCCCAGATGATGAGCGGCCCTTTTTATTTGGACTGTTTTTCTACAATTCATAGCCTTGGCGAATATATTTTTTGGGCAGAGAACTGAGGCGTTTTCTGTCTGCACTGAATTTATCATGCATTGCATTTGCAAGCAGTTCGGTAAAACTGCTGGTGGGAATTTTAATCAAATGTATATGGTCACCCGCTTCGATATAGAGTTCGGGCTGGGTTAACAAGTCGTCATCCCAAATAACATCTATTCCGTACGCGGTGCCTATCGCAGGAACTGCTCCTGGTGCGCAATCAACAAATACTTTCTGGAGATCCTCTTCATCGGCTAACTCCAGATGGCGATCGAATATCTGGTTGAGTGTATGTCGCAGGATTTTATTGTGTGATGGCAGGACGCATAACATGAAATGAAAATCTTCATCCCTGAGCAGTACAGCCTTTACCAGGCAGTGATCATCAATATTGGCTACTTTTGCTGTGTTGTAAGAACCTTCAGCGTATTGGTGCTCCAATAAAGTAAAAGGAACTTGCTTGTCCTTAAGAAACTTTTCCAGGGTAGCTGCAACGCCCATATACAAGCCTCCAAAAAAAGTGAAAACATCGATTTGCAGTTTGAGTATAGAAGCAATTCAGGAAAATCGATCATCCGTTTTGGAATCTAAAAGCATTTTTTAGATGATTATGCAGCAGAAAATAAAAAAGCCGCAACAGCGGCTTTTTAATCGGGATCTTATGATTAGCTATGTTTGGCGAGAGCTTCACGAACACTGGCAAGTTTTACACAGGTAACAAATACTTCCATTGCGCCGACAACTTCCGGCACTGTTGGAACTGAAGGTGCAATGCGTATATTGCGATCTTCAGGATCTTTTCCATAAGGGTAGGTTGCACCTGCTGGCGTTAATTTCACACCCGCTTCAGCTGCCAGGCGAACGGTTTCTTTCGCACAATTTTTTCGCGTATCGAAAGAAACAAAATAGCCGCCAACGGGTTTTTCCCAGCTGCCCAGATCAGTTCCATCAAATGCTTTGCTCAATGCAGTTAACACAGCATCAAATCGTGGGTTTAATAAATTCGCATGTTTTTTCATGTGCTGCATTAATGCGGCGTGATCCGGTAAAAAACGCGTGTGACGAATTTGATTCACTTTGTC
This sequence comes from uncultured Cellvibrio sp., assembly GCA_946481095.1. The sequence continues at coordinate 12,967 of CAMLML010000044.1, forward strand.
CGGACCGATAGTGCAAGCACTCAAGGCTTTTTTAATGCCTGTCAGGTTGGATGCACTCGCAGCAATAAATGCAACACCAGCACCTGCTTGTGTAATTTTTGATGTGGATGCAAATTGAATCACTGAATCTTCAGTGCCATTTCGACGACAAGCTTCCAGCACAGAAGCCAACTGCGGTGCATTATCAATCAAATCATGAACGGAATAGGCGTTATCCCAAAATACACGGAAATTTGCACTGGCGATTTGACCCAACTTTGAAATTCGCTCAACAGTTTCATCGCTGTAAACAACACCGGTTGGATTTGAATATTTGGGAACGCACCAGATACCTTTGATTGATTTATCAGCTTTGATCATGGATTCAACTTTATCCATATCGGGGCCGGTTGATGTCATAGGTACTGTGACCATTTTAATTCCCAATTGTTCACAAATAGTGAAGTGACGGTCGTAACCGGGAACCGGACACAAAAATTTAATATCGGATTCGTTTTTCCAGGCGCTTGCAGAATCTTTTAAACCGAAAAGATACGCAGTTAAGGCAACCTGAAACATCAGTGTCAAACTGCTACTGCCACCAACCAACACATTGGCTGCATCAACACCCATAATATTGGCGCCGAGTTTTTTTGCTTCAGGCAAGCCGTCAAGCCCGCCATAATTGCGGGTGTCTGTACCATCGGCGGCAATGTAATTTCCTTTTAAAATACCATCCAGTGCATCGGATAAATCCAGCTGTTCGGATGAAGGTTTACCACGGGTCAAATCCAGATTTAATTTTTTTGCCTTGATGTTTTCATAGCGGTCGGATAAATCTTTTTCCCACAGGCGGAGTTGTTCAAGGGATGCATTATCGAGTTGCAAGGCAGTATCTCCAGTGTAGTTCAGGTAAGGGTGAGTTCAGGCCGCGCATTATAGCGAGTTTGGCCATCGGATGAAATTGATCAGATAGATGCTGCAATCGGGGGAATCGGGCAGTCCATGGCGGCCGCTATGGCACGCAACAACTCAGCCTCGCGTTGCGTGATTTGTCCGTCGGACAATACGCACTGGCTCAGCGCTTTCAAGAGCTTGGGTTTTTGTAGAGGCTTGAGTTGACTAAGCCTTTCCAGTGCAGTGTCTACATCAGTGAGAGTTAATTTTTGCTTTTCAATCAGATGGATATTTTCCAATTGCAATTCTTTGGATGCTGCAGCAAAGGCCATTTCACAGCTGTGCAATTCCTTGTTTCCAGCATGTGCAATCATGGAGAGCAATTGCGATAACTCATTGGTGAGATCCGTTAATTGATAGGTTTGCGAACCAACCGCTATCTCCAACAAATGATGACGCAAAATATGGTTAATGGCCCATTCCATCCCACTGACACGGCCATCGGCATAAATGAATTGGTGAACGACTCCCAGAAATTTTTCTATGGAATGTTGATCCAGTGTTTTTAATGTAGGTAAACAAAGTTCCAGTAGTGGCAACCGCAATTTTTCTTCAGCCATTGCAGCCGTTTCTGCAATTGATGTCATTTCCGCTAAATCCTGTTCAGGGATAATATTGGTGGCCAGTGCCCACTGCTGATTTCTTTCTGCAGTGTCAGTATTTTTACTGAGTAACAAGCCAAAGATAATTGCTTGTGCAGATTGCGGGTGACGGGTTGCATCGCGCAAACGCCCTTCCAGTGTGTTGAGTGTTTGCTGTGCATAAGCCAAATGTTCAGGTAATGGCTGACCTATTTGACTGAGAGCTGCAATGACCCCCAGTGTTTGTTGCGGTGCGAGTTGTGATGGTGTCGATGAATAATTTTCCGCAAGTTTTTCCTCTTCATCTTTTGCGGATGTGTAAATAAATTCACCGTTCCAATAAGGTTCTATACGCTTGATTCTCTCTTCCAGTTTCGGATGAGTAGCCATCAAGCTTAAAAAATGGCTGAGACCTTCAGCAAAATAAAGATGTGAAAATTCTGCAGCATTGGGACTGGATAATTGGGAACTGCCTGAATGCCCGCCCAATTTTTTAAGCGCATTGCCAATTCCGGTTGGGTTGCGTGTGTACTGAACAGATGAAGCGTCCGCCAGAAATTCACGCTGACGACTTACCGCTGCTTTGATTAGATTGCCAAAAAAAGTACCAGCGTAACCTATGACTATCAAGCCGAGTCCGAAAGCGATAATAGCGAACTTGCCGTTATCTTTACTGGATCGGCTTCTTGCATAAAATCCGTTTCGAACTAAAAATTGACCGATCAATCCCAATAGCAGAATGCCGTGCAAAATGGCAATCAGTCGCATATTTAATTTCATATCGCCATGAAACACATGGCTGAATTCATGTGCGATGACGCCCTGCAACTCTTCCCGGTTTAGCAATTCTATGGCGCCGCGGGTGATGCCAATAACTGCATCGCGTTGGCTGTGGCCGGCTGCAAAAGCGTTGACACTGTCATCTTCAATTAAATAAACAGGTGGAACCGGAGTGCCGGCAGCAATTGCCATTTCTTCCACTACGTTTAGCACTTTACGCTCGGCAAAAACTTTGGTTTCAGTACTGATTAGCCGACCATCCAATGCCTCGGCAATTGTTTTTCCGCCTGCCCTGATTTGAAATAATTTGTACAAACTACCTGAAAAAATAACGAATATAACGATCAGGCTAATAGCGGCAAACATTTCAAAACTGATGGAGTTTAATATGGCTGCGAACGTGATTTGTGGGTTCTGGCTCTGGTTGTGTTGGCCGAAGAAAAAAGTGGTCGCCACAAATAAAGTTGTGATGGCGATCAATGAAGTAACCGCCATGCAAAGTAACAGGATCAAGTAGCGCGTTTTCTTACGCGCTATGTCTTGCTGTTCAAAAAAATTCACAAATTGTTATCCGTTGAACAAGATTAGAACTGAATTTTAGGCGCAGCCTGAATTTCTGCTGTATCGGCAAATTCCAGTAGTTTGGCATCATCAATATGGCCAAAGGATTTTGCGACCAGCACGGGCGGGAAGGTTTGTTTGTAAGTGTTGTAAGCCGTCACTGCATCGTTGAATGCCTGACGTGCAAATGAAATTTTATTTTCTGTGCTGGTTAACTCTTCCGATACCTGCATCATATTTTGTGATGCTTTGAGATCGGGATAAGCCTCCATCACAACATTTAATCGACCCATAGCGCTGGCTAATGCGCCCTCAGCTGCACCTAATTGAGAAATGGCAGCCGCATTGGTTGGGTCGGCAGCAGCTGCTTTCAAACCTGTCGCAGCTTGATTGCGCGCAGCAATAACCGCTTCAAGTGTTTCGCGTTCGTGTTTGATGTAGCCCTTGGCAGTTTCAACCAGATTGGGGATTAAATCATAGCGACGCTTAAGTTGTACCTCGATTTGTGAAAATGCATTTTCAAAACGATTTTTTAAGGTGACCAACTGGTTGTAAACACCAATAAAGTAAAGCACCAACAGTACAATTATCACCAAGGCTACGATAGAAGAAATCATAATGTCATCCGGTTCATGGTTAGAGGTGAAGGAAATGCGTTTACACCAAACGCCGCAAAATAGTAACAGGCCGTGAGATATTCACAATAGCTCAATCGGGATAGGCGCCGAATAGTTGTTGGTCAATTAAATCGCACAAACAAAAAATCGACAACAAGTGGACTTCATGAATACGGGCGCGTGATTGGCTGGGTGCTCGCAGCTCAATGTCGCGATTATCCAGAAGTGCCGAGATGTCACCGCCATCACGTCCGGTAAACGCAATTACTTGTATATCTTTGTCGTGTGCGGCGCTGATGGTTTGTAACAGGCTGCTACTTTTCCCTTGCTCGGTGAATAACACCAGTATGTCGCCCGCTTGTCCAAGTGAGCGCAATTGTTTTGCATAAATTTCATTTAATCCGTATTCATGGATAATCGATGTTTGTGTGGTGACATCGGCTCCCAGATATAACGCCGGTAATCCGGGGCGCTCTTGTTCGAATCGGGTTGTCAGACAGCTGGTAAGTATTTGTGCTTGTGCCGATGAAATGCCATTACCACAACAGATAATTTTTTTATCCGCCAGAAGTGCATGCACTATGGATTGACTTGCTGCAACCAAAAGTGGAGGCAAGTGCTCACCTGCATTCATACAGGCTTCGATACTTTCATGAAAAATATTGATAACACGTTGTTCCATAAAGGGTTCCGTTAAGAGTTTTACAATATTCAGTCAGCTCACGCACCAAACGCGTTTTTAATCCAGTCTGCTGCTGTAATACGTTGGTTATTGCTCATGGCGATGACATCGAATCGGCAGGCAACTTTATCGAATAATCCGGTTTGTTGCAGATAAAATCGCGCCGTATTAATTAACTTGCGTTGTTTATTATAGTTAACTGATTCGGCGGCATGAGTAAAAAACGGATTGGTGCGTAAACGAACTTCTACAAACACCACCACATCTTGTTCTTTCATAATCAAATCAATTTCGCCTGATTTGCAGGTGAAATTTTTTACCAAACTGACTAAACCTTGCGCTTGCAAAAATGTTTCTGCCAGATCCTCTGCTTTTTGCCCTTTGAGCAGATGATCGTTATTCATTATTGTCTTCGACAAGCATAGGGTCTTCAACAACCATGGGCAGTGGTAATGCAGAGCCTTCACTGAATCGTACCCAAAGTTGTTCTCTTTCAATGCGTCCATTGGCCGCGAGATGCAGGCTGCCAGTTGCGCCATTGATTTTGATATCCGGTGTTTTTGCCATTTGTGGCAAGCGTGCGTAAATTCGATAAGCATCAACACCCAGTGCGTGTAATCGACCATAAACAGCAGCAGAACTCGACGCTTTTGCAATCGCTATTTTTTCCGGGCTGCGGTCGTCAAACAACCAGGGCATGGCAGTAAAGCGTATGCCATTGAGGTCGCGATCTGCTTTGGGATTGGGGGTGCCTGAGTAAATTTGGCTGGTGCCATAAATCGGAATTTTCCCCGCGTAATGATAGGCAAACATGGGTTTTATTTGACGTGCTTGTAATGGATCCGCGATCAAAAAAATCATATCGACATCACTGCGACTGCGTGGTGTGGTTTCCAATGGCATACCTAAAAAGCTTTCCAATTGACGTGCACGAATCTGGCTGGATTCAATTAGCATCACATCTTTAACCAAATTGGAAAAATTCATATTGGGAAAAAATTGTGTGCGATTGACTACCAACCCGCCCAGTGATTCCCATTCCTGCGTAAATGCTGCGGCACTGCGTTGACTCCACTCCTGTTGTGGAATAATTAACATGGCTTGTCGTTTTCCTTCAGCAAACGCTTGTCGCGCAATTTGGCGAGCTTCATCTTCTACGGCTAATCCGAATTGAAAAAATAATCCTGTCGATGATTCCGGAATTCCTTCTGCATAATTCAATGCCAGAACAGGAGTGCTTAACGAGGGTAGCAGGCCCAGTTCATTGACCTTTTCTTTTTCCACCGGGCCAATAATTAATTCTGCGCCTTCATTAACGGCTTGTTGATAAAGTGCAAGCGTGTCGCCACTGGAGTCGTAGAGCGATACTTCAGGAACCTGACGTCCGGCATTCAGAGCTTGATAATATGCCGCAAAAAAACCATCACTCAATGCTTCGCCTGCTTCAGCCAGTTTTCCTGATTGTGGTAACAAAAGAGCGACTTTTTTAGGTTGATTTAAAATCAGGTTTTGAATCAGTTTGAGTTCTTGTGGCAAATTATTTCGAGCCGGATGGCGCTTCCAATCGACTGTCCATTGATGCAGCATTTCCTGTTGAGTGTCCAGGTCCACCTGATGATTTTTAGCGATAGCGGCCAAACTATACCAACCTTTTTCTGCATCACCTGACTGCTCCAAAGCCAGATTCTGCAATTCGGAAAAATTCATTTTCATCAGGCTTTGCCACAGAGCCAGTTGGTTATCGGCTTCTTCCTGTTTGTTGGTCAGCACTACCGCGAGTTTGATGCGCTCACTGACACTGGCTTGAACGTTACCTAATTTGTCGAAAGTCTGTGCGCGTAATTCACGCAGGTTTTTTTCGCTTTTGAAGGATATATGTTGCCATTGTTGTTCCAGTCGGGCACTGGTTAGAATGTCCAGCGCACGGTGGTAATCACCTTCCGCTATTGCAAGTTGTGCAGAAACAAAAGTGTATTTTTCAAAATTTTTATCAGAGAGTTGATCGGCATCCAATTTGCGCAATAATTGATTGGCTTTTTTATTTTGCGCCTCATCCAGATACAATTGCGCTGCATCCATTATCAGCGACTCCCTTTCAGGGGATGATTTGTTTTCTGCAAGGGCCAATAGTTCCCGGGCAGACAGCTGTTGTGTGTGACTTTTGCCGGTTTTATCGGGTGTGCTACTACAACTGACAAGCAACAACAAGCACGCAAGTGATAACAGGGAAATAAACGGTTTGAACATGGCGTCCTCAATCTGGAATTAATTCATACAGGAATCAACGATGAGTCTGGTACAGCAAAATCACGGTGACTTATATGTCGTCGCAACGCCTATAGGCAATCTGAACGACATGGTACCGCGAGCCATAGAGACTCTACAAACAGTAAAACTGATCGCTGCCGAAGATACGCGCCACAGCGCACATTTATTGAATCATTTCGGGATCAAAACCCCTTGTGTCGCTTACCACGACCACAGCGACGACAGTCGCATTGAACAAATTCTGGCGCGCTTGCAGTCCGGTGATTCAGTAGCTCTGATTTCCGATGCAGGCACCCCATTGGTTTCCGATCCGGGTTATCGTTTGGTTAAAAAAGCGCGTGAGGCGGGAATAAAAGTAATTCCTGTTCCCGGAGCTTGCGCATTAATTGCCGCTTTGTCCGCTTCAGGTTTGGCATCAGACAGATTTTCATTTGAAGGTTTTTTGCCTGCAAAACAGCAAGCGCGATTGGCACAACTACAAACACTGGAACAAGAAACCCGTACGCTGATTTTTTACGAAGCCCCACATAGAGTTCTGGAAACTTTGCAAGATATGCAAAGTGTTTTTGGCGACGAACGCCAAGCCGTCATCGCCCGTGAGCTCACTAAAACATTCGAGACTATTCAAGGTAATCAATTAAGCCTACTGGTTAATTGGGTCGCTGCAGACAGCAATCAACAACGCGGTGAAATTGTGTTGTTAGTAGAGGGCCGCAATAAAATTCAATCAACTGAAATAACAGCTGAACAAATTCACATCATGAAAGTGTTGTTGGGAGAACTACCCGTAAAACAAGCCGCTGCATTAGGTGCAAAAATTACCGGTTTGAAAAAGAATTTTTTGTATCAGTGGGCGTTGGAATTGGGAAGTAAATAATGTTTGTAGAAATAGTTATAAGTAGATAATTGACAAATGTCATCGGCCAAGGGTAGCCTTCCCAACCGAAAGTAAGTCAGGGATCAGACTGTTAATCCTGTCGCAAAATTCCTCTCTTGTTGTATTTCAAATCAAATCTCGCTGAAGCCTTTAGGCTCAGGCACACTTTTGTTTTATTTTTGGAGCTTGTTTAAAATGGGAAAAACTAAATTATTGTTTTTATCTTCGTTGTTCTTTGGTCAATTGACTTTTGCGTGCGGCACAACAATGTCAGGAGGGGCAGGACATTCATGGCAGGGCAACACTTCTTCTCAGTGCCCAAACACAAATTTGAGTGCCTTTGGGCCTGGTCCGGTTATGACAACACAACAAACCCCAAATTACTCTCCTGCTGCACATAAAGAGATGACTTGTGCACAGAAATATGGTGAAGCTTTAGGGAAGAAAAATGGATGTAAAACAACAGCCAACAATATTTATTTAGCCGAGCTTGACGCCTGCCCAGTTGACACTAGAGTCTTGGCTGCTCTTCCTTCTGTTATCGAAGCAGAAACCCAGCCAAGCGCCACATGTATTGGTTTGGCAAAGACAAAGAACGATATTACTAAGGAAAACTGCGATCTTGATTTCGAGACTGCTTCGGCTTCATTTCCGTTGTACTGCAACAAAGATGGTTCGGTTAAAAAAGATAGTCAATTTTAAGCAGGACTGAATATGAAAGATGAAAATTTTATAGGTAGTAAGCTTTTCTACATTACTATATTTGTTTTTATGGTTGCTTGTGTTGTTTTTATAAAGTTGAAGTATGCGCCTAATGGTGAAAGGCCTGCTGTACTGGCTGAACAAGCCGTAACTGTTGCATCTTATAACAGCAAGGAATCAGATTTGAAAGAAAACGAACTTCAAAAGGCAATTATAGCAACTAATAGAGATAATCAAGTTCCTGATGTGGTAACAGTGGCAGGTACACCTTCGGAAGCAGAGTCGCTGATTAAATGGAGGGAATCACGAGGAAGATTTTCAGCTGAGTCGTTGGCTGAGTATTCTTCTTATGATTTTGAAACATTGAATAAGTTAGCGGACGGTGGTGATTTGAAAGCTATGATGGTACTTGCAGATTATTACATATCAGAGCGAAACCCGGATCAAGCTAATGGTTCAGATAACGCGATGAGAATCTTGATTAGAGCTGCTATTCATGGTTCTACACACGCGTTGGAGAATTATTCTGAGTTTTTTGAATCAAAAGTATATAAGCCAGGCTCGGTTTTGACCAACGAGCAGATGATTGAGGTGCTCGCTTGGAAAAATGTTGCAGCATTACGCGGTGATATGTTTCCAAATCAAATTGCGTCTAACGATGTGGAACGCCTCAAGTTTGTATTGAATGCAGAGTCTGCTGGAAGAATTCGTCAACGGTCACAGGAGATATATGCTGAGTTGCAAAAAGAGCGAACGGCTATTGGTTTGGGGGACTTTGATAACAGTCAGCCACCTGAAGCTAAAAAATTTTTCAGTCATCTAGACAATTATATGGATCAATATAATAAATAGTGTGTTATTGAAATTGAAAAGGCGAATCAAATTTGATTCGCCTTTTCATGGGGATTATTTACAGGTTATGAACTGTTGAACAATTGCTACATTGTAGGACAAGGAGATTTTTTATGAGCGTGATTCAAGTGGCCATAATTTCTATGGTAGTTATTTTGGGTGTTGTGATATTTGTTCTGATTTTTAAGTTAAAAAATAAAACAAAAGAATTGCCATTTGATGAACAGTTAAGGCGACTGGAATCTTTGCGAAAGGAAAATCTGATCAGTGAGTCTGAATATAGTGAGAAGCGTAAAAAGATGATGTGAATTTTAAAAAAAGCGAATCAAAACTGATTCGCTTTTTTATTGTTAACTGAAAAGGTTTAGATTAAAACTTTAAAGTCCCCTGCAGCGCAACTGTCACAGGCTTTTCATAGAAAGCGTAATACCCCGAGCTGGTGTTGCTGGTTAATGTGCTGGCGACGGGTAATCCGTTTGCATAAGTAACAATAGACTCATCCGTCAGGTTTTTGCCGATTAATGCTACTTCCCACATTTCATCGTTGCCGCTTAATGCAATACGGGCATTGAGTTTGGTGAAGGCGTCTTGTTCGAATTTTGGATCCAGTGATGGTGTGGTGAGATATTCCGAGCTGTACACTACGTCCAATGTGCTCACTAATTTCAGGCCGCCACTGAATTCGATGGTGTAATCCACACCAATATTGCCTTGAATCTCAGGTGTGAATTCGCGACGTTTTCCGGTGGCATCACAAACGCCGTCACCGGCAACACCTATGTTGTCAATTTGGCCGAAATAACACTGGGAGTTTTTAAAATCGGTGTATTCGAAATCAATAAACGCAACGCCACCACGCAGCAAAATATTATCAACCACTGCCCAGCGGCCATCCACTTCCAGACCCTGGACTCTCGCTTCACCCGCGTTGGTCACATTGAAACTAAGTGAACCATCGAACTGGCTGGTTTGCATATCGCTGAAGTCGGAACGGAAGAGTGCAACATTCAATTCTGCAGTGCCATCGGCTAATACAAATTTTCCGCCGAGTTCATAATTTTTCACTTCTTCGTCTTCAAATTCCCATGAACCTTCTATGTTGGGCACACCAGTGGCTTGCCCGTTATAGATGCCACCCAAGGCATTGGGTGCAGCATTTGAGCGCACATCGAAACCGCCTGATTTGAAACCAGTGGTGAAACTGGCGTAAACCATGTCAGTAGAATTGATATCAGCTTGCAGCGTGACCAAAGGTGTGAATGCGGATTCATCTCTATCACCCTCAACCGTGTGGGGATCAACTCTGAAAATACTCCAGATGCCATTATAGGTATCGGTAATTGACCCTTGGGGAAGAATTACACCCGTTGGTGTGACATGATATTGATGACGTGATGCCTCTTTGTTTTCTTCTGTGTAACGCGCACCTAAAACCAGACGCATGGTGTCGGTAAAATTCCAGGTACCCTGGAAGAATGCTGCGCTTAAGTCAGTGTCCTGTTCAAAATCACGTTGGGTTGATGCGCCTCTCAAGGCATTGGCTGCAGCTGAACCTATGCGCGAAATAAAAGCGGTAGCGATAAAACTGTCTGTGGGTACACCCACTATGTCGTGAAAATCCAGCGAGCTTTTCTGGAAAAATACACCACCGAGATAACTGAATGTTTGGTCTTCGCTGGATGCAATTCTCAATTCCTGACTGAATTGGTCGTAGTCTTCATCAGACAAAATAAAGAAGCCTGAGCCACCGGTAAAATCGCAATCGCACAATTCTTCGTAGTTGTAAGCATTGCGACCGGTAACCGACGTGAATGTGTGATTTTCAGTTTCGTATTCAATTGTCAGAGTCTGGTTTTCGGTATCGTTGTAGCTGTAATCGCCATTCGATTGTCGTTTCCAGTCGTGGGCAGTATCCAACTGATAATTGCCGAGAGTCAGATAAGACAGCATGGTTTGGTAGGAAACAGGCGCTATAGGATTACCGTTGGTATCTAGTTGGGTATTGGGGTTAAACACCGGATTAACCACTTCAACATTTCGTCCATCACTGTCGAATGATCCATCTTCAATTTTTAAATTAATGTCCCAATCATCTGTGGGTTGCCAACGCAAACTGGCGCGCACAACCTGATTTTCATCGGCAGATTCATCGCGATCCAAGGTTGTATTTTCAAAATAACCGTCGATGCTGCTGTCCAGAATTGCCAGGCGACCGGAGAAAGTTTCAGTAAAGGGGCCGGACAAAATCAGGCGTGCATCTTGTTCGCCATATTCGGGCTCATACAGCATGGTCAGTTTGCCTTCGAATTCTTCGGTAGGTTTGGCTGTCGTGATACTGATTGCACCTGCGGTGGAGTTTTTACCAAAAATAATACTTTGTGGGCCGCGCAACACTTCAACACGTTCTATATCCAGAAAAGGTGCGCGCGCCAATTGCGAGCGCCCGAAATGAATGCCATCAACAAATTGCGCAGCGGATTGCTCAAAGCCCTGGTTAACGCCGGAGCTAATACCGCGAATGGCGATGTTGGTGCCTATACCGGTTTGCGTCATATTAAAACTGGGGATGTAGTCAGCAATCCGCTCGATACTGGTAATACCTGCATCTTCAATTTTTTCACCACTCAGGGCGTTAACGGAGATGGGAACATCCTGTAATTTCTGCACTCGTTTTTGTGCAGTAATAAACACTTCTTCGAGAGCGGCTTCTTGTGCAATAACAGCACCGGATACGCAACTGGAAATGATCAGGCTGAGCAATTTAATGCGTGAATTTTTCACGGGGCTTATCTCCATTAACTGACTGATTGTTGTGGTTTGTAGTTATGATCAAACAAGAGTGGCAGCATATCCTTGATATATAGCTGACAGTTGTAAAAATACCAGTAAATGAGGAAAAAGCACAGGTGGTCAGTTATGAGCGGGTCAGTCGTCAGATTTGATTGTACTTACTGATGAGACTCTATAGAGTGCCGCCCGAAGTTGGCCAGACAGTCGCTCTTGTGATGTCTCGATTATTTGCTTGCAAATAAAAGGGTGCGCAGGGGAGGAAAGTCCGGGCTCCACAGGGCAGAGCGCCAGGTAACGCCTGGGGGGTGTGAACCCACGGAAAGTGCAACAGAGAGCAGACCGCCTAAGTTTCCTTCAGTATTCCTTCTCCTTCGGGAAAAGAGTGAGGGTAACCGGTAAGGGTGAAAGGGTGCGGTAAGAGCGCACCGCGCAACTGGTAACAGGCTGCGGCATGGTAAACCCCGCTCGGAGCAAGACCAAATAGGCCCTCAATGATGCGGCCCGTATCGAGGGCGGGTAGGTTGCTTGAGGCAAGTGGTGACACTTGTCCCAGATGAATGACTGTCCACGACAGAACCCGGCTTATGGCTGACTTCACCTAATTCAGTTGGTTTTTGGATATTCCTGTCTTGAATGAACAACGGAGATTATTTCTATGTAATCCGTTGTTCGATAGATGACAATGTAGTTAGGGTTTACAACAAGCTCTCTTGTGCCGCTAACTCTGCCAGCTCGATAGAGATATGGGTGTTGTGGAAGGGCTTGTGTAGCTTGCTCAATTTCATCAAAAAGATTGAATGCGGCTATTGGGTTGTGATCACCAATGTAATCAAGAATACTCCACAGCTCTTGTCTTGCTTCTGGTCGCCATTTAACCAGCATTTCGAACCTTGACTTTCGACTCTAATAATTCCCGCATCTCTGCCATCACTTGGTCGTGTGGGATGGATGGGCGCGGGTCCTCAAGACTGGCTTTTACCTTAGCTTTGAGCCACTCGGTATAACTGGCTTCTTGCTCCTCTGATTCAAACTCGGACACTATGGGTGAGAATTCTTTGCTCATGGTGAATACCTTTGTGTAGTCGGTGAAAGTCTAGCAAACTCCAGACAACAAACTAAAGCTTCTTATTTATCACGTTTTATTTGGTTCTAAGCTCGGATTTGTTAATTAGAATCTAATCCAATCAGGTCTTGTGGGTGAATTACACTTTCATTAACTAATGGAAATTAGGAAGGTGAACTTATGCGTACTTATATTCGTCATCCCACATCAATCCCTATTCAAGTCTGTTCCGGTGGTGACGATGGGGCACGGGTGAGAGTTCGCAATTTAAGTGCGGGTGGATTGTGTTTCATGACAGATAAAGCTGTGCAAGTTGGGACAGTGATTGAGTTTGAAATCCCTGTTACCAAGCCGGATTATCATGGCAAGGGTGTAATTGTTTGGCGGCGCGAACAATCCCCTGAGAATTATGAAGTCGGTATTCGGTTTACCAGTGATAACGAATATTTTCGTGCACGAATGGTGGAGCAGGTTTGCCAGATTGAAGACTACCGCCAACGCCTTGCATTAAAAGGTCGGCAGTTAAGTAGTGAACAGGCAGCGCTGGAGTGGATCGAACGCTATTCGGCAACCTTTGACAAACAAAGTGTGAAATAAAAAAGCATGAAATAATTCGTCAAAAATAAAAATCCCCGCGATTGCGGGGATTTTTATTTTTGGAATTGAATGGATGTTATTCCTGTTTTTGATTGAAAGGTGCGTACCAGCAAATCAGGAAAGAGGGGATGGTGGCGACCATAACGAAAATAAAATACCCCATGTACCCCATGTTTTCTTGCAGGTATCCACTTATCATTCCGGTGAGCATCATGCATAGCCCCATCAACGCTGTGCCAAATGCATAATGAGAAGTGGCGTATTTACCGGGAGCCAGTTGCTGCATCAAGTAAATCATAAAGCCAACCGAGCCAATCCCAAAAAAGAATTGTTCGATTACAACACCGGAAGCAATTAAGAAATAATTTTCCGGCTGATAAATAGAAAGCACCAGAAAGGTAATGTTTGGAATATTGATTGCGCAACACAGAGGAAACAATGCTTTCTTTAATCCTTTTTGAGCTACATAAAAACCGCCGATCAATGAACCAATAATCATGGCAATTAATCCAAAAACGGAATAGATGAGCCCAAACTCTTGATTACTTAATGCCAAACCGCCATTTTCAGGGGTATCTTTCATAAACAGCATGCTTGGTGCAAGTAAAAATCCGTAACTCAACCGGAATAAAAATGCAAAAGCAATCATTAACCAAATATCTTTCTTTTGGAAAAAAGTGACGAATGCATCCAATAACACAGCGCCTGCTTGCTTAACGTTGGCAGGTGCGTTTTCAGAGCGAGAACCATCCGGCATATATTTCAAATGCCATGCCGCCATAAGCAACATAACAACGCCAAGTACAACGAATGCGATCTGCCAGGACTGCGTCCAGTTGTTACCGCTTACTAATGGATCATGGCCGAAAATATCCTCATGTAAAAAACCGGTCAGTATGACGAGCCCGCCAGTGATGGCTAATTTACCAAGATTCCAACTCAGGCTTTGCACGCCACAAAATTGCGCCTGTTGTTTTCCATCCAGTGATGTGACATACACGCCATCGCTTGTGATGTCCTGAACACTACCAACAAATGATAACACCCAGAACAATACAATCATGGGTATAAAAAAACTGGGTAGATTTAAAATAAATGCGACACCAATAAAACCAATCCCTTGAATAATCTGACATAAAAGCACAAAGAATTTTTTGGTCTTGTACATTTCCATAAATGCAGCAAATAACGGTTTTATGGTGTAAGCCAAACCGAGAGCACTGGCATAACCGGCAGCTTCGGTATTACTCATGCCAAGGTTGCTAAACATGATTACCGATGCTGCTGTGAGAATGTTGTACGTCAGCGCCATCGTAAAATAACCCGTAGGCACCCAGAGTAAAGGATGTTTGATTTGAGGGGAGTTCATGAAAATACCTTTGTTTTTTCGCTGTTGTTATTCGTGGTAAAGGTGATGCTTTATCAGCAGTCTTTTACTCACTGCCACTGGTTTTTATTTTTTGACCGAGTCCCTGAATTCAGTATTTGCTCTTTGACAAAGACCAGCGCGGAAGCTGGTCTTTGTTTCTCTCACTCAACCGAGCAATGGTCGGATTATTTTTTTGATTTGTAAGTTTCAGCTGCGCGTAATATTTCAGCGCGAGCTTCTTCAACATCGCCCCAGCCTGCAACTTTTACCCACTTGCCTTTTTCCAGATCTTTGTAATGTTCAAAGAAATGTTCGATTTGTTTAATGGTAATTTCCGGCAAATCGCTGAGGTTTTTTACTTTACTGTAAATAGTGGTCAGTTTGTCATGAGGAACGGCAACAATTTTGGCGTCCTCACCGGCTTCGTCGGTCATTTTTAAAACGCCCAGTGGACGACAACGAATTACAGAGCCTGCTTGTACGGCTTGTGGAAAAATCACCAGCACGTCAGCGGCATCGCCATCGCCACAAAGTGTTTGTGGAATGTAACCATAGTTGCAGGGGTAGTGCATGGCTGTGCTTACAATACGATCAACAAACAAGCTGTTGCTGTCTTTATCAATTTCGTACTTGATACCGGAATTCATTGGAATTTCAATTACAACATAAAAATCATCGGGCAAACTTTTGCCAGCAGGGACTAGATCAAGACTCATGTTAATTTCCTGATAGGGTTCGTTAGGGGTTAATAAATTGAGGTGGCGAATACTACCATAAGAGTGCAGTTGCAATAATGCCAGCAGCAATGATTAGTAAGCCTATGACCATAAACTGTTGTTTCTTTTGTTCATTGTACGTGGGTTCAACCCGGTTTCCCGGTGAGGTGGGGCGGGTTTTCCAGCGTTTTGGATCCTTGCTGATCTTCTTTCGTTCGATAGGGCGAACCATTTCTTCTGCCGGTTTGCGCAAACGGGTTTTCAGTTCATTTAATTCAGGAGCAACAATTCGAAAGTTGTAAACATCCAGGCGCAATCTGTCGCCATTGCCGGCGGTCGCTGTGTCGATTTTCATTTCATTGAGAAATGTCCCATTGGCTGATTTCAAATCCTTTATTCTTAATGCATTGCCATCAACGCGAATTTCCAGATGTCGGCGAGAGAGATGTGAACCGGGTATGACAATATCGCACTTCTCGTCGCGCCCGAGTATTACGGGGTTATCCGGTGAGATAATAAAATGTTTGCCGGACAACCAACTGCTTTCAGAAACCAGACGCCAAGGGCCAGTTAAGGGGGATGAAGGTTTGTCGGTTGCAGCGCGCGGATCCAACACAATAATTTCAGTATTGCCAAATCGAATCATATCGCCCGGCAGAACTTCTTTTTGGGTAACCCGGCGACCATTAACAAAACTACCCGTGCTGCTGTTGTTATCTCTAAGAAAGTATTTATTGTTTTCCTGAACTAATTTTGCGTGAACCGGGTCTATCCCCGGCTCGGCTAATACCAGATGATTTTCTGCGGCACTGCCAATGTGATAGCGCTTTTCAACAACCCAAAGAGCTGGGTGTCGATTATCCTTGAAGTGGAGTTTCAGCATGGATAATTCCTGTAAAGCGCGTTATCTAATGAAGTGGTTAATTGTGACTGCCATTTATGGTCACTTACTGACGCAGACGGGAATTGTATTCAGTTCTATTGGTTTAAGTCCAGAGTCTCAACTGGCATAATGCGCGAGCTGTTAAATGGCGCTCGTTATTCATCGAATGCCCAAGGAAATATCAACCTCAGGTTAATTTCATGTCCCGATTTATTTATCGTCTTTATTTGTCCAGTGTTATCAATCGACCATTTCATGTTATTACCACAATCCTGATTTTGACCTTGATTGCGGCATTTGGTATGACCAATTTTAAATTGGATGCATCAGCGGATTCATTGACATTGGAACATGATAATTCGATAGATTATTACCGCGAAATTTCCAAACGTTACCAAACTGGCGATATTTTGGTGCTGACTTATACGCCCAAGGTGGATATGTTTTCGCCGGAATCCATTTCAACCTTAACGCAACTGCGCGACGAACTGGCAAAAGTTGAAGGAGTTGCCAGTGTTTATTCCCTGTTGGATGTGCCTCTGCTTTACAGCCCCATGCGCCCATTGGCGGAAGTGAAAGAATCGCCACGAAATTTATTATCACCTGGCGTGGATTTTAATTTGGCAAAACAGGAATTTTTAACCAGTCCTGTGTATCGCGATACCTTATTAAGTCCGGATGGAAAAACATCGGCCATTTTGTTGAATTTGAAAGTTAATAATCAGTATATCGAAATGGCGCGTCATCGCGATGCCTTGCGTGAAAAGCGTGATACTCAAGGCTTAAGCAAAGCAGAAGAAGTAGAACTGAAGCAAGTTGCTGCCGAATTTTTGGCTTATCGCACGGCCGTTGCTGCAGACGATTCCGCAAGAGTGGAAATTGTACGGGGAATTGCCAAGCGTTATCAGGATAGGGCGCAAATTTTTCTTGGCGGCGTGACCATGATCACCAGCGATATGGTGACTTATATTAAAAGTGATTTGGTGGTTTTTGGCGCGGCACTTTTAGGTTTTATCGTGTTTATGCTGGTAATTCTGTTTCGCCAGTGGCGATTCGTAGTTTTGCCTTTGGCGACATGTTTGCTCTCCGTGATTTTAATGGTGGGTTGGTTAAGCTGGATTGATTGGCGCATGACCGTCATTTCGTCCAACTTTGTTGCACTGCTATTAATTATGGTATTTGCGTTTACCATTTATATTGTGGTGCGTTATCGCGAAATCCATGCGGCTGACCCTGAGTTGGATCAAGCCGATATTGTTCTTGAAACAGTGCGCAATATGGTTATTCCCTGTTTATATTCTGCATTAACAACCATAGTGGCTTTTTTGTCGCTCATTATGAGCGGTATTCGTCCGGTAATTGATTTTGGTTGGATGATGACTATTGGTTTGGTCGTTGGATTTATTATGACCTTTATGGTGTTGCCTGCTGGCTTAATGATGCTGCCAAAAGGCCAGCCAAAAGATAAAGGTGATAATTCAGCGGCATTAACTTTAGTGTTTTCTCGCCTTGCACAATTTCATGGCGGAAAAATTTTATTGGTTAGTCTGGTGGTAGTGGCAACCAGTATTTGGGGTATTACCAAACTGGAAGTTGAAAATCGTTTTGTGGATTATTTTAAATCCGATAGTGAAATTCATCAGGGCCTGAGTGTGATTGATAAACAACTGGGCGGAACAGTTGCGCTGGATATTATTCTGGATGCGGACAAGTCAGAGTCAGCCGCCACAGACTCAACCTCCGAGGCTTCAACAGAATCTACCGCTGAAGCAGAATCTGCCGCAACTGAAGAATTCGGGTTTGATGATTTATCGGGAGATCCTTTTGCTGATGAAACGGGTGATGCGTTCGCCGATGGTGAAGCACCTGCAAACCAAAGTTATTGGTACAGTGTCAGCGGCTTGGATCAAATCAAGCAACTGCATGATTATCTGGAAACTTTACCGGAAGTCGGCAAAGTGAATTCTCTGGCAATTGCCTATCAATTAGCGAACGACATCAATAAAGGAAAATTGAATGAATTCGAATTGAATGTGATGCGCAATATGCTGTCGGATGAAATCAAAAAATTTATGATTAACCCGTATCTTTCCGATGAAAATCAGCAAACCCGTATTTCATTGCGTGTGATTGAAACTACACCTGATTTAAAACGTGCTGAACTGGTGAAAAAAATTCACGATTACGCTATCAATCAGGTGGGATTAAAAGAAGAGCAGGTTCATTTCACCGGCATGTTGATACTTTACAACAATATGCTGGAGAGCTTATTTAAATCACAAATTGCAACTATAGGTGTAGTGTTTGTTTCCATTATGTTGATGATCATAGTGTTATTCCGATCTTTTAAAATTGCCCTCATTTCTATACTGCCGAATATTATGGCTGCCAGTGCGGTTCTGGGTGCTATGGGGCTTGTGGGAATTCCTATGGACATGATGACCACCACCATTGCTGCAATTGTGGTGGGTGTGGGTGTGGATCAGGCGATTCAATATTTTTACCGTTATCGTGAAGAGTTTGCGATAGATAAAAATTACATCAAGGCTATGCACCGGTCACATGCGTCAATTGGTCGCGCTATGTATTACACATCAGCCACTATAGTGGTCGGATTTTCCATTTTGATGTTGTCGGAATTTATTCCATCCATTTATTTTGGTGTGCTTACTGCATTTGCGATGTTTATGGCAATTGTAGGTAGCCTTACTCTCTTGCCGAAATTAATTTTGATGATGAAACCTTTTGGGCCGGAAGGGAATATTTGATCGCTGTTGTTTTGAGCATAAAAAAATGCCCCGTTAATGAACGGGGCATTTCATTTTTAATACCAGCTTATGGAATTAGTTCCAGTCGTACATTATCAAAGTAGTAAGCATCTGCATTGGTGCCTACAGGTCGATTCAAGCCAATACTGATTTCCAGTGCGCCTGTTATTGCAGCTCCCTTGGTGGCATCTGGTGTAAAAGTGTAGGTTTTCCACACATCTACATCATTCCAGATAGTTGCTATTTTAGTTTGGTACGCTGGGTTAGTGTCTACAAGTGCGCTGCTTAATGTGGTGCCCGCCATAAAAATAAAGTCTTTGTAATAGTTGTCGGGCTCCTCTGTTAATCCCAAAGTACTACGAGGGAAATAAGCATCGACTTTGAGTTGGTAATTAGCTAATGTTTTACCTGCAGGAAGAATAAAGCTGAATTTTGGGCCTGCATTATAATTTGCGACAGTATTCCTCAGCACATTGGTAGAGCTGCCATTAGCAGGTAATCCTGTAACGGATGAAATAGCTATCACCGTTGGAGTTACATCGCCAGGGTTCCAGCTGGTAATACCGTAAGTTGATCCCACAGAATCCAATTCAAAATCAATAGCCAATATTGAATTTCCTGCGGAGCTACTTGCTTCTGAAGAACTACTTGAT
This sequence comes from uncultured Cellvibrio sp., assembly GCA_946481095.1. The sequence goes on from CAMLML010000044.1 coordinate 32,662, forward strand.
TCTGAGGATGAGCTTGAGCTGCTTGATTCTGAAGATGAACTCGAGCTGCTTGATTCTGAGGATGAACTTGATATTGAAGAGCTTACTGCAGTAGAGGAACTCACTGCGGTAGAGGAACTCACTGCGGTAGAAGAACTCACTACGGTGGAAGAACTCACTGCAGTAGAAGAACTCACGGCGGTAGAAGAACTCACTGCTGTGGAAGAGCTCACAGCGGTAGAAGAACTTACTACAGCAGAAGAGTTGGAGTTGTTGTTATTACTGTTACTGCCTCCACAAGCGGACAACATAGTCGTTATGGCCAGGCAAAGGCCTATATGTTTAAGCATGATATGACTCCGGAACGGTTAAAGTTTTTATCGTTTATTTGGTTAAAACTCGTTTTGAGCAACTGAGCGACACCTGAACTTGTGTACAGGTGCACAAGAGAAGATAGCACATAAAATCAAAATGACTATATTAGTGCCAGAAATGATCTGAAAAAGGAGGGTGATATGCGATTACCACCCCATTAAAGGCCGAATTTGCCCAATAAGTTTGGTTGCCATAAGTGCATGTTGTTCTTTGGTTGGGTGCCCATCACTGGCATCGCCAGGATGATAGTCGGATTGCCTTTGGTGTACTTTGGGGTCGTTTACACGCTTAATAACTTCAGCGAGATAACCCACCAAAGCGGCTTTTTTTTCTCCACTCAGTATTGAGCCTTCAATCAGGATAATCTGCGCCTGAGGGTGATTTGCTCTCAATTTATGGATGAGTTTTACGTAAGTCGATATATAGGTTTCACGGTCAGGAATGCCGGGGTTAAAGTCGTTGGTGCCGATTGCGCTGACAATTAAATCCGGTTGGAATTGCGTGTGATCCCACTTCAAATTGATGTCATTGTCACCGACAGCGTATTCATAAAAATCCGGTAAGTTTTGTTCATCCGTTTTTCCATTCCAACTGCGAATTAATCCACGCCCACCCCAACAAACCAGATGTACTTGTGCATTCAAGGCTTCAGCTGTCAGCAATCCATAAGACTCACGTGCATTCCACCAGCCGGTATGCTTTTGTTCCCCGGCAACACGATCAATCGCCTCGCCGCAGGTGACTGAGTCACCCAGTACCAGCATTTTGCGTTTAGGTAATTGGGAGGCTGATAAAAATCTTTTCCCTTTTAGCGAGAACTCTGTGAGCGTGATATTGCCATGCCAATTTTCAGAGCGATGCGTGAGTCGTACTTTATGTTTTCCGGATTCTGTAAAAGAAAATAATTCAACATCCTGTAATTGATTGCCAATTTTTATGGCTTTTGCAGGTTGATCATCCACTGTCACGTCAATCCAGGAGTTTCCGTTATTACTTTTGATTCCAACTGTCAGTTGCGCGCCTTCCGCTTCCAGAAAAAAACTAACGCCGGGAAATCCCATTAATACACTTTTGTCCGGGTTGGTGTGAGTGCGACCCATGATGTTGATGCGGGAATCGCTGGCGGGAATTTGAATCACTTGTGCAGTCTCATTGTGTAGTTGCTGACAGGCAGTTAATAACAGAATGCTGATGAGTTGGATAAATTTTTTCATGATGAGTTATCTTTTTAATTTGAGATTTTTTACCCCTTCGCAAAGTGTAGATGTAATTCTTGCGAATATCAGTTCCCTCCCCTTGCCAAGGGGAGGTTAGGGTGAGATTTGTAATGCTTACTTCATCAATTCCAAAATATCCGGCGTCATAGCATCCGCCCAAACTTGATAGCCTTTCGTGGTTGGGTGTAAAAAATCCGCCATAATGTCCGGTGAAATACTACCGTCTTTTTGTAGCATCAATTTGCTGTAATCTTTGAAAAAAACTTTTTTATTGTCGCCCAATTTTGCGATTAGCTTGTTAAGCGCCTGAACTTGCTTTCGCTTGGGTGAATTTACAGCTTGCTCAAATGGAAATACAGCGTTGAGTAATATTTTGCTGTTGGGCCATGCCAGTTGTAATTGATTAACTACTTTTGTTACACCTGCAGCGACTTGCTCGGGTGATTCATTCAGGTGACCAAAATTATTCACACCAATTAATAAAACAATTAATTTTGGTTGGATGTTACCTATTGCGCCATGTTGCAAACGCCATAGCAGATTGCCGGTGTGATCGCCACCAATGCCAAAGTTGGCCGCTTTTAATGGCGCAAAATTTTGTTGCCAGATATTCCAGTCCCAACCCGCAGTAATCGAATCGCCTGCAAACAACAGATCCACAGTGTCATATTGCGCAACTATAGTGTCTTCTGCATGCATCTTGTCCCAGGCTGAAACTGACATCCATGAAAATTCTATTGTTCGTTTCGATGGTACTACGCCCGATGTGGAGTTATCCGCAAAGACGCTGCATGAGATAAACAGCATTGTAATCAGTAAGTGACCGAGCTTATTCATAATTTATTCCCGTGAGGATTAAGGTTTGGGTGTTTGCCTGAATGATTATGACCAAAACAGAAAAAATATAAAGCATCAGGTCATTTTTTAACGATACTATTCGGCTTTTGTATTCTTGTTATTCGGAGGCAGATGATGAATGCATCTGTGCATCAATATTTAATGTTATTGCCCGAGGCGGAATTGCAGCATCCTTTTGGCGCGGGTATTGACGTATATAAAATTCAGGGAAAAATTTTTGCCATCTATTTCAACGATAAAGATGGCGAAGGTATAAATTTAAAATGCGATCCTGTTTTGGCGGAGCAACTACGCTCAGTTTTTGATGAAGTTAAGCCCGGGTATCATATGAATAAAAAACATTGGAATACTTTGGATTTAACCGGAACGCTGCCAATCAGTGAAGTGTTTCGCCAGATAGATCATTCTTATGATCTGGTAGTCAAAAAATTACCTAAAGCAACCAAACAACGTTTGCGAATTTTGTATGAACGACTGTCCTGGTTGTGAGAATGTTTGGCGGGGCTTTTTAAACCCTTGGTTTGGCTGGTTTTGGTTGCAATATGGCCTGAGCTTGGCATACAATCGCCGCCCCTGAAAAAGGGCTATACGGCATTAGTCACAAACGCCAGGGGCATATCGTCCGGCTACTTCATGTCCGTCCAGTGTTTTTGGAGCAATATTAATGAGTGCATATGCAATTTTTGAAAGCGGTGGCAAACAACATCGCGTAGTGGAAGGCGAAACCCTGAAGCTCGAAAAAATCGAAGTCGCTACAGGCGGCACAGTTGAATTTGACAAGGTGTATCTGGTAGCAAATGGTGCTGATGTCAAAATCGGTGCTCCAGTTGTTGCAGGTGCCAAGGTGATTGCCGAAGTAGTTGCCCAGGGTCGTGCTGACAAAGTGAAGATCATCAAATTCCGTCGTCGTAAGCACCACATGAAGCGTCAAG
>CAMLML010000045.1 GCA_946481095.1 uncultured Cellvibrio sp.
GACACCAATATCTTGCGGGCCAATGCCATCAATCGGCGATAAATGTCCGTGCAACACAAAATATTTTCCTTGATAAGTTCCGGCTTGTTCAATCGCCAAAATATCCGCAGGCGTTTCCACCACACACAACAAAGCATCATCACGACGTTGATTGCTGCAAATTCCGCAAAGCGTTTGTTCAGTTAATGTATGGCAACGTTCGCATTGCCCGACTCCTTCAACCGCTGCTTGCAAAGCCACCGACAAACGCGACGCGCCTTCACGATTGCGCTCCAACAAATGCAACGCCATTCGTTGTGCGGATTTTGGACCAACACCCGGCAAGCAACGCAAGGCAGACATTAATTCGTCGATAAGTGGGCTGAACATTTGGTTTCCAAAAAAATAATTTAAAAAATTTCACCCGCTTTTGTTCCCCACTTTGAAAAAGGGGGGTTAGGGGGGATTTAAAATTTTCATAAAACTGACCATCTTAAATCCCTCCCCCGCCTCCCTTTTTCATAAACCACTTCCTGTAGTTTCCCCTTCGGGCAGCTTCGCTGTGCAAATTGCTCCTGCAATTTGTCGAAGTGAGGGGCCAATCCCCTTTTCAAGGGAATTGAGGGGAAAATCAAAACGGCATTTTAAATCCCGGTGGAAGCCCCATTCCCGCTGTCATTTTTGACATTTGATCGCGGCTTTGTGCTTCTACTTTTCGCACTGCATCATTGACGGCAGCAGCTAATAAATCTTCCAGCATTTCCTTATCTTCTTTCATCAAACTTTCATCTATATGCACACGCTTCACATCGTGACGACCTGTCATCACCACTGCAACCAAACCGGCACCGGCTTCACCTTTGACCTCAGCATTCGCCATGTCTTCTTGCATTTTTTGCATTTTGCTTTGCATGTCTTGCGCTTGTTTCATTAAATCGTTGATATTCATTTTAGTTCCTATATCAAAGGTTCAATTGAGCCAGGTCGAACACTGGCATTACATTGTGAAATTAATTGTTGTACAACCGGATCTTGTTGAATGGCAATCTCTGCTTCATGTTGACGTGCCCGGCGTTCGCGTTCTGCAATCTTCGCAGGTGTTTCCTGTATCACTTTTCCCGGTGTAATTTTTACCTGTACTTTTTCATTAAAATAATCCGACAACACATCGGCCAATCGTTGCTGATGACTGACATCAAACAGCGTGCTGTAATTTTCATCCAGAGTAAAAATAAATACATTGGCTTTTCGTTCAATACATTCGCAATGCATTGTGGTGTTTTGCAAAATACCGCTGACGGATAATCCCAAATAAATTGTTGGCCAATCTGTCGCTACGGCAGATTCATACGCAATTTTTTTTACAACGGATGATTTTTTTATTTCTACTGCTGGAGTTTTCTGAACAACATTCGTTGTTAAAATCTCTACTGGAATTTTGTTTTCATCGACAAGCTTGTCACTCTGATCAAAAGACCCCCTCCTAGCCTCCCCCTTGCCAAGGGGAGGGACTTTACTCCCCGCTAAATTCAGAGTGGTATCTGTCCCCTCCCCTGGTAACGACTGCATGGATGCAGGAGGTAGAGCAACGCCAGGAGCGGTTGCCGGGGGGAGGGTTAGGGTGGGGTCTGCTTTTACAACCGCTTCAACAGTTTTATCTGTGACAGGCGGCAATGCCGCCTCAGACTTTTTTGCAGTCATCTCTCCCGTATTTTTTTGCGGCATTTTCTGAGTCGGCAATTCCATTAAACCTTGCGGCTTAAATGCCAACATGCGTAACAACACCATTTCAAATCCTGAGCGAGGATCTGGCGCCAAAGGCAAATCGCGACGACCTAATAAAGCGGTTTGATAAAAAAGTTGTACATTTTCTGCAGGCAAAGCTTGCGCCCATTGCAAAATTTTCTCTCTGTCACCCTGGCTATTATCCAGAGCTTCCGGTAAAGCTTGTGCAATCGCAATGCGATGTAATGTGGATAAAAGTTCTGCCAATGCGGACGCATAATCCGGAGATTGCTCCGACATATCCGCAACCACTTGCAATAAATTTTTCCCATCCAGATCAATTAATGCTTGCACCAATTTTTGTATCGACGCTTGATCGATAGTGCCTAACATTGCACTGACTTCAGTATCCGTTATTTTTCCGGAGCCGTAAGAAATCGCTTGATCAGTTAAACTCATGGCATCACGCATACTGCCGTCAGCAGCGCGACCTAAATGCCAAAGCGCAGGCTCTTCGAAAGGCACCATCTCCTGTTCCAATACAAACTTGAGATGATTGACGATTCGTTCCGGCGTCATATTTTTTAAATTGAATTGCAAACAACGCGACAAAATTGTCATAGGCAATTTTTGCGGATCAGTCGTTGCCAATAAAAATTTAACGTGAGGCGGTGGTTCTTCCAGTGTTTTCAACAAAGCATTAAAACTGCTATTGGAAAGCATGTGGACTTCGTCAATTAAATAGACTTTATAACGACCGCGAGTCGGTGCGTATTGAACGTTTTCCAATAGTTCACGTGTATCTTCAACCTTGGTGCGGGATGCAGCATCTACTTCTATCAAATCAACAAATCGCCCTTCAGCAATTTCACGGCAAGCACTGCATTGGCCGCAGGGTTCGGAACTCACACCGGTTTCACAATTGAGGCATTTGGCAAGAATACGGGCGATGGTGGTTTTGCCCACACCGCGGGTGCCGGTAAACAGGTAAGCATGATGCAAACGGTTATGATCCAGAGCATTGATCAAGGCTTGCAGGACATGCTCCTGCCCTACCATCTCGCGAAAAATGCGTGGCCGCCATTTACGGGCCAGAACCTGATAACTCATAAGCCATTCCGGAATCAGAAAACAGCGGCGATTATAAACGAGCGACCTGACAAGTCGTAGGTAATTCTTTGCAAAGAGAAATCAGGAAAGGAAATTGGAGGTAACCTGACCAGCCACACCCCGGCACACAATCTGACTGCTACCGTTGCTCCCTTCCGGGCCTGGCGGGGTTCACAGCTGACTATTGCGAGGGGACCAATCAGGCCACCATAGAGCTTGCGTATCGCAAGAGGCGCGCATTATCAGGACTTTGTTGTGTGATTGCAACCCGCAATTTCCGTCCTCATTTTCAACACAAGATTATTAAATAAACAGCTTCTGCCCCCAGCTCCGCACAACAAATGAATCCAGTTTCTTTTTTCTGTTTATTCCTCTAGTCTTGCGCGGCGATATTTTATTACCACTCAATCACAGGAGCTTCTTATGGCTACAGTAACCCTTAAAGGAAACCCATTTAATACAAACGGAAATTTACCTCAGGTTGGCAGCAAGGCCCCTGCATTCAAACTCGCACAATCTGTTGCAGCTGATGTCACTTCTGAAAGTCTTGCCGGGAAACGCATTATTCTGAATATATTTCCCAGTGTAGATACTCCTACCTGCGCACAATCTGTTCGCACTTTTAATGAAAAGGCCAATGCATTGGATAACACCGTTGTTGTGTGTGCATCACAGGATTTACCTTTTGCATTAAGCCGTTTCTGTGGCGCTGAAGGTTTGGAAAAAGTGATTACCGCTTCCGCTTTCCGCTCCAGTTTTGCCAGCGATTACGGTGTCAAATTTGTTGATGGTCCTTTAACAGCACTTTGCGCACGCGCTATTGTTGTTATCGGAACCGATGGCAAAGTACTGCACACTGAATTGGTTTCTGAAGTTGCCAATGAACCCAATTACGATGCAGCACTGAAAGCTTTGGCTTGACGAGCAGGCTGGGCAGTACAAGTGTTGGGGTGCAAACCCCAACACCGTTTTATGATCGAAATTCAATGTTGGGGTTTGCACCCCAACCTACGACTGAATACTCGGTTCTATTAAATTTATTTTTTCACGATCATCGACCAGGACTGGCTGTAAACGCGGATCGAATCGTGTTTTCCACGCATGCCAACGAATAATTGCACCGCCCAATAATAATCCTGAAACTGCAGCTATCACGGTCATTGCTTCATTGGCAAATTGTCGATGCGCCAATAGGGTTACCAGCAACATCACGATCAAAGGTACCAGATAAACAATCATCGAACCTTTGGCAACAATGTCTTCGGGTATACCAATTTGAATGGAATCACCCGGCTGATAAGCATCGGGATTGCGCCCTTCCAACAAAACCCAAATATAACTGGTATGACCTGACCACTTGGCCATCAAACTTTGCCCGCAGCCTTTTTCTGCTTTGCAGGTACCACAAACCGAGCGGGAAATAGTTTCGACCCATAACCCCTCCGGCTCTACAGAAACCACCTTTCCAGTTTCAATAATCATGATAGATCCACAAAATAAAACACCCGTCTTAATTCTGCGCGCTTTTTAGCAAGAAAGGAAATAAGATTAGCTTCGAAGTCGATGGAGATACAGATGCAAATTATCAATAAACATCAAAGACTGTTTAACTGCCCGGCAAACAGAGTGGGAGGATTAATCGATTTGCTTGCTTCTCCGCAAAATTGCCTATGGCCTGCTTATATCTGGCCCAATATGAAATTAGATCGGGAATTATCGATAGGTGCGAGAGGTGGTCACGGCCCTGTTCGTTATTTCGTTGAAAATTATTCAAGAGGAAAATTCATCAGCTTTCGCTTTACCAGCCCGAGAGGTTTTCGAGGCCTGCACAAATTCGAAGTTATCACGACATCCAACAATTCATGCCAACTGCAGCACCTGCTGGAATTAAATCCAAAAGGTCTGGCAAGAATCACCTGGCCGTTAATTTATCGACCATTACACGATGCATTAATTGAAGATGCGCTAGCAACTGCACAATTGAATTTGCAATTCAACCCGGAAATCAAACAATGGTCATGGTGGGTAAGATGCTTACGCTGGATCTTTTCTGCGGGTAAAGCCAAACCGCAAACGATACAGTCAATGTTTTATAATCCATAACATCAATCGAACTCCATATCTTTTGGAATTTTAATATTTTTGGGATAAACCGGTTTATCGCCTTTTCCTTTTCGGAAATTTCGCAACTGAAAAACATAAGCCAGAATTTGCGCAACCGCCAAATATAATCCTGACGGAATTTCTGCATCCAGATCAGTCGTGTGATAAATCGCTCTAGCCAGAGCAGCTGACTCAATAATTTCTATTTTATGTGCCGCAGCGATTTCACGAATTTTCATTGCAACATGATCGCCACCTTTTGCCAATAAAATGGGGGTCGCCATAGTTTCAGGTTGATATTTCAATGCAACAGCATAGTGAGTCGGGTTAGTGATGATGACGTCAGCTTCGGGCACTTTTGCCATCATGCGACGCTGCGCAATTTCGCGTTGTAATTGTCGGATGCGTCCTTTCACTTCCGGTTTGCCATCAGTATCTTTGAATTCGTCTTTCAAATCCTGACGCGACATACGCATTTTTTTGGTGAATTCCCAAATTTGAATCGGTACATCGATCGCTGCTATCGCAATCGTGACTGCAGCCAAAATAATCAGCGCCTGTACGGAAATTTCCAGCGAGTGAATAATCGAATTATTAACAGCTTCATCACCCAAACGAAACATAGGTTGTGCATAAAATTGCAAAACCAAAATAGTGGCCCCTAAAATCACTAAAACTTTTGCCAACGCCTTGAGTAATTCCATCAGGGATTTTGCAGAAAACATTCTTTTGAGTCCTGCAAGAGGGCTCATGCGATCCAACTTTGGCAACATGGATTGTGGACTGTATAACCATCCGCCTAAAGCGATAGGGCCAACAATCGCTGCAACAACCAATAAAGCAACCAACGGCATAATACTGAGAAAACCATCAAACATTGCTGCTGCAAGACGTGCCAACATCGCATTGGGATCAAAAATAGCCTCGCGACTGATAGCAAAATTTTCGCGAGTTAATTCGATTATTTTTTTTCCCATAAATCCGGAAAAAACATAAAGCCCAACACCGGCAATTAATAAAATTGCGGTGGTCGTTAATTCACGTGATCGCGGAACCTGGCCTTCTTCGCGCGCTTTTTCCAGTTTCCGCGCACTGGCCTCTTCCGTTTTTTCCTGACCACTATCGTCTTCTTCGGCCATATTTATTCTCTGAAAGAATTTTCATTACAACCTGACCCCCTCCCCCGCCTCCCCCTTGTCAGGGGGGAGGAGCCAGTCCCCTGGTAAGGGGAGGGTTAGGGTGGGGTCTTTTACACAAGCAACCCCTTCACCAATCCCAACCCTTCATCCATCAATTCAAAATACAAAGGCAAAAAATTGGCAAGACTAAACCACATTAAAATAAATCCAAACAATAACGTAATAGGAAAACCGACACTGAAAATATTCATTTGCGGTGCTGATCTGCTCATAACACCAAAAGAAATATTGACAATCATTAATGCTGTAAACAAAGGCAAGCTGATCAGCAATGCAGCCGCAAACATCCAGGAACCCATATGCACTATGATCGAAAATTGTTGATCTGCAAAACCACTGGCCAGCAAGGGAAATCGTTGGTAGCTGTCAATGAGCAATTGAATAATAATCAAATGACCATTCGAACTTAAAAACAACAAAGTCGTCAGCAATAAATAAAATTGCGAAATAATAGCGACGCTCACACCATTAGCCGGATCATTCATTGATGCAAATCCCAAACCCATTTTTTGGGAAATATATTGCCCCGCCAATAAAAAAGCTTGCAGCACCACCTGTATTGAAAACCCCAATCCCAAACCGATTAGCACCTCTTTAATAATCATTACCATGCCTTCTACAGACATAAAACTGATGGTCGGTGCAGGTGGCAATACAGGTGCAATTAAAATAGCGGTAAATAAAGTCAGGATAATGCGTAAACGTGCAGGTACAGTGCGCGCACCTACAATCGGTGCCGCCATATAAAAAGCACCAATACGTAACATGGGCCACAAATATTGGCCAATAAATTGATTCAGTTGTTGCTCGGTAATAATCAATTCTTGCATGAAATATTATCAACCAATTAAATGCGGAATAGCCGAATAAAGCCGGTTAAATAAATCCATAAATTTTGTGAGTAGCCAGGGGCCTGCAATCATCAGCGTGGCAATAGTGACAATTAAGCGCGGCAAAAAACTTAATGTTTGTTCATTAATTTGTGTCGCCGCTTGAAACATACTGACAACCAACCCCACAATGAGCCCCGGACCAATAATCACCAGCAACATTAAAATTGTCAGGAAAAAAGCTTCTGAAAATAAATCCATCACTACTTCAGGTGTCATGATCGCCTCCTGTTTAAAATTGCTAGACGCCATAACTGGCGGCGAGTGTACCTACTATTAAGGCCCAACCGTCTACCAATACAAACAACATTATTTTGAATGGCAGCGAAATAATTAAGGGCGACAACATCATCATACCCATAGCCATCAACACGCTGGACACCACAATATCGATAACTAAAAATGGAATAAAAATAATGAATCCAATTTGAAATGCCGTTTTTAATTCACTGATAATAAAAGCCGGAATTAAAATAGTAAAAGGTGTTTCTTGCGGTGCAGCAATCGGTGGATGTTTGGCAATACCAACAAACAATGCAATATCGGACTCGCGTGTTTGCGCCAACATAAACTGATGAAAAGGTGCTGCTGTTTTAGCCAAAGCCTCCTGCGGACTGATTTGATTATTAATATAAGGTTGCAATGCATCAGAATTCACTTTTTGAAATACAGGCTGCATGATGAACAAAGTTAAAAACAACGCAAGCCCGACTAAAATCTGATTCGACGGTGACTGTTGCAAACCCAAAGCCTGACGCAAAATCGAAAACACAATAATAATTCTCGTGAACGATGTCATCATCATGAGAATTGCTGGCAAAAATATCAGCATAGTCATGAGAATTAAAATTTGCAGCGTCACTGTGTATTCCTGTTGCCCTTTTGCATTGGTTTGAACGGTGAATGCAGGCAACCCGGGAATCGCGGGTAATGACGATCCGACTGGTAGAGTTTGTTGTGCAGATAAACTATTGGTTGATGTTTGCAACGGTGCGGGTGTGGTTTGTGCCAGAGTGGAATGACACAGAAACAGCACCAGAATTATCAACATGTTTTTTACAGCGAATTTCATTTATTGGTTCCTTTATTTATTGGGGAAAATGACCCCACCCTAACCCTCCCCTTGCCAGGGGAGGGGACAGATCCCACCCTGCATTAAACAGGGAGTAAAGTCCCTCCCCCTGGCAAGGGGGAGGCTAGGAGGGGGTCATGCGATTTCCCTTCAATATTTCCATTAATTTTTTACTAAAATCTGACGTAATATTTTTTTCCGCCACAGGATTTTTTTCTGCACTTTCTACAGATTCGGTTGATTCCTTTAATGGATTATCAATTACATGCAAAGACGTAATCTGTTGTGGTGTTACACCCAACACCAATTGTTTGCCTTCAACTTCCACCAGAATAATTTTTTCTTTAACACCTAAAGATAAACTGGCAACTAAACGCAAATGTTTGTTCTGCTGAAACAAAGGTTGCCCGAATCGACGTGCTAACCAGGCCAACCCCAAAATCAACCCAACCATCAACATTAATGCGAGTGTTACCTGAATCAAACTGGCACTTGCACTCATGATTCACGCCTCATATTTTTATTAACGTAATTTTTTAATTCTTTCTGACGGACTGATGACATCGGTCATACGAATACCAAATTTTTCATTGACCACAACCACTTCGCCATGTGCAATCAAGGTGCCATTGACCAATACATCAAGAGGCTCACCCGCCAATCGATCCAATTCAATGACTGACCCCTGATTCAATTGCAATAAATTACGAATAGTGATGGATGTACGTCCGACTTCCATGGAAATGGAAACGGGAATATCCAGAATCACTTCCAACTCGGGACTCATTGAACCCATTTTGGAACTGTCATCTTTTAATTCTTCGAAAGACACAGCCTGTGACATCACATCATCTGCTGTGGCTTGCTCGGCCATAGCTGCAGCCCAATCGTCAGCCATTGCATCCTGATCATCTTTTGCCATTTGATTCACCTCTTGTTCCTGTTATGTTGTATGCACTGGAACGATCAATAAATTCCAATATTTTCAATGCAAGATTGCCATTGTGTTGGCCCATTTGTGTTCTGAACATGGGTACACCATTTGCTGTGAGCACGTGATAATCAGGCAAATCAATTGGAATAACATCACCTGCTTTTAAATCCACTATATCGCGCAAAGTAATATCACGACGCACCACATCACACTCCAGATCCACTTTCGCATTGAGCACGTCTTCACGCAGTGCTTTTACCCAACGCTCGTCCTGCTCATCTGTATCACTTTGCAAACCCGCATCCAGAATTTCACGAATAGGTTCAATCATTGAATAAGGCATAGTGATATGTAATTCACCGCCACCACCATCCAATTCAATATGAAAAGTACTGACAACTACTACTTCACTCGGGCTCACAATGTTGGCAAGCGAAGGATTCACTTCCGAATGAACATATTCGAAATTAATCGGGAATACTGCTTTCCAGGCTTCGGCCAAATCAATAAATCCCTGATTCAATACCATTTGCACCACACGCAATTCCGTTGGTGTAAATTCACGGCCTTCAATTTTTGCGTGACGACCATCACCGCCAAAAAAATTATCCACTAATTTAAAAACCAAACGCGCATCCAGAATAATTAATGCTGTTCCCCGCAATGGACGAAACTTCACCATGTTTAAACTGGTGGGAACATAGAGTGTGTGAACATACTCGCCAAATTTTTGAATTTGCACACCACCAACAGAAACATCTGCCGTACGGCGCAACAAATTGAACATACTGATTCGTGTGTAACGGGCAAAACGTTCATTGATCATTTCCAGCGTGGGCATACGACCACGCACTATCCGATCCTGACTGGTCAGGTCATATGATTTGACCATCCCCGGATCAAGATCTGATTCAGTTTCAATATTGCCGTCGTCAACACCGTGTAAAAGCGCATCGATTTCGTCTTGTGAAAGTAAGTCTTGCACCTGATTAATCCTATTGCATTACGAAACGGGTAAATAATACTTGTTCAATCACTAACGGATTTTCTTTTTCCGTTTGATCTGCATCTTCTTCGTCTTCATCTTCTTCCTCCTCTTCATCATCCGTTTTATTTTTTTGTTTCAGTGCGGCGTTCTCTTTGTCCAATATAGATTGAATAGCCTGTAAGGATTCAACTTTCAATTTTTCGCGGCTATCAGGATTTTGTAACTCATCAAAACTTTTGGTGCTCAATAACATCACCAATTGATTACGAATAGCAGGCATATGCAATAACAACAACGAATCCACTTCCGGATTTCGATACATCAAAGTAATTTCCGCCTGCAAATAGCGTTGTCGTCCATCAACGCTGAAATTAACTGTAAAATTGGGTGTCATGGTGTAATAAATAGCGGGCGCCGCTTCAATGCCAACTTCCTCTGCATCTTCTTCGCCTTCTTCATCTTCTTCATCTGCAGTTTCTTCAGCCACATCCTTTCCACTATCGGAAGAAAGTAATTTAACAGCCAGCAATGTGCCACCAATCGAAATCGACATCAGCAATACTGCTACACCAATCATGATGAATAATTTTTTCTTTTTCTTTTTACCTTCGTCCGCAGACTGCTCTGCATTATCTGCATCCTCATCTTTATCAACTGCTTTTGCTTTCGCTTTTTTGGGATCGGCTGCAGCCATGTCAAAACTCCGTCACTTGTTCTGCTTTTAGATGATTGAGCAATAGATATGCCAGCATCACTGGCACTTTTGCTTACTAAAGCTTAGCAGCGGGTTTTGATTTTGCAGGTTTTGTGGGGAGAAACTGTCTCCCCTTTGAAAAAGGGGGTTAGGGGGGATTTAAAATCTCAGAAAAATTTGACCATCTTAAATCCCTCCCCCGTCTCCCTTTTTCAAAGGGAGGAGCTAATCAAACAAACTGATCAACCAAATAAAGACTGGAAATAGACGCCACTTGAGTTTCTTCAGATTCTTCACTCACAAAACGACTTTTGGATTTGGTTTCATCATCTGATTGGCGCGATTCATGTTCGCGTTTATCCGCAATATCGACCTGCCCCAGATTCAAACCCTGCTCAGCAAACATCTCCCGTAAGCGAGTGACTTGTTGATCCAATAATTCACGTACTTGTGGATGTGGGGTAATAAACGTGATGCTGGCCTGATCCTGTTGAATGGTGACTTTTACTTGCAAGCTGCCTAATTCCGGTGGATCAAGCCGGATATCGGCGGAGGATAATTGTTGATTCGCCATCCACATTATTTTTTCACCCACCGCATTTCCCCAATGTGGATGCGCTGTATTCATACCCAATTGGGTTTGTGGAGTAAACAATCGATTGGCCGTTGCTACTTGCGCCGTTGTTACAGGTGCCATTACCGGTGCGACCACAGGAGGCTTTTCAACCGATGACGTTTTCTCGGTTTGTGATTGCACTAATAAAGTTTTGAACAAATCTGTTTTTGTGGATTTATCTTCTGATTTCACTTCATCCGTTAAATTTATCAATTCATCCAGACCAATATCCTGTGTTTCTTCTGTATCAATCGCAACCAATTCCAGCGGCAATTCCATGCCGTTTTTATTTACCGGCATTGCCGGGGAATTAATCTGCGCCTGAGTAACGGGAACAATCAATTTTTCAATACCGGGAATATTGATTGCGGCATTCTCTGTATTATTCGCTTCTACTGTTTTGATATTGGCCGTCATTAGTTCTGACAAAACCGTCAGGTTATTCGCTATTTCTGCTGGCTCCACAATCTCTGCAGCCAAGGATTTCTGCTCCGGCCGGATATCAATTCCCTGCAAATAATTTTCACCCAATTCTTTAATATCAACGCCTTTGGCAATCAATTCCTGATTGGTGTCGGCCAATGGCAGATGATTTTCAGTTTCAAATTGAAACTGCGCAACCGTTCCGCTCAAGGATTCCGTTTCAGCAACTGCTGCAGTGTCTGTCACGATTAATGCCGATGCATCCGATGCAGCGTCAAACAACTCCAAACCAACTTCTGATATTGGATGTACAGTGACTGTTGCATCAGCTGTAATCTCTGAATTCACAATCGTTTCTGCTGAAAATTCCGCTTCAGAAACTTCCAGGTTATTGTGTGTTTGCTTGAGATTTTCTTTTTCAGTGTGGCTTGATGCATCAAGCCGCGACACTGGCTCTTGCTGCTGATCCACTGCTTCTTTTTTTACATGTTGTTTTTGATGGGATACATTTTCTGTCGTGACTCTGGCTTTGGGATTTCCAACATCTGTTTTTTCTCTTCGCTTATTTTCAACAGTATCCTGCGTTTTATCCTTTTTTAGTTCACGCTGGGATTGTGATAAATGCTCGGCAAAACTGTCGCGTCTATCAGACGCCGAAGCAACTCGATCAGACGCCGAAGCAACTCTTGCAGACGCAGAAGCAGAGCCGGACACATCCGCTTCAACCCATGGTTTTTTAGATTTGGATAACGACACAGAGTCATAAGATATGGAATCCAATACCATTGGTAATACAGATTTATTCATGCGCAACTCCCGATAGAAAACGGCAAAGGTTTGCCGCTTTTGTAATGTCAGTAACTGTCTATCGAAGAAGGAGCAAGAGAGATGCCAAAAGCGGGGGTTTACAAGGTCAGAAGCAAACCTTTAACAATTTCGTATTCGACTTTAATCCGATCAATATCTTCCTGAATATTATCAAGCATATTGTCTACACCTTTTTCTTCCAACGCAGCACAATAAGACGCCAGCAAAGGTGCGCCGATATTACTGCAACTGCCTTTGAAACTATGTGCGGCACGACGAACGGCATCTGCGTTGTCTGATTTCACAAGAGTACTCAATGTCCTGATTCTATTTTCAGAGTCTTGCAAAAAGGTGGTAATCAACAATGCAAAATCGTCTTCCATAACTTCTTTCAGTGTCTCAAGGGCTTGTCTATCTAAATGATCCATTCTGTCACCTTAATCATCATTTGGCCAAACAAACACAACTTCCGCAATATTCCCATTACCTAAATAACGAATCGATTCGCACATTTTTTCCATCAGGGCAATACCGCGACCACTGTAACCGGAAGTACTCAAACTGGAGCCAAGCTTACTCTGGAAATCAAATCCTTTTCCACTGTCTTCAACCCGAATAGTTAACCTTCCTTTTACATCCTTTGCACTGTAACCAATATAAATTCGTACAAAACCTGTTTGTACTGCCTGTATTCTTTCGTTACGCAACTCGTAATATTTGGAAAAACCTTCCGGGCTTTTTTTCATATTTGAATCCAAACCCAACACGCCATGTTCCAATGCATTGGAATAGAGTTCAGCCAAAATAGTATATAAACTCGAGTTGTAGGGGCGCAAACTGGGTATTTCCATAATCACACTGATTAGAATCGGCAATGGATCAAAACACTTGAAGCTGACAGGCTTAACTTCAAATGACAAATCCCAGATAATCGCCGCATTTTCATTTTTCACACTGGCTTCATAAGAATAATCATTGACATTGATTGGATCTTCCATGCGAATTTCAAACAAAGAAAGATCATCATCTTTTTCACTGTCACCAATAAAATTCTGTACACCGGAAATAATTTCATCAAACAGATTTGATGCCTGAGTGTTTTGCTCAAAAACACTCATCAATCTGGATTCGCCAAACATTTCACCTTGTGAGTTACGGGCTTCATGAATACCATCCGACCATAAAAACAAGCGATCACCATTATTCAATTCATACTCTTCATAATTATGCTTGAACGCACGACTGGAAAGTACACCCAGAGGTAAATGAGTAGACTTAATGGGGATTACCTTGCGATCTGTTACTTTAAAAAGGAAACCTGGCGGCAACCCACCATTCCATATAATCAATTTTTTCTTGCGAAAATTGATATCCAGCATAGTGGCGCAACAAAATATGCCAACAGGTAATATTTGTTTTAACTTGTTATTAATTTCCTTCAATACATCCGTCATGGAAAATCCTTTGGGGATCATTCCATAAAAAGTTGAAGCCACCGGCATAGCACCTATTGCAGCGGGCAAACCATGTCCGGTGAAATCACCCAGCAATACCATCATATTGCCGTTGGGTCGCATCGCAGCCAATAATAAATCGCCATTAAATACTGCCAGCGAAGAAAGAAAATAACGTATATTTTGGGAATTCAGGCAGCCGCTGTGCGCAACATTATCAAATACATGTTTAGCAACCATTTGCTCCTGTAATAAACGCGCATTATTTTTTGCAATTTCGTCACGTTGTACCAACACAGTGGCGTTCATTTCCCGCATGCGATTGAACGATTTGATTTTTGCCTGCAACACTACCCGGCTATAAGGCTTGGAAAGAAAATCGTCACCGCCCGCTTCAAGGCACTTCACCAATGATTCATTATCGGTAAGCGACGTTAAAAATAATATAGGAACAAATTTATCTGCTGCATGTTGTTTGATTAATCTCGCGGCCTCAAAACCATCCATAACCGGCATCAATGCATCGAGTAAAATCAGTTCGGGAGACTCTGATATAAACAAATCAACAGCTTGTTGACCATTACAGGCAGAGATAACACTGTGACCTTCTTTCTTAACTATGGCTTCAAGAATTAATCTGTCAGTATCGGTATCATCTGCTACAAGAATTTTTATTTTCCGCTGATCATTCATAAGCTGGTTCCACAGCAATTCCTGGCATGACCAAGGCAACTAACAAATTTCAAATAATTGTTCGAAATTGGAAATTGCGAGAATTTTTTTCACATCCTGTGAACAATTCACAATCTGGATATTGGACTGATCACCACCCGCATGATCTCGCAGGAGCAACAACATACCGAGAGCTGAACTATCAAGATAAGATGTACCCTGTAAATCTACCTTGTATTGCGAAGGTATGGGGTTCAAACGTTCATAAGCGTTCCGAAAATCCTGATGGGAACTAAAATCAAATCTTCCCTGTATAAAAATTGTTACTTGTTTTCCATCGGGAGAGATGGATGATGTTATTGCCATGGCGACCTCGTAAACACATCCGTTAAGTTTCATTCTCAGCATAGACTATTTGGCCGATTTGCCAATTCATCCATTTCTTTTTGTAACAGTTTTTCGAGAACTGTTGATTCCTCTTTTTTTAATCGATCAATCAAATCATTCAAGGCTTTTCGTTTCTGATGTCTTTCTGCCCAAATCTGTTTCAGTTTATCCAATCCTTGCTGGATACGCTCCTTTTTATTTTCCTGTTCCTTTATTGCATCTGCCAAACGGCCAATAAACCCACTGTAATTTATCATCTCCTGCGCGGACACGCCGTCGCGTAAATTTGCATAGGCTTGAAGATATTGTCCGGAATAGGATTTAAGTTCATCCAATTGTTGCGCTTCCTGCTTCAGTAATTCGGCTTGTTGTTTCACTTTTTGTGCTGCCTCATCCTCGGCTTTTTGCGCCAAAGTCAACACTATCTGCATGCGTTGTGAACGAGTCCTGGCCATAAATTACCCAAGGTTTATGTTTAGCTTTGACGCTTGTGTTGAGCCGCCAAAGGCCCTGTGCCCTTGGGATTGGCCGGAGGTTTAAGCAGGTTATTCAAATGCAATGTCGCTTCGGGAAGGTACACCGCTTCCCTGATCCCCTGTTGAATGAATGCACGCAGATGCGGAAAGCGATCAATTGCAAAATCGGTTTCAGGATCAGTTCCCGCTTGATACGCGCCAATTGCAATCAAATCGCGATTTTGTTGGTAACGCGACAACAATTGTTTAAAGCGCTGCATCATTTTCAAATGTTCTTCTGGCACAATATTTTGCATGGCGCGACTGATAGAAGATTCAACATCAATCGCCGGATAAATTCCTTCTTCTGCCAAACCGCGTGAGAGCACGACATGGCCATCGAGAATTGCACGCGCAGCATCGGCAATTGGATCCTGCAAATCATCGCCTTCCGTTAACACCGTATAAAAAGCGGTGATTGAACCCTGCCCTGCATCCGCATTGCCTGCACGTTCAACCAATTGTGGAATTTTCGCAAAAACTGAAGGCGGGTAACCTTTAGTCGCCGGTGGTTCACCAATCGCCAGGGCTATTTCACGCTGTGCTTGCGCAAAACGTGTCAGCGAATCCATCAGCAACAATACGTTTTTGCCTTGATCGCGATAATATTCTGCGATACGACTTGCCAACTGCGAGGCTCGCAAACGCATCAAG
The DNA here is from genome assembly GCA_946481095.1 of uncultured Cellvibrio sp. Next base: position 16,223 of record CAMLML010000045.1, read on the forward strand.
GGCGCGTCGTCTGCGGGCGATGCAACCACCACTGCACGACGCAAACCTTCTTCACCCAAAATATGATCAATAAATTCTTTTACTTCACGACCACGTTCACCAATCAACCCCACAACCACTATGTCGGCTTTGGTAAAACGCGTCATCATGCCCATCAACACACTTTTTCCTACACCGCTACCGGCAAATAATCCCAAACGCTGTCCGCGCCCAACCGTGATTAATGCGTTAATTGCCCGCACACCAACATCAAGTGGTTCACTAATAGGATGGCGTTGCAATGGATTAATTTCACGCGGATGTAAATCCAGAAATTCATCACCCAACAAAGGGCCTTTGTTATCCAATGGCTGACCAATTCCGTTAATCACTCGCCCGAGAAGTTGCGGACCAATTCGCAAATGTTGCTCGCTGGAAACCGGTACAACTCGTGCTCCGGGTTGTAAACCTTCAATGCGGGTGACTGGCATTAAAAATATTTTGTCGCCGGAAAAACCAACCACTTCTGCTGAAATTTTTTGTTGATCGCTATTGATCACTTCGCATTGGTGACCCAATGAGATATTTAATCCAACGGCCTCAAGAGTCAAACCTACAGCGCGGGTAATCCTGCCTTCCGCTACAGGTTGCACCAGCGCCTGACGATGCGGTTGATATTGTTGCAAGCGGGAAATAATTGATTGGCGTTCAGGCATGATGATCATCAATATCCGCATCATCAACGCGAGATAATTGACCTTTCAGAAATTGTTCCAGAACGTATTGCAAACGCTGTGAAACGGAAAAATCAATTCGACTTTCCAGAGTTTCAACACGGCAACCACCGGGAATTAATTGTGGATCGGTAAGAAATTTCCAATCCAGTTGTTGTTCAGTTGCATAAGCATCAACTGCAGGTAAATCATTTGGATGCAAAATAATACGAATATTTTTACTGCCAATTGGCAGTGCATCAATGGCGGTTTTCACTATATCCAAAATACAGGACGAATCCGTTTGCATTTCGCGTTGAATAACATTTTGCGTCAATGTACAAATCATTTCCAATAACATCTGCTCTATGTCATCGTCCTGCTCATCCAATGGTTGCAGTAATGAATTGGCCAAGGATTTAAAACGTAATTGTTCCGCCGTGAGCTGCTCGCGCATCTCTTTCAATCCTTGTTGACGTCCGGCTTCATAACCTTCAGCGCGACCTTTTTCAAAACCTGCAGCATGACCTTTAGTAAAACCATCTTGCTCGGCATCCGCAAAAATTTTTTCCAACTCTTGCGCTGTCATTCCTTTTAACGGCGAACTGGGCTCAGGCATTTCGATAGTTTGTACCGATTCCTTACTTTGACGTAACAATGCCAACTTACGCTCTCTTGCTTCTTTTTCTGCAGTTGATAACACACGACCATTGTCATTGACCGGCGGCAAAATCCAGGGCTGCATAGCCTCTATGGTTTCACCGGCAATTCGATTTTGATTTTTAGGATCGGTCATGGTTTTGTCTCAGGTTTTTATTTCCCCCCCTCTCCCCCCGCCCTCTCCCACAAGGGGTGAGGGAGCCTACTCCCTGATTAATTCGATGCGAAGTACAATCAGTTCCCTCTCCCTTGATGGGAGAGGGTTAGGGAGAGGGTGTTTTTCAACTAAATCATCTGCTCACTCGAACTACCCAACATAATCTCACCCGCATCTGCCATGCGGCGGGCTGTAATCAGAATTTCTTTTTGCGCTGCCTCTACATCAGCCAAACGCATTGGCGGTTTGGTTTCCAGATCGTCACGTAGCAATTCAGCAGCACGTTTTGACATATTTTTAAATATTTTTTCTTTCAATTCTTCGTCAGCGCCTTTCAATGCCACCACCAACACTTCAGAAGATACTTCACGCAATAAAGTTTGAATACCACGATCATCCACATCTTTCAGGTTATCAAATACAAACATTAAATCCTGGATTTGATTTCCCATATCCTCGTCAACTTCTTTAATACTTTCCATCAATTCCGCTTCAATTGATCCATCCAGATTATTCATAATTTCGGCAGCGACTTTGTAACCACCCATGGCTTTGGTTTGCGATGAAGCATTACCGGAAAATTGTTTTTCAAGAATATCGTTCAATTCTTGCAGAGCTTGCGGTTGTACTGTGTCCAGTGATGCAACCCGCATCATAATATCGAGACGAACTTTTTCGGGGAAAAACGATAAAATTTGTGCAGATTGATCAGCGTCCAGATAGGCGATTACAATTGCCTGAATTTGCGGGTGTTCGTTGCGAATCATGTCGGCAATTGAACGTGAATCCATCCATTTCAAGGTATCAAGACCGGTGGTATTACCACCTAACAAAATCCGGTCAATTAAACTATTGGCTTTATCATCACCCAATGCTGTCACCAACATTTTGCGAATGTAATTATCAGTCCCTATGCCCAAACCAGTTAAATTTCTAACCTCTTCAAAGAAATTTCCAATCACTGATTGCACTTCAACTTGCTGAACATTTTGCAATGCCGTCATAGCCGTACCCAAACGCTGTACTTCTTTTGGCCCCATGTGTTTTAAAATTTCAGCTGCGTCCTGCTCACCTAATGACATTAACAAAATTGCAGCCTGATCCAAATATCGCAATTTGGTTTTGGATTTTTCTGCAGGAGCATTTTTTTCATTAGTCATCGCGATTCACCCATTTTTTAACTACCTGTGCAACACGACCCGGATCATCGGCAATAAGACCTTTAATAGCTGTAATTTGATGTTCGTAGCTATTTTCAGGGCCCGGTAACATCAACGCACTGCCACCTGTAAGGGTAACTGTTTCATCCGACATACCATCCATGCCCACGGTTCCCGCCGCTTCCAAAGCTGCCAACTGGCGAGCTTCTTCCTGCTCGGCAAGTGCACCGCCTTGTTTGGATAAACTGCGAAACATAGGGCGAATGACGCCAAAAATAACAGCCAGTATGATCACCACACTTGCGATATAACGCATGTGCTCCGAAATCCATTGCTGCCACCAGGGAATCACTTCTGCTTCAGTTTCAGCAACAAGCTCTGTACCCACAAAAGGTGTATTCAACACATTCACACTATCGCCACGTACTGCACTGAAACCCACGGCATCTCTCACCAGTATAGTCAAACGATTCAATTCTTCATCAGTCCAGGGAGTGCGCACAGTTTCTTCATCTTCATTAACACTGACTTTGTCATCCACCACCACCGCAACCGTTAAACGTTTTAACGTGCCTTGTTGATGTTTTGTATAACTGACAGTTCTATCCAATTCAAAATTACGCGTGGCCTGTTCACGATTATTGGTGGGTGGTTTTGCAACAATTGGTTGGCCGGTTGCAGGATCAATTTGTTCCGGTGCTTGCACATTGGTACCAGGAGGTTGATTGGTAAGTGCACCGGGAATTCCACCTGCAGAATCACCACCGGTTTTCACTTCTTGCAGCGTTTGTTCACTGCGTACTGCAGGCAAATCAGGATTAAATACTTCAGCTGCTTGCTCAACTGCAGTGAAATCAATATCAGCACTGACTTCTGCTTTAAATTTTCCCGAACCAATTACCGGCTCCAAAATACTGTTGATACGTTTGATTACACTGTTTTCAATTTCTTCTGAATATTGATGTTGTTTGCTGGCCAATAATAATTCTGTGCTGTCTTCACCGGTTGATAATAAATTGCCATGTTGATCAACCACTGTAACGTCCGCCATTTTCATGTCAGGAACAGAGGACGCCACCAAATTCATAATCGCTTTTACCTGTGCAGGATCAACGCTGCGCCCTGCAAACAATTCAACAAAAACTGACGCCGTAGGTTTGGCAGCATCGCGTACAAAAACAGTTTTTTTCGGAATCGCCAAATGCACACGTGCACTGCGAATGGATGTGATATTAGTGATGGTTCGCGCCAATTCACCTTCAATACTGCGTTGATAACGTGTGCTTTCAATAAATTGACTGGTGCCCAATGGCTGTTCTTTATCCATTAATTCAAAGCCGACATTGGCATCACCCGGCATTCCGAATTCTGCCAATTTCAAACGCGCCATGTGAACATCATCAGACTCCACTAACAAAGAACCTGTGCGTTCATCCAATTTATATTTAATTTGATTTTGATCGAGTACATCCATGACATTACTCATATCCAAATGATCCATACGACCATAAAGCGGACGATAATCACCACCTTGTATCCACATCACCGCTGCAAAACCTGCAGCAACACTGGCAGCCAAGGTAATCATCAACCCGATTTGCCTCAGCAAATTCAGATTGCTGAAGCCTTCCAGAAAATCTCCACTGACCTTTGCTTTCGCTGGCATATTGTGTTCTGCTGCGGCTGCCATTTTATTTCTCCAATTGACTCATTTCGAAAATTTTTTTGATAAAAAATCAAATCGGCATATTCATTACATCACGATAAGCTTCAACCAATTTATTACGCACTTGCACCATTGCCTGAAATGACACAGAAGCTTTTTGCGATGCAATCATCACATCAGTAATATCAACGCCAGCTACACCTTTTTCATAAGCTTCTGCCATGGCACTGGATTTCTTTTGCACATCATTCACTTTGTTAATTGCTTGTGACATCAAATCACCAAAACTTGGTGTCTGATTCACTTGATCCACTTTAACGGCACCCGTGGTTAAAAAGGGATTCACATCCGTGGGGTTGATTGCAGGACGCTGGAAGGCCTGGGTCTGCGCTTTTAATGAACGCATATCCGTCAAAAGGCGATTGATGTCTACTCTGTCAGTCATAACCTTTACTCCCATCACGCCAATAATTTGGCAAGTCATAGATTTTTATAGGTTATTGCACAAAACAGGCCAGCTTTTGCCGCCGGAAAGGGATTGCCCTCACCCTAACCCTCTCCCAAAGGGAGAGGGAATTTATGTCGTATTAATTAAGTGAGGCTTTTAAAATACTGTTGAAACTTTAAATCCCCCCTAACCCCCCTTTTTCAAAGTGGGGGACAAATAACACTTAAAAGTGTTATTTAAAAATCATTGCAAGAAGAATCAAACTTTTGACTTAAATTTATATTTGAAAAAAAGGGAGTAGTTCCCCACTTTGAAAAAGGGGGGTTAGGGGGGATTTAAAATGTCAGAATAAAAAAACCATCACTCCGTAATCGCAAACCCTTCCTCACGCAATCTCGCAATTTTATAGCGCAGAGTTCTTGCACTGATTCCCAAACGTTCAGCGGTGTTTTTTCGGCTACCACCTTCCAGACGTAAAGTATTCATAATGATTTCATATTCGTGTTTTCGCAGATCATCACCTAATTGTTGTGCAGAATTACTGACCGTTTCTGTTACCGCGTGAGGAATTTGAAATGTTGGCATTAAAATATCAGGCATTCTGATTGATGCAGGCATACCAATTGGCGCAGAAACATCATTGGATATTGCGATAGTTTGCGCAATATCCAATCCCAAATCTCCTGCCTGAATCACATGGCCTGTTTGTAAAATCAACGCACGTTGCATGGTGTTATCCAATTCACGAACATTACCAGGCCAGCTGTAAGACAAGAGTGCATGTTGTGCAGATGCTGACAAAGTCATGCCGCGACGATTTTGTTTTTGCGCATGTTTTTGTAACAGTTTTTCAGCCAGGGGAACAATATCTTCCGGGCGTTCACGCAAAGGTAACCAGCGCAGTGGCATAACACTTAAACGATAATATAAATCTTCACGAAATTTTCCGGCGATGACTTCACTGCGCATATCGCGGTTAGACGTTGCTATGACTCTTACATCCAGCTTGATGGTTTTGCGTCCACCCAAACGCTCCACTTCCCGCTCTTGTAATACGCGCAATAATTTGGCTTGCAAACCTATATCCATTTCAGAAATTTCATCAAGCAACAAAGTACCACCATTGGCCTGTTCAAATTTTCCGGGCGTGCTGGCATGCGCACCTGTGTAGGCACCTTTTTCATAACCGAATAACATGGCTTCCAGCATATTTTCCGGAATCGCCGCGCAATTAATGGCAATAAAAGGCTGATTGCGACGAGTGGAATGTTCGTGAATATAACGCGCCAATACTTCTTTACCTGTTCCTGATTCACCGAGAATTAATACTGTTGAATCGGAAACAGCAACACGTTGTGCCAATTGCAATAATTGTTTACTGGCCGCAGCGGACACCACAGGTTCATCACCCACCAATTGTGCAACTCCCAAATGACGCGCAATAGTTTCAACCAGAATATTCGGTGCAAAAGGTTTTACCAAATAATCAACAGCGCCATTTTTAATCGCATCAACCGATTCGCTGACACTCGCATAAGCCGTAATTAAAATTACGGGGATATGTGGGTAATCAGCTTTGACGTGACGTAATAATTCATGACCACTCATACCACCCATATTCACATCTGAAACCATCAGTGCTATGTCATTTTGCATTGCCAATTCTTTCAATGCATCTTCAGCACTATTGACTGCCGTAACTTGATAATCTGCCAATTGCAAAGTGTCTACCAACGCCTCACGAAGGTTATTGTCATCTTCAACCACCAATACATTGATGCTCGGTTGAGTATTCATTTTTTGCATAGCAAGCGCCATGATGTCACCTCGTTGTTGGGTACCTTACTGATTGGTACTTTACTGTCATTAATAATTCACCAGCGGCAACAATAAATTGGCACAAGTGCCCTGCCCCGCTTGTGACTCCAATAAAAATTCACCCGAATGCGCACGCACTACTGCTCGCACTACACTTAAACCCAAACCCGTTCCTTGCGATTTGGTTGTGACAAACAAATCACCTGCCTTTGCCAAAATATCAGGTGGCATACCGGGACCCTGATCTGAAATTTGAATAACCAACTGTACATTTTTTTCTGATTTTTTTAGTTTGAACACAATACGCAATTGCGCATGCTGCTCAACCGCTTGAATAGCGTTATTGACCAGATTGAGCAAAGCGCCAATCAATGCATCGCGATTGCACTGGATGTAATATTCACCTGCCTGATTGTCCCATTCACAGCTTGAATGGCTGCTCATTAAAACTGCTTCCATCGATTCATTCAGCGACTGTTCCAATTCATTCACACTGATCATGTCATTTAAAGGCAATTCTCCTTTTACATAAAACAACATGTCTTGAATTTGTCGCTCAATGTTGTGCAAGCGGGATAAAACTTTTTCAGAAAATTGCTGTTGCTTTTCTGCGTCCAGTTTGCCATCACATAAATGCCCGGCGTACAACATGGCAGCCGATAAAGGTGTGCGAATTTGATGTGCCAAAGCACTCATCATTTTGCCTAAAGCAGACAAACGTTCGTGACGACTTAACTCACTTTGCAAGCGGCGGGTTTCGGTTTGATCGGTCAATAAAATAATTTGACCGTCTTCACCTAAATTGCGTGTTTGAAAACTGATGCGACGACCATCGCGTAATGACACTTCATGTCCATCATCCTGACGCGGTGCAAAACTGCGTTGAATCACATCGCGCCACAATTCACCTTCAAGCGGTTCACCCAATAATTCAATGGCAGCAGGGTTGCATTCAGAGACATAACCCGATGAATCCAATACCACAACTCCACCCGGTAAAAAATTCAATAAACTCTCCAACCGGTGCGCCAATTTTTCTTTTTCGGCTAATTCCTGCAAACGCTGATGAGTAACACTGCTGAGTTCCTGATTCAATTCCGCAACACGGTTTTCAAGCAAATAATAAGAATCAGCCAACTGTTGTGACATTTGATTAAACATATCAAAAGCAGCTTTCAGATCCTGATTTTTGGCAACAGAATCCTCTGTGCCTACCCTGTTAAACGGCAAACTTTTGACATTGTCTGTAGAATTTACCAGCGAAACCAACTGCATAAATCACCCCAATATTGCCTGATCACGTCAAGAATCCAACGCTTTCGTCGATTACAGGGGTAGTTGCAAGCCGGGTGCCAAGATGGGAAAAAGATTGCCGCTTGAAGAAATAATTACTCCATCACTTCCTGACGCGACATATCGTACTTACGCATTTTTTCAACAAGCGTAGTGCGGCGAACGCAGAGTTTTTCAGCGGCGCGGGCAACGACACCACCACAATCATTCAATGCCTGTTGAATCAAACTCATTTCCAGATTGGCAATATATTCACGCAGATCAATACCATGCTCCGGTAACAAATGAGTGTCGTTGATGCTGACATAACTGGTGCCATTTACTTGCGGGGTCGATTTATTTTCAGTAGCAAAATCTTCTTCAACTGTATCGACATGACGATATTTTGCGGGCAAATCTTTTACACCAATAACCGCATAGGGATGCATAATTGCCATGCGTTCAACCAGGTTGGCCAACTCGCGAACGTTACCGCTCCAATCGTGTTGGCAAAGCGACATTATGGCGGCGGAATTAAAACGAATAGAACCACGCTGCTCACTTTCCATGCGCGATACCAATTCATTTATTAATAAAGGAATATCTTCTGACCGATCTTTTAGTGCAGGAATTTCAATTGGAAATACATTCAGGCGATAGTAGAGATCTTCACGAAAATGATTTTCGGCAATCATCTGTTCAAGATTGCGATGGGTAGCGGCAATAATGCGCACATCCACTGCCTGGGTCTTATTACTGCCTACACGCTCGAAACATCTCTCCTGCAATACACGCAAAATTTTTACTTGCATGTTGAGCGGCATATCACCTATTTCATCGAGAAATAAAGTGCCACCTTCTGCCATTTCAAAACGACCGGCACGCGAATTAATTGCACCGGTAAACGCGCCTTTCTCATGACCGAATAATTCACTTTCAAGTAATTCTGCAGGAATGGCACCGCAATTCACAGGCACAAATGGTTTATCACGACGTGGTGAGTTGTAATGTAAATTGCGCGCAACCACTTCTTTACCTGTACCGGATTCACCGGTAATTAACACTGACACATCCTTATCGGCAACTTGCGCCATCATTTCACGCACAGTTTGTATTTCACGACTGGTACCCACCAAACTGCGAAACAAATGCACCGGACGGCGTTGTGCAGCTTTTTTACTGCTGGATTGTGCCTCTTGATAAAGACGTGCACGATGAAGTGTATCAACCAATTTATTGTAACTGGGTGGCACTGACAAATTGGCAATAATCATACGACGAAAACTGTCATCCAGGTCTTCCTGCTGTGCAGTTAAATCACCAATTACAATGACCGGAATTTCATCATTCCATTGTTTGCATTCTTTTAAAAACGCTATCAAGCTGTAATCACTTTGACTGTAATCGCCAAAAAAAACGGCCAATAGATGTGCAGATGTGGTTACATCAGAAAAAAACTGACTGATTTGATTGCTTTTAATTAATTGAGCCGGCTCACCCAAAAAATCCAGCACAATTTTTAAATGTGCAGCTCTTTCAACATCATCATCAATTACCAGAACATTATTGGAATGTAACATCATATTTCCTTCAACTCTCACTACACATCAGTCAATGAATTAACATTTTGGGTAAAGTAATAGTTCAGACTTTCCGCTTAGTCAAATTTATGACATAAATTTCCCAAAGAAAAAAAATTGAATGGATAATCAAGATCATAACGAAATAAAAATGAAGAATTCTATTTTTTTAATTTATGTAAAACAGAATTAATGCGCCGGTGCGATTTCGTCCCAGCCTGATTTGAGGGTTTTTAATAATTGCGATACTTCGGTAATTTTTTGTGAGTCATTATGCATTCCGGCATCCAGCAACCGCATATTCATATACTCATACAGCCGATCAAGATTTTCAGCGATTTCACCTGTGGACATATCCAAAGAACTGCGCAACCCACCAATAATACTGATGGCACTACTCAATGCCTCACCCTTTGTCGCCAAATCCTTCCTTTCCAAAGCCCCCTGCGCCGCAGCCAACTTGCTAATAGCGCCTTCAAACAACATTTGAATAAGCCGGTGAGACGAAGCCGTATTCACCTCGGACTCAATACCCAACTGACGATATTGCTTCAATGCTTCTTGCGGATTGTAACTAGCCAAGGTCTTTCTCCAGATCGAGTTTTCCCCTAAGACTAGCAGGCATTTATAAATATGCGAATTTTGTTATAAAAAATCTGTTTTAAGAGCCTGAACAAACCCCACTCAACCAATGGTTTTTATTAGCGCACATTCAATACCATTATTGGATAGTTGAAATAATACAACGCGGAGATATATAGTCGGCGCTGTTTATTAACTTGTGTATGTTTAAATCACTAAAGGAAAATATTTATGTCAAAAGACAAAAAGCCCACAAGCACACCGCCTAAATCAACACCTATTAAAGAAAATGTGCAAAAGGGTGGCAGAGAAGTAAGAACAGGAGCACTCGATAGTACAAAACCCACTGGGAGTACGGGGCCAAGAGACCCAGTAAATAGAAAATAAATGAAATTATCAGAGGCTAGAAATGCTTATTACACCCATACAGGAAATGCCAGCTCTGTTGCAAGACAAATAGCTTTTGCTGGTATTGCTGTAATTTGGCTGTTCAATACTCCGGCCGGTGACAAGCCAATAAACCTTCCATCCGAATTAGTTTTTGTTGCACTTTTACTAGTAATTTCAATGTCACTAGACCTTTTACAATATGTGTCCGCTTCGTTGGTTTGGGGCTTATTCTCGAGGAATCAAGAAATAAAGAATAAGCATAAGCTGAAAAGCGATCCATATTGCCCAGCTAATCCATTATTAAATTGGCCTTCATTAATATGCTTTTGGTTAAAAATAGTATTTTTAATCGCATCCTATATATATCTAGGAAAATTTATGCTTACAAAATTGTAAAACTTAACATAACAAGCACTGCAACCCGCGCACGGCACAGTTTGCAAGTCGCGCTTATGTGGTTTTGCTTCGCAAAAGTATTCCAAAAAACCTCAACTTAATAACTGCCGCTCAGCTGAAGCAATTAGAGAGAATTTCGTAAATATGGAACTGCCTTTATCTGATGTAATAATTGGTGCTATATCAAAACTCATTGATGATGCACAAGTAGACTCGCGTGAACCAACACACTCAGAACTTGAAACATTAATTTCTAGAGCAGGTTTAACTTCGGCCGATCCAAAATCTCAAGGTCAAACTGTCGGTAAAGCTAAAAGAATCCGAGCAACTCTAAATTGGGCTATTGAACATAATACACAAGCTGGCTCAAAACTTATTGCACTCATCCTCTCTCAGGTTAGAGCCGTTGGCGGCTTCCGAGAGTCATCGCCAAATTATGTAGGTAAAGAGCAAATAGTTAATGCAATAAACGCATTCGATTCGGAAAATTTCTCTCTCTCCGAAAGTGGTGATATTCGCCCTAAAGTTCTTGAAAATTTGAAGGGTCGCGAATTAACTAATGCACTTGAAGCATACGCGCAAAGAGCTAAACGTGGTTCTGAAGATGCAGCGTTATTGTCTGGCACAGGCAAAGACTTACTTGAGGCAACAGCTAAACACATAATTCAAACAAAATTTGGTAATGTTCCAACAAATGCAAATTTCCCCACTTTAATGGGGCAAGCATATGCAGCATTAAACATGGCTACTCCCGAAACACCAAGAGACCCAAATGAGTCAGCAATTAAGGAATATGAAAGAGCAATTTTTCAAATTGCTACGTCAATAAATAAAGTAAGAAACAGAGAGGGTACAGGGCATGGACGCCTCTGTATTACGTCTTTAACTCAAGGGGAGTCTCACAGTATTATTGAATCAGTTGGCGTAGTTGCTGAATTTTTACTTATGCGTCTAAAGGCAAGCAGCTAATCGGGCAAAGGCGAGTTTTTCTCTTGCACCCCACACCACTGTGCGATTCCGCATACGGCGGGTTCTTTAAGGAGAATGAATTTTTTTATCATAGAAATCGTACGTGAACTTTTACATCATTAACAATTTCGCAAGGAATAAAACATGGCATTAAATTTAAAGGAAGTGGACGGGGTTCCAATTAGACCAAAACACAAAGCATCTTGCCATTGTGGTTACATAGAGTTTGAGCTTGATCTACCGGATGGATTAATTGACGTGCGCCGCTGTGATTGTTCGCTATGCAGAAGAAGAGGTGCGATAGCAGCGTCAATTCCTCTATCTGGCATCAATATTTTAAAGGGAGAAAATTTTCTAAAGCTCTACCAGTTTAATACAAAAACAGCCAAGCATTATTTTTGCGGTAATTGTGGCGTGTACACACATCACCAGCGCAGATCAAATCCCACTCAATATGGTTTTAATGTTGCTTGCCTCGAAGGAATTAATCCTTTGAAAATACCTGATGTGCCAACCTACGATGGTGTAAATCATCCTGCAGACCGCCAATAGGGGTACCACAAATACCCTACTCCAAACTCAACCGTCTGATCCCCTCCGCCGCTTCCGCAATCACTGAAGGCCCTTTATAAATGAAGCCGGTATAGATTTGTACAAGGCTGGCGCCTGCGCAGATTTTTTCACCGGCACTTTGTGCATCGTTGATTCCACCTACACCGATGATGGGTATTTTTTTTCCAAGAATTAAACGCAAATTTCGAATCATTTGTGTAGATTTTTTCTGTACCGGTAGACCGCTCAATCCACCTGACTCATTGCCAAAAGGTAAATCCCTGACATCATCGCGTGCAAGAGTTGTGTTAGTAGCAATCACAGCATCTACATCATGCGCTAAAAAAATTTCAGCAACTTGTTTGGTTTCTTCATCGGTTAGATCCGGTGCAATTTTCACAGCGAAAGGAACATATCGTTTGTAAAGCTGTTGCAATCTCAGCTGTTCATTTTTTAACTGGGACAGCAATTGTTTTAACGAATCACCAAATTGCAAACTGCGTAAGCCTTGAGTATTCGGAGAGGATATATTGATCGTAATATAATCGGCATGTTCATACACTTTTTGCATGCCAATCAAATAATCATCGACGGCATTTTCAACAGGTGTTGATGCATTTTTTCCTATGTTGATTCCTAATATGCCTTGGTAACGACGTTGTTTAACCTGATCAACCAAATGATCAACGCCTTTATTATTAAATCCCATACGATTAATAATGGCTTGCGCTTCGGGCAAACGGAATAAACGGGGTTTGTCATTTCCGGGTTGGGGTTTGGGCGTCACTGTTCCAATTTCAATAAATCCAAAACCCAATTTACCAAGGGCATTAAAATAATCGCCATTTTTATCAAGCCCGGCAGCAAGGCCCACGGGATTTGGAAAACGAATGCCCATTACAGTGACGGGATTTTCCATTACATCCGCAGATAATAAACCCAATGTATGCGTTTTCTCGGCTAAATTTAGCAGAGACAATGCGACCTCATGCGAGGTTTCAGGATTTAACGAAAATAGTATGGGACGGAGAATGGAGTACATGTATGGCCTATTTCGAACCTCCGATTTAAAGGCCGGTGATTATAATTGACAACTTCAAATTTAGGAAACAAAACCCCTCATAGCTTCTCAATCGACTTGAACTTATGAAATTCGTCAAAATGGATTTTGAATTGTCCGTAAACACCCTGGTGCAAAACATAAGGGCGAAGAATATCGGCAGGAAATTTTACCTGCCTGCCATCAAGTGATTTGGCAATAACGACTTTTGCACTGCCTTGATATAGACGCACAAACTCTTCTGCAGGGATTGCCAAATTAACAACTAATGAACTCATGTGATCTTTAAGTTGACGATTATTTTGAATCAGATTTTTTTGAATTAACAAACCGGGTGGGCATGCTGCTCTTGCCCACCCTGCAACCATTATTTAATCAACAAGGTAACCTCATTATGTTGGCTGGCCTGAGCCAGATCGAGCAAATCACGAAGTGCTACCGAGAACATGGCAAAATCAGTTCCACTGACGGCTTGTAATTCATTCACCATGGTTTTCCAACGACCAATTAACAATTGATGCTGTGTACTCCATTGCTCGATTACTGCAGTTATTTGCGAGTCATCATTAACGTAGTCGATCAATGAAATACTCAATGACCGCAATTGTGCTTCCAGATCATCCATATAAGTTTCCCTTGCCATGGCTTGCCAGAAATTATCCACTTTCAAATCGGAAATTTGATTGGAAAACCAGGGCAAACTTAAATAGTTACCCAAACTGAAATACAATTTGGCAACTCTACCCAGAGGTTGATTGGCAATACGCGCAGACTCGGCAACACTTAAACCTGAATACAGATTTGCTGGCCTTGTGGCTGACACAATTAAATTTTCCGGCAAACCGGCTTCCTGTAATTTATTGCGTGAATTTTGCCATTCGATTAAGGGATCGCCTTGCAATAAAGTCGGTAGTGCTTGTGCAATTTCTGCCATGGCCGGTGCAAAACAATTCACCTCCACTGATGGATTTAAATTGCTGCGACGATTTCGCAAAAACCATCGGGCAGCACGACGAACACGACGCATCATGCCATTCACCAGCTGTAACTGGATTTGTGGATCAACCAAATAATCCACTTTTTCCAACGCCTGCTGAAATTCATCTACACGATAAATATCACGCGCAATAATATAAGCCTTGGCAACATCACCTGACTTTGCACCTGTAGATTCCATTAAACGTTGCGCAAAAGTAATGCCCATATTATTGACAATATCGTTTGCTATTTGGGTTGCAACAATTTCGCGGCGCAACCTGTGTTTACGCATAGCAGCAGGATAAAGTTCAGATAACTTTTGCGGGAAAGCACCTTCAATAAAATTGGCAATGTAATCATCATCTGCAATATCGGAAATACTTAAATCCTCTTTCAACATCGCTTTTGCATAGGAAACCAGAATCGCCAGCTCGGGACGGGTTAATCCCTTACCCTGGGTTTGACGTTCAAGCAACACATCATCATTGGGTAAAAATTCCAGCTTGCGATTTAAACGACCAGCCGATTGTAATGCATTCATAAAACGACGATATTCAGCACTTCGTGCAAACGCTTCCGATTGTGCAACACTGATTGCCTGGGTTTGGCGGTAATTATTTTTTAACACCAACTGCGCAACGTTATCTGTCATTTCAACCAATAACTGATTGCGTTGCTTTTGCGTCAGATCACCATTTTCAACCACTTCATTTAATAAAATTTTGGCATTAACTTCGTGATCTGAACAATCAACTCCACCGGCATTGTCGATAAAATCTGTATTACAACTGCCACCGCTCAAACAATATTCGATGCGGCCTCTCTGTGTCATACCCAGATTGCCACCCTCTCCAAATACTTTACAGCGCAAGTCGTTACCATTAACACGCAAGTTGTCATTCGCTTTATCACCTACATCTGCATGGGATTCCATACTGGATTTCACATAAGTACCAATGCCACCGTTCCAAATAAGATCAACTGGCGCTTTCAATAAAGCGCTGATTAATTCAGTTGGTGTAAGTGATGCAGATTGAATATCAAACAGAGTTTGCATTTGCGGTGTAATAGCGATTGATTTCAAATCGCGACTGAATACCCCGCCACCTTCACTGATTAATTTTGTATCGTAATCAGCCCAACTTGAGCGAGGCAAATTAAATAAACGTTGACGTTCAATAAAACTATTCAGTGAATCCGGTTTTGGATCAATAAAAATATGCCTGTGATCAAATGCCGCAACCAGATGAATCGATTGCGATAACAACATACCGTTACCAAAAACATCGCCTGACATATCACCTATACCCAGAACACTAATGGGATCTTGTTGTATGTTGATATTTTTTTCTTTGAAATGGCGCTGAACTGAAATCCAGGCACCGCGAGCAGTAATGCCCATGGCTTTGTGGTCATAGCCCTGACTGCCACCGGAGGCAAAAGCATCACCCAACCAAAAGTGATATTCAGCAGAAATGCTATTGGCTATATCTGAAAATGTTGCAGTGCCTTTATCAGCAGCGACCACCAAATAGGGATCATCTTCATCAAAACGAATCACGCTTTGCGGTGATTTTATTTTTCCGTCAACCAGATTATCCGTCAGATCCAATAATCCACGAATAAATGTTTTATAGCATTCTATGCCTTCTTTTAAAATAGCATCACGCCCGCCTGTTTGTGGTGGACGTTTGCAAACAAAACCGCCTTTTGCACCATTAGGCACTATCACAGCATTTTTTACCTGTTGCGCTTTTACCAAACCCAACACCTCTGTTCGATAATCCTGCAGTCTGTCTGACCAACGCAAACCGCCACGTGCCACTTTTGCAGAACGCAAATGCACACCTTCCACTTCCGGTGAAAACACAAAAATTTCATACAGTGGCCGGGGTTCAGGTATTTCGGGAATTGTTCTTGGACTTAATTTTATTGATAAATAATTTTTTTCAGTTCCATCTTTATTGCGTTGAAAAAAATTAGTGCGAACACTGCTATCAATCATGGCCAGATAGCGGCGCACTATCCTGTCTTCGTTAAGGTTTTCCACTTGATTCAAACCTTGCAGAATTTTTTGACGACAGCTTTCAATAAAATCTTGATTGGATTGGTTGTTGTGGTTGATCAATGGATCAAACCGGGTATTAAATAAATCGATTAATAACCGGGTTAACCCTGCGT
The DNA here is from genome assembly GCA_946481095.1 of uncultured Cellvibrio sp. The sequence continues at coordinate 32,784 of CAMLML010000045.1, forward strand.
GGTTAACCAACGCATTGGCAATATAAGTATCTGCAAAATGAAACAGGGTTTGTCGCATGTAAGATGCATATGCCCGCAGTAACACCACCTCTCGCCACTGCAAACCACAACTTAATACCAGGCGATTAAATGGATCACTATCCATTCGCTTACGCCAAATTGCAGCAAAAGCATCCTGGAAGTTATCTTTGACTTTATGAATGTCAAATTCAGATGAAAAGTGATGCTCAAGATGAAAATCATGCAACCAAACAAAATCGCCATTGGTACGACGAATTTCATGCGAACTTTCTGAAATTACCCGCAACCCTAAATGTTCAAGAACCGGAATGACATCTGATAATTCCAGAGTTTTGTTTTCGTGAAATATTTTAAAGCGCAATTCCTGTTCAGCAGCGCTGACCGGTTGGTAAAAACTCATAGCAATATCATTGGTTTCCGTCATGGAATCCATAATCAAAATATCCTGAACAGCATTGCGCGAATCAAACTGCTCCTGATAAGAAGACGCAAATGCATTGCGATAATCATGCAATAACCGCATAGCTTGCTCTTCACCCTGGGATTCAATCAAAGAATATTGCAGTTGATCTTCCCAGGAACGGGCAATCTCTATAATTTTGGACTGCAGCAGTTTTATATCAATATCAGGAACGGGCTGATTACCCAGCTTGAATACCAAATAAACACGAGCCAAAATGGATTCAGAATACAATGTGGTGAAGTCGCACTCATTGGTACCCAAAATATTGCCTATTAGCTCTTGTATTTTTAAACGTATTTTTGTTGAAAAATAGTCGCGAGGAATATAAATCAAACAGGTCAAAAACTTTCCAAACAAATCGCGACGAACAAACAACTTCACCATTGCCCGTTCGTTAATCTGTGCTACACCCATAAGGGTTTCATACAGCTCCGTCCCATTGCTTAAAAATATTTCATCACGCGGAAAGGTTTCCAGAATTTGTTTGAAACTTTTCCCATAATAACTGTTAAGGTTTAACCCGCTTCTTTCAATAACTTTATTAACTTTTTCACGAATTAAAGGAATACCAATCGGACTAAGGCTATACACCATTGAGGTGTACAACCCCATAAATCGATATTCTCCTATAACATCACCACTGGCATTGAATTTCTTAATTACGACGTAATCTGAATAGGCATGGCGATGAACACGTGCGCGCATAGACGATTTGGAAAAGGTAATAATCTGCGGAACCAAATGAAATCTGGCCATACCCTCATTGAATTGCGTGACATCGATTATGGATTGCGCGGCATTACGAAATGCAAATACACCTAAACGTTTATCACAGATCTCACGCAATTGTTTGCCGGTTTCGGATTCCACAAATTCATATTCGGAATATCCCAAAAAAGTAAAATGGTTCGCCATTAACCAACGAACAAATTCCTGACTTTCCTTAACCAAAGGTGCCATTACCGAACCTGCGGCCAATTGTAAATTTTTTTCGATTTCTACAACTTGAGCTGTCATGGGTTGGTAATCCTTAACAACACAATTCACTTCATCCAATACTGATAACAAACTATCGTGCAATTCATTTAATTCGTCTTCTTGCGAATGCAAACTGATTTCTAAAAATATCAAGGCTTCTGTTTGGGCATTTTCAGAGCCATCCTGCCCATCAGCCAACGAAACCAGTTTATGTTTATCATCGCGACGAACACTCATCACCGTACTTTTCAAACCGTGAATTGCGATATTGCGACGATTCATTTCAATACGAATCGAATCCACCAAAAACGGCATATCTTTTTGCAAAACCACTACTACTGTATGCGGGCAAACCCAGCCATCTTCAGCCAGTACAGGATTAAACACTCTCAGTTTGGGTCTGGACGATTTGCAGTCGTATTGCTGCATAAATCTCCACCATTGGTAAATACCACCGAACACATCGCTGAAATGCCGACCCACCAACTCTTCGAGTGGGTAATAAGTAAAAAACAACCGGGCCAATACCATCAAACGCTCTGCTTCTGCAGTGTTCAATTGCTTCACAGCAAATGTATTCAGTTCTTCCATAAATGCATCGAATTGATGCTGGCTTACATGTTGGCTATCCACTCTCTTGACTCCTTAACATAAATTTGCCCTCACCTGGCCCTCTCCCTGAGGGAGAGGGAATTAGTCCCCCACTTTGAAAAAGGGGGGTTAGGGGGGATTTAAAATCTTCGTAAAATTGACCATCTTAAATCCCTCCCCGTCTCCCTTTTTCAACGGGAGGAACCAGTTACTCTTACGAGGGAGGGAGTTTACTTATAAACAGTATTAAGATTAGACGATTAATAACTTTCAGTATTGAAAAATCCGGAACTGCCTCCAAATTTGACGGTCAGTTAGCGAACTTTAAAGCAGGATAAAACCTTATGTCGAATTACGATCAAATCCAATCGCTCGCGACCTGGTTAAACCAACAGATTGTCGGGCAAGATCATCTTATTAATCGCATGTTAATTGCACTCCTGG
>CAMLML010000046.1 GCA_946481095.1 uncultured Cellvibrio sp.
TACTTTCTTTATCAAAATATTGGCCGGGGAAACCTATGTTGAATTCGCCGATGGAATTGGTGACAACTTCGCGGGTGAATGCAAGATTTTTGGATTGCCATACTAATGTTTTAACAGTTGCACTGTCTCGGCGATAAATGAGTTCTGGGCGCCCGATGTGATCATTTAAAACATAATAAAGAATATTGTTTTTTACAAAACCAACAACAGATTCATTCAGCCAAATATAGGTTGTTCCAATGCTGCTACTATTGTTAGTTGTTTCGGCAATCATTTGCCCCGCTTCGTTGTACAAGTAGCGATAACTTTCTGTTGCACCCGTGCCAACACGAATATTTTTACTGACGCGTTGATTGGCATAGTTGTAGGTGTAATTACCAAATGAACCATTATTTTGAGTGAATGACATCATTCTATTCAGGCCATCATAACCATAGGTTTTTTGATTGGTGTTATAACCAATTAGATTACCGTTAGTATTGTAGGCAAAACTGTTGCCACCCACACTGAACAATTTATTGCTGTTTGCATCAATACCATATCCAGTCACTGCAGTTCCTTGTTGGTAACTGGTGCGATTGCCATTGGCATCGTAGGTGTATTGGAAGCTTTTGCTGTCGGTTGTGGAGTTGGCGAACAGCTCCTTTGTAAGGCGATCACTATTGTCATATTGATAAGAATAATTTCCTGCGAGTCCGCCATTTATGCCAGTAATACGGTTCGCTACATCATAACTAAAGGTTTTGGATAACCCTGTTGCTGAAATACTGGTAACTCGGCCGTCCAAATCATAGTTGGTTACGTGTGAAATACTGTTGCCATATGTGAGCACTTTTTGTTTGGGTAATGTTTTGCTTTCTGCAACGACTAACCAAGCGCCGCTGACGTAAGCTTCAACTTTATTCACATCACTATTAACATCGTAACTGTAACGTAATTGAGTGCCGCCATTATTGGTGCTGATCACTGAAAGGCGATCATAGGTGTCATAACTCAAATTGGTTATATAACTTACGCCGCCAATTGTTTGAGTTTTGCTCGCAAGGTTACCCGTTGATGTGTAGCTGTAACTTGTACTGCCTGAGCTATCACTCACACTGCAAATTCTACCTTTACCATTCGTACACGAATCATAAGTAAAAGTAATATTTTGTGCATTGGCGCCAGTTGAATAAATTGTGGTGGGACGATTCAAACTGTCATATTGATAATAAATTACCGTGCCATCTGCTCGTGTTAAATTATCAATCAAACCTGCGCTGTTGTGGCGAACCACAGACGTTTGCGTATCAGGACTTATATTAGTTGTAAGGTTGAAGCCTTGATCAAAATTATAATGTGTTGATTTATTGCGAGCATCAGTAACTTGTTTTAATCGTTCCAGTTTGTCATAACTGAATTGCACTGTTTCATTTGATGCATTGACTATACTTTTTAACAAACCATCAGCGGTATAGTCCATTGTACTGGTGCGATTTAATGCATCTTTTACCGTTTTTACTTGTAAATTTTCATTATAGGTGTAGCTAAAAAGCTGGCCGTTGTTTCCACGTTCACGAACAAGATTGCCCCCAGTGTCATATTCCAATTTTGAGGAGGAGTTAGACATCATTTGTGGTTCTTGAATATTAACTGGGCCACCAGGTGTATAAATGGTTTTGGTTACCATTTTTAAATAGCCCAGCGATTGCTCCAATAAATTATTCATCTTGTCGTAAGCAAATGTATTGATTTCTTGCAACAATTCGGTCGAACCTGGAATGCGCGAGGTGCTGGTTATTCTTCCTGCAGTATCAAAGTAATAATTCAAGGTACTACCGTTTGGGTATGTAATTAAATCAACTTCACCAAAATAATTATAACGATAGCGAGTGACCATATTGGCTGAAGAATTCACAGTCACTGATATCATGCGTCCGCGTGCATCGTAAATTAAATCATTGGTTTTACCATTCGGGTCTGTTATGCGAAACGGCTTTTCAGAACTTCCCGTGTAACTGTAAGACGTAGTGTGACCAAGTGCATTAACCAAACTGATTAATCTGCCCTGAGCGTCATAATTTAATGTTGTGCTATCGTTGACATCTGTTCGGGAACCATTAATAACGACTGAAGAGGGTAAATTATTGACGTGAAATGAATAGCTGTAGCTGGTTTTCCTTTGCGTACCGAACGCATCTTCCACTGCAAAACTTTTTATACGATTTTTGGCTTCAGCACCATAATATTCATATCGCTCAATTTGTAGTGGTGTTCCGGTTTGATCATTGACGTATTGAGTACAGCTTACGATTGAACAATCAACCTGCGGCGTTGCTCCATCCCACCAGGATTTTTTTAATGGGCGCCCAAACGCATCCCATTCGTATTTTATTGTTACACCATTTGAATATTCGGTTTGCAATATTTCACGCTTGGCATCGTAGTAACTGTAAACCGTTCGGTTACCCCGCCAATCATCTTTAGATTTCACATATTTAATGACGCCGCTGTCCTGTGCAACATCACCGTAACTGTAATTTGCACTGGCAGCTGGGCATGCAGCTTCACTGGATGTTGGCCTGTCAATTTTTTTCAACATTTTTCCATTTAATGCCGAAGTATCATATTGATAGGTTGTAGCAGCCCCCAAGGGATTGGTCACTATCGTAGTGCTACCATCTGCGCTGTGAGCAAATGTACTTTTTTGAATGCCGCCCACTAAGCCGCTGGATACGACACGTGGTGTAGAATCATAAGTAATTTCTTTGTAGTCATTTCCATTTAACCTGACCTTGGTGAGAGTCCTAAAGCCATTAACATTACCATAAACAAAACTGGTGTTGCCGGTATCGCCAGGATAAACAACTGCAGACAAGATGTAGTTTACCCCGTAGAAATCAATATACTCGTGCTGATAGGTAATGGTTCCATCAGGCGTATTGATAGAGGCCAGTCGTGAGCCTGACCAATTGAAAATCAACTGCTGCCCATTCGTATGTGTAATGGAATGAAAACGCGATGTAGTGTTATCAATGTAAGAATAGGTATGGGTTATACCGCTTACATCGGTTTCTGAAATGACACGGCCATCTGCATAAAAGCGTTCAATACTTCCATTACTGCGCGTCACCACAAATTGATTATTGCTGAATACTGCAGTTGCACTTTCGTTGTATGTTGGGACTTGCTCCCACAAATTAGGAGCAACCAATCTGAATTCCTTTCCATCAATACGAAAGGTTTGTTGCAAATTTGTTGAACCACAACCAGAGGTTTTGGTGAAAGCGGGAAGAGAACTAAAACGACAATTTGCTTCCTTAATAAAATCGATGCGCATATCAAAATTGGTTTGCCATCCCAATCCGAGTTGGAATTCAGGCACACCCATTTCAGCTGGATCAAGACTTGTTGCCCTGGGATAACTAATAAAATTGCGAACAATTCTTAAAGGATTTTCGCCAATACCCGACCAATCTGTTTCGACTTCTATTTTATTACCTGATGCAATTGAAACTGGACAGGGTGTGTTTTTCTCATCAGTTTTACCATCACCTGTGCCGCCACCAGAGCCAGAATTTTCAGTATTATAATTAACATCTTGCAATCGATTGTTTGATTCTCGCAGCCAGCTCAAGCTTTCCATAGCTTCCCTAAGTAAATCACTTGCAGATGGGCCAGTGGGCCTTTGTGCTTCAACTATTACTTCTGGAATTTCATAACATACCTGTTCACAGTTACCCGTGTATCCCGGTTCTGTTGGAGCACTGACAGAACCACATTTCATTTCACAATGCTGCTCCGCATTCAGAAATGCAGAAAAAAACAAACCAAAAAACATTAAATATTTCATTGATTGACGATACATACAGAACAACTCTCTAAATATTATTAATAATTTAATCGTGCAGATGATAACTTGATTTGCATGAGTTTTTGTGAATCTTGTGTCTTATCTTTTTCTCCCAGCCAGGTACTCCATCCCATCAAAGGCGGGCTTTTCTTGTTTAACGCTTGTGGTGAAATTTCCGAGCGTTTGATTTGGATGATGATATCAAACTCTTTTTCTATGCCAAGGTATAAGCGTGCAAGTTCTCTGAGTACACGTAAATTTTTTGTACCAGGAGCAAAGCAATGATATTGCTGCCGGGTCAAAGGTCCGAGAAAAATTTGTACTTTTGCCTGAACATACCATCCACGTCGGCCTAACATGCAGGAGCGACCGAGGCAGGAGTTTTGACCCTCGGGTTGTTCTGACCAGGCCAATCGCGTGCGCACATCGTCTATCAAATCCTGCCATTGTCCAACCAGTTCTTTAATGGCAACAGGCACTTTGAAGTAGTCTGAAAGAATTTGTTTTAAACCGTAGGATGTTCGCAAGCTTTGTGAAAAGTATCCACTGTAATACACAATAGTTTCATCGTTGACAGCTTGTCTTTTGGTGAGTTTGCGAGTGCCAAGTCCCACAAGGGATAGAAGTGTTTTGGTGTGTTGATCGGTAAATTGATCATCGCTGGTTGTGCGTAAATTTAATTTCTGCAGTAATTTGGTGGATTCATACTGCAATGGCAAGTGATAACGAATAGACGCTTTATAAAAGAGGGAAATAATTCGGTGATTGAATAAATTAAGAAATCCTTGTAATGCAACATCACGACTTTTTAATCGCTGTAAAATAATTTCGGTGTAATGGTAGGGTAAAACCCCCATGCTACCAGTCAAACCAATAAAGTTAACCAGTACTTCCCAATAAATTTGATTGTCGTCGGTCTTTTGTTGTCGTGTGCGAACAACTTCATTTTCGGGAAAGTGCAAGGTGCTGCTACTGGCAAAACGCAATGACTCGCGGTTGGGCGGAGAATAGTTGCCAACAAAATTAACATTGGCTTTGGGTGCATTCGCCAAATTTGCCGTATTGTGATAAATGAGTGCGCGTTCCAGAATCCGAACGATTTGAATAAATTCAAAATCACCCGGAGACTGCTGCAGCAAATCAACTAAAGCAGAATTTTTTCGCCAGCTCTGGGTGGACATTTCTTTAAATAACCTTCTTTATTTTTCAGTTTGATTAACACACGCGAAAAAGAATTGACGGAACAATAAAGCGCAAAAAAGTGATCCAGAATATTGGCATATAAATATTTACTGGAACCTGTGAGCAATGCATCGTCCAGTACGATTTCAATTTCCATTCCCCGACACATAGTGGTGCGACCGTCTATGGGAAGTGGTGCACTGATTGGTCGTGTATCGACAGACACAATCGAATTGATTAATGCACGGGTAACAGAGGTTTCCTTGAAATCGTACAGCCGTAAAATTTCTTTTAATGCTTCGGTAGCATTATTGCCACCGGTTAATGACAGATGATTTAAATTCAGATGCGAAATCAATCGCCAGCGCGCACCATCACCCAAAATCGGACGAACGGTAACCGATGGTTGTGTCAGGCAGCGAATACTGGAACAGGGTGGCGCACTGTTGGCACATTGCAATCGGGGTTGATCCATTGTGAATGGTAATTTCGCGGGTAAATCACGGTTGCTGCAATGTGTTTTGATCGTCAGCGTTCTATCTTCAGGAACATTGGGATTCAGTTCAAGATCGACCAAACTCAAAAATACATCTGTGCCTTCGTCGCGCTCGTAATTGGATAATTTTGCATGCCGCCTTGCTGCAAACCAGAAAGAATGATTTTCTGAATCCTGATGGCTATGATTCATGCCATAGAGTGGTAAAAAATCGGTTTTTTCTCCTGACGAAGTAGACGCAGTTACTTGATCGATGGAATAGACTTCGAATCCTTTCGGGCGTCGCGCATCCGGCACTATGTGGTATTCGGATCGGGTGTGTGAAAGTTTGATCGGGTCGGTTTTATGTTCAAATAAATTGATGACGGGTGTACAGCCCAAGGCAAAAGTGGCAGCGTTTAAATTGTGTTCCAGTTCGATATCGGCATCTTCCAGATAAATATAAATTTCCAGACAATCAGCAGCATCCTCTTTGATGGCTTTTGCCAAACCGCAAATATCAATAAACATGAATTTTTCAGGGAACACCATAAATTCAGTCAACAATCTGTAACCGACAAATGATGCAGGTGGATAGGGCAGCAGACCTTCGTTGACATTAAAACCGACTGCTTTTATGGAGCCGGCTTCCAGAAATTTGGGTTTGGTATCACCGGCCGCATTCACCACGGCAATTTTTTGTTTGCTGCGCAATAAAAATTCATAGAGTGGATGAATGTGTTGCGTTTGTCCTTTTAAGTAAAAACGAATGCGATCCGGTTTCAACTCAGAAAATTTAATTTCATTGTTAAACGTTTGTAATTTCAATCGCAATACACTGGACGCGTTGCGCATAAATTCTGCGCCGGGCGTCAGGAAAGGCCTGCCCATCAAACTGGCTTCTGCAACTTTGAAGGGAAAAAGCTCGACCTCGTAACCAGTACTGAATCGACACATCTCTCCCTGAAAATAATCTGTATCCAATTCAGTTCGGGCAGGAATATGAAATTTTCCATCCAATTGTTCCGGATCGGCAGCAAACTGCACTATCGACATGGATGGAATAGGGCGCTGATAATGCGGGAAAACAACATTTAACAGAGCATCACTTAATTCAGGAATGTCATCATTTAATTTGTGCTGCAGGCGAGCATTCAAATAAGCAAAGCCTTCAATCAAGCGTGAAACGTGTGGATCTTCCACTGTATCTGCACTGATATTTAAACGTCCGGCAATTTTCGGATTTTCTTTGGCAAATTCAGCACCCAGCTGGCGAATAAATGCCAGCTCTTTTTCGTAGTAACGCAATAATTCATCAGACATGATCAGAAGCTCGAATGTTTACGCTGCGTGATACAGGTTCAAGTATGGAGTCAAACACGACCACTTCCGGAGCCGGGTCAGCATACAAAATGGCATCGATTCGAAAACGCAAAGTGCGATCGCCGTTGCCGTCATTATCCTGATAAGTAACACTGACACTTTTGAATCGGGGTTCATAAGTTCTCAGTAAATTTTCCAGATCCCGAATAAAGGCTTTACGTTTTTCGATATCGGTGGTGTTAACAGTTGCCAGATCGGGCAATCCATAATTTAAAATACAGTTTTCCAGTTGTGGTAAATCTTCCGGTGTCGAAATAATCCGGTAACGAGTATTTAACAAGCTCTCAAGATCGCGTTTGACACTTTCACGCAAATCCCTGACCTGTTGATATTGGTTTTGTTCGCTATCAACATGGGATTTGGGATCAAGGTCAATTAATCTGTCGAGAATCGATGCTCGAATATTTTTTTTCTTTTTATCCGGTTTATTCATATTCCCTCAACTACTTTGTTGGACTTTGCAGAAGTTCGGTAACAAGCTCCAGTTCGGAAACCATTTGATCCACTTGATAGTGAGGAACCAAATGTATAACGCAAAGATATTGTCCTGGTTTACTGGGATGTTCCTTGACACTCACATTACCTTCTTTCAATGGATATCTGGCTTGTTGTTCCCATTCAAGATCGTGTCGACCTGTAGTGTATTTCAGCAACCATCGTTGCAAAAAAGTTTGGCAGTCTTCGGCAGACAAAAACGAACCGATCTTATCACGTATCATCACCTTTATATAATGTGCCACACGAGAAGCACAAAGAACGTGCTGCAACATGGTTGATAATTTGTAATTGGTACTATCGACATTATTATTTTTTCTGACGGGCTTCTGAATACTTTGATTACTGTAAAAAGCGGAAAAAGGTGTGCCGTAGCAATGGCATAAGGGCACCAGCCCCAGCTCGCTGATTTCCCGTTCAAGGCTATCAGTGATCAGAATTTCAGAAGAAGGTTTGATGGCGATGTCAGGTTTATCGGTTTCAAAAAAATCTGTGGATAAATTAGTGACCAATCCGCCGCCGAGTTTATCCCGGGGTACACCACGAATATGACCGAACCAGCCAACATTGGCGAATTCACGAATCAGCACGCAACCAAAAGCGTAACTGGCATTGCCCCACAAATACATATTTTGATCAGGGCTCATGCTTTTTTCGTAAAAAAAGATTCCTTTATAGGAGCCCGGATTTTTTCTGTAAGGTGTTCGCATCAATATGCGTGGCAGGGTTAAACCTAAAAAGCGTGAATCAGGTTTGTCGCGTAATGCACGCCAGCGAACATATTCTGTTTGGGAGAAAATTTCAGCCAGATTGAGTGAGCTTCCCAGAGTTGAAAAATTTTCAATACCGAATAATTCCGGTGAAGCAGATGCAATAAAAGGTGAAAACGAAGCGGCCGCGATTTCAGCCATTCCACTTAAAGCCGCAATATCATCTTGCGGGTGTCTTGCAGAGGGTTTGTGACTGATTTCAAAATCACCAATCAAAACACCATAGGGTTCACCACCGGCAATGCCGTATTCTTCGTTGTAAACTTTGTTGAATAGTTGGCTTTGATCAAACTCGATTGCCCGATCAATATCTTTTGCAACTTCTGCCCAGGTGATATCGAGGATTTTAATTTTAATATTGCGCACGCCTTCCGCTTGCGCAACCAGATGCCAGACACCTCGCCACGAGGCTTCCAGTTTTTGGTAATCGGGATGGTGAATGATGGTATTTAATTGATCGTTAATCAGTTCATCAATTTCAGCAATTGATCTGTCGATTGCACAGTGAATATCGTTTGTGGTTTGCAGCGATTCGACATCGACAAATTCAGTAAGCCAATAAGTTAATGCTTTTTTGGTATTTTTTTCTTTCAGGAAATCAGCAAGCGAAACAATCCATGCTTCTCGTGAATAGAGCGAATCAAATGAGACTTGAGTATATGCCCCTGTATCGTGTTGAAAATTTGTTTGCACTAATTCTTATTCCAAATTGTCAAAAAGCATCATACGCTTTGTTTAATCGTGGTTTCGCCGCAGATGAACCATGAAACAAAAGAGGGGCCAGGCCCCTCTTGATCAAGCGTTATCCCACCTTGGGAATATTGGCGACCAGACGCAAGGAAGCACTGAGCTCCTCCATCTGCAACCAGGGCTTCAAATAAGCCACCGCACTGTAAGAACCGGGTTTGCCCGGAATCTCTTTCACCTGCACACTGGCTTCTGCCAAAGGATACTTGGCTTTCATCTCGGCACTGGCACCGGGTGTGGCATTCACATACTGGGACAACCACTTGTTCAACCAACGCTCGGCGTCCGCCGCTTCCATAAAGGAACCCACCTTGTCACGCGCCATCACTTTCAAAAAGTGCGCAATACGGGAGGTGGCCAGAATGTAAGGCAAACGGGCTGAAATGGCCGCGTTTGAACTGGCGTCCGGATCGTTGAACTTTTTGGCTTTTTGCGTGGTTTGTGCACCAAAGAACACCGCATAGTCAGTGTTTTTGTAGTGACACAGTGGCAGGAAGCCGAGTTTGCCCAGTTCGGCTTCACGACGGTCAGTAATGCCGATTTCAGTCGGGCATTTCTGGTCGGTATCACCATCATCACTGGTAAACACATGGCTGGGTAAACCTTCTACCTTGCCGCCACCTTCCGCACCACGAATGCTGGTACACCAGCCGTATTTGGCAAAAGCCTGGGTCAGGGTAGTACCCAGAGTGTATGCCGCGTTCATCCAGCAATAGGAATCGTGTTCACTTTCGATGTGTTTGCCATCGGCAGTGACATTAGCCTCTTCAAAGTTAAAAGCCTCCACCGGCTTGGTCGCTGTACCATAAGGCAAACGCGCCAGAGTACGGGGCATGGTCAGGGTAACAAAACGGGAATCTTCACTCTCGCGGAAACTGCGCCAGGGAATGTAGTCGGCCGATTCAAAAATCTTTTCCAGATCGCGGGGTTTGGAGAGTTCTGTAAAGGAATCAAAACCAAACATTTTGGGTGATGTAGCCGACAGGAACGGACAAAAACCGGCAGCGGCCACATTCGACATTTTGCTCAGCAGGGAGATATCTTCCGGATGGGCTGAAAATTCATAGTCACCAATCAGGGCACCATAAGGTTCACCACCGGCAATACCAAATTCACTTTCGTAAATTTTCTTGAAAATCTGGCTTTGGTCAAACTCCACTGCTTTTTCCAGATCGCGACTCAATTCTTTCTTGCTGATGTTTAACACCCGTAATTTCAGTTGCGAACTGGTTTCGGTGTTGCTGACCAGATGGTGCAAACCTCGCCAGGAACCTTCCAGTTTCTGGAATTTCTCATTGTGCATGATCGCGACCAGCTGCTCCGACATGAGTTTGTCGATGGCGGCAATGGCCGAGTTGATGGTCACACTCAGATTTTTATCCCACTTGACCGTACCCTTGGTCGCTTCAGCCGTCAGGGTGCGCAGCAGGTCTTCGGTTTCATCGCGCGGTGTCTGCCGGGTTGCCCCGATCGCCTGTTCCAGAAAACTGACATCCGCTTCCTGTCCTTCCAGTGCGGCTGTTTGTGATTCTTGCTTCGCCATTATTTATCTCCGTCTTTTTTATCGGTGCCCAATTCACTCGACAGGCGGGAGAGGGCTTCGGTATTGCTCAGTACGTCTTCCAGAATGGTTTCCAGCTCTTCCGAGCGATCTGCTTTGGTCAGCAGGTCACGCAGTTTGTTGCGGGTTTCCATCAGCTTCTTCAGCGGCTCTACTTTCTCGACCAGTTTGTGCGGTTCAAAATCTTCCAGACTTTTGAAATCGATATTGACTGACATCTGGGTGCCATCTTTTTCCAGGGTGTTATCGACTTTCATGTTGAGCTGCGGGTTGATTTTGGAGAGCAGGTCGTTGAAGTTATCGCGATCCACCTGGGCGAATTTGCGATCCTTGAGTTGCTTTTTGCCTTCGACATTATCGCCGGAGTAATCGCCCATCACGCCCATTACAAAGGGCAACTCCTTTTCGGCTTTCTGGCCGTTGGTTTCCAGATCATAAGTGATATGCACCCGTGGGGATCTCACTCTCTTTAACTTGTCGTGTATGCTTTCTGCCATGGCTTTGCTCCTGAGTCGGATTAGGTTGGTTGGCGAGACATTGGGATTGCCGGGCTATAGTATTAAATTTTCGTACCAGTTGTAAGCCCGGATAACTGCTCGTCATTCAAGGTTTGGCGCGGTTCACAGCTTGGCGCAATTTGTTGCTGTTAATTATGTTTCTGTCTGGCGGCTGCAATTTTTTTTGGATATCCTGCCTCGACAAATAATCCTCACCACGGAACGATCCGAGCCATCCATGTTAATTCGAGCATCACAGTTTCCCAATTCCAATTCGATTGTCAGTGATAAATCCAACAGTTATGAGTTAGTGATTTCAACTTTTGGCCAAAAGCCAAGTGATTTTTCTTTTACTCAATCTTCTGTAGATCGCAGTTCGGCATCAAGCTTGGTTTGCCGGATTGGTCTTGATGATTACCAATGGCTTCAATTATTTCCCGGCTTACTCAATCAATATCCTGACAAGACTGTCACTGCCCAGGTTGCCGAATTAATTGAAAATGGAATCGTAGGGGTATACAAGCTGCCCTCCATAAAATCAGCTGCGGCCATTCCGTTTAACGACAAGACTGCTTATAAATTTTTACCGGAAATTGCACGGCAATATTTGCCCAATCCATTTAAATTTGAAAAATTTAAATCAACTGCGAAAGCACAATCAGTAGTGAATGGCATTAAATGGACTTCAGAATACCTTTATCGCGCACTCGAAGATGTTGGAGTTGACGCAGAAATTTTGCAAAAAGTGCAATCCAACGGCAATAAAAATCTGGATTTTGGCAAACAGGAATTAATCAAATATCTCGCAGATGGCAAAGCCGGTGTTTACAAAGTAGAGCGTGTAACAGCGTCTCCTGCTAAAGAAACAAAAGCAGAATTGGTTCCATTACGTACCAATGATAAACCACCACCGTTGGCGCCTGAGACACCGAAACAAGAAGAAAAGAAAACAGATTTTAGTCAGCGAAAGGGTGTTGAGCCGAAGTCATTGGATGATGCAGCCAATCGTTTGGATAGTATGAAAGGAGAAATCAAAAATAATGGGCATCAGAATAAATATACGGATAAAGAATTAGTTGCAATGGCGAAATCAGGTTCAGTTGCAAATGAGCGTTTTCATGTAAGGTTTATGGAGTACGGCTATCTGGAACGTAACAACAAGGCAGGTTCAATGGGCGCTCCGATGCCGGGAAAAGGCGCCAAATATTGGAGTACGACCTTTGATCAAATAGAAGATGCTGATTCAAATCCGGAAATTATTTGTAAGAAATTGGGAATTGAATACAACCCCGAAAGTGAATACACAATGATCATTATTGATACGGAGAAAGCTCTTCCTATTACGGACGCCAAAACATTGGTACCTACATTTGAAAATATCTCCGAATTCGCTAATGAGGAATTGTCTGATGATTTTCCTCCTGCTGTTACCGATAAAATAATGACACCAGAGTTTCAGGCAGAGTACAAGAAACATCATGCGGCTGCGGTAAAGAGTAAAATGTTAAACGGTGAAGGTGATAAAAATCCTGAACATTTTGATGATTATTTGCAATCAAGTGGTTTAAGTATGGATGAACAAAATGCAATGCGTCAGAGATTTGCTATGCAAAACTCTGTAGGGAATAACCCTCACTTTTTAGGGAATGGTCTAACTGCTAATTTAAATGGGGATCAGGAATTTGGTGTCGTAGAAACACTCAACTTGGAACGTAAAAAAGTTGATCTTGACCAATTGGTGAAAGCTGACGCCATACGTCTACAAAAGCTAGGATAATTTACTATGCTACAACCTAAATACCCACAAAAAGAATTGCTAATAGAGATTAAGAACGACCTAATTTATCCAAGTAATTGGGTGGAATTAAGTCGTATTGTTGATAGTTTAAATTATCAAAATACCTTGTTTTTTCACAAGTGCGATGAATTTGTAATTATAACAAGCATCAGAAGTGAAATAATGGCTGGGGATCGTTCGTTTAAACGAATCGGTCAATTTGAGGCGCCACTTGAGTTTTTAAGATGGTTTTCTAAAGCACTTGAAGATTACATAACTCCTTCATCTCAAGGTGGTTTACACCCTGGTGCAATGACTAGCCAAGATCAGGATGTTGGTGGTGAAATGATGTGTATTCAAAGAGCTATGGATGCAGGTAACAATCAGCAAGGATATACAGTGGTAAATCGTTCCAGAGAGGATAGATTTACAAAAAGCCTTAATGCATATGCGCCACAAAAAATAATTTTTGCCGAAAATTTTCTTTACGAAGGCGGTCTGCTGAATTTAATTAAAGATTTGGGTGAAAAGTTTGAGCGTGGGAAGTTGTAATAATATTCGTTGATAAATGCGCCTGTAATGCAATGACTTTAAAAAACGGTGACTGGGTCGCCGTTTTTTTTGCAAAAAAATGAATCAGGTATTTTTTATCGTGTTGTATTTATGAATCCTGTGACAAACTGCTGATATTCAAGTAAATTTTGAACCGGCCAGAAGGGTGGCATATAATGAGCGCCCTTTGAAATAACCTGGAATCAACGGTTCATTTCCAGAAAATTCACACCATGAGTTCAGGAAAAACGGAATGGCGATAACAATATCTGTAGTCAATGCTCCTCTGGGTGCCCGTTATGGTGAGTCTTCACGTGTTTTTAGTGAACAGGGTGGCACTATCGGGCGAGGTGAAAGAAATACCTGGGTTTTAGACGATCCTGAAAAATATCTTTCGTCCTGTCATTGTTCAATTACCTTTGAAGGCGGTAGTTACTACATTACTGACCTGAGTACCAACGGCACATATTTGAATCATGCTCCTGCTCCTTTGGGCAAGGGATCCAAATCCATTTTGAAGGATGGTGATTCTTTTGAGATGGGTAGCTATAGCCTGCAAGTCAAGATTCAGACGTCTATTGATAGTGTGTTTGGCAAAGGGCCACTTCTGGCACCTGATCCGTTTGCCCAACCTGTGAAAACATCATCCGATAATTTTTCTTTTGGTACGGGTGGATCTTTATCCGGATCCAGCCCGTTTTTTGAAGAAGATACGTTTGGACGTGATTTGGAGACCAGTGATCCACTTGCTGCTCTGGATAAGCGTAGCCCCAACGCTTTTGCAACGCCGGTTGATCCCTATGCCCAGATTGGTTCTTATGGTTTGGGCGGGAGTCAACAACAGGGTGGTCTGGCTATAACGGATTCATTTAACCTGCCGAATGTATTGCCACCGGATAATATTATTCCGGAGGACTGGGGCGATGATGATTTGATGGGAGATGATTTTTTAGCCGATCCCATCTCAACAATTGCCCGGCAACCACAGTCACAGCCAAAACCGCAACCTGAAGTTGTGGTTCCACAACCTCAAGTGATTGAACCTACTATTGCCAGACCGGTTAAAGCCCCGCCAGTACAGGAGCCTGTTGCTCCAGTAATGCGGACAAACACGGTTGGCAGCGCAGCCGCCAATAGTGCGTTGGTGAAGGCTATGGGGTTGGAAGGATTATCGCCGGAAGAAATCGAAAAAGTTGCTGAAACTGTAGGTGAATTAATGCCAGTCATAGTCGATGGCATGATGAAACTGTTGCGGTCGCGTGCCAGCATTAAAAACGAATTCCGCATGAATATGACGACCATCCAACCTGTTGAAAATAATCCGTTGAAATTTTCTGTGAATGCGAAAGATGCGTTGGAAAATATGTTTGTGCGAAAAAACAGTGCTTACAAAGGGCCAATTGAATCTTTTACGGAAGGGTTCGATGGCATTGCGGATCATCAGATCGCCATCATTGCGGGTATGCGTTCGGCATTCAAGGGAATGATGGACAGATTTGATCCCGAGAAATTGGAAAAGCAGTTTGATAAACAATCCAAAGGTGTCACTTTACCGGGTATGCAAAAAGCCAAGTACTGGAATAGTTATGCCGAGCATTTTGCAAGTTATGCCGAGAATATGGAACAATCCTTCAGGCATTTGTTTGGTGATGACTTTGTGCAGGCATACGAAAATCAAATATTCAAGTTAGTCAGTGCCAGGCGCAAAGCGGCTAGAAGTGATCAATAACAAAACGAAAAGTAGAGAAAAATTATGTTGAGTTTACGAATGATTTATAGCGTGTGTTTGATTGCATCACTGCTGTTAATGACAAGTTGCAGCACTGTTAATACCAAAGTGGGTGGTGCGCTTAATCTGGATACCGATCTTAAATTGGAAATTATTGTTGATTCCGATATCAACCCTGATGAAAGTGGAACGCCCAGCCCTTTGTTTATTCGTTTGTATGAACTCAAGGCAACCAAATTATTTGATCGCGCTGATTTTATTACCTTGTATGAGAATGATAAAAAAGCAATTGGTGCGGATCTGGTAGCCAAGCAGGAATTAAAGCGTTTGGCACCCGGTAAAAATACCGTTGAAAATTTCGTTCTGAGTAAAGATACACAGTATGTCGCTTTGTATGCAGAGTTTTATCAATATAAAGATGCAAAATACAAAGTGGTGTTTCCAATTTCTGCGAGTAATCTTGTGCGCAATTCTATCAAAGTAAAAATTTCAGCCAATAATCTGGTTTTGCTCAAATAACATAATCCCTAACCGGATCTTTCATAATGTTTTAGTTGATTGGAAATAATGCTATGTCTTTAGAAAGCAAGGTCATTTGGTCTGAGGGAATGTTTCTTAACCCGCAACATTTTCAACAACAAGAACGCTATTTTGAACGTTACGTTGGCGGAAAATGCTCCGCTTATGGTGCTTATGCCTGGGGATTACAGGAATTTGAATTTGATCAGCAATTATTAAAGCTGGGTAAAATTTCCTTATTAAAAGCAAAAGGTGTTTTTCCTGATGGGACGCCTTTTAGTATCCCCGATGTTGATGATATTCCGCCGGTATTGGAAGTTGCAGAAAACACCCATAATCAGGTGGTGTATTTATGTGTGCCCCTAAAAAGACCCGGTGCTGTTGACGTGTTGCCTGAAGGCAGTACATATGGAATGGCGCGCTACTATTCGGTCGAAAATGATGTGCGCGATGTTGCTGATGAAAATGGCGATTTGTACAAAATGGATATTGGAAAATTGCGCATCAAACTTTTATTGGAATCAGATGATCGCAGTGGTTACGCCTGTGTCGGTGTCATGAAGGTTTCTGAATCGCGCGAAAATAAAGAAGTATTACTGGATGACCAATACATCCCCACATGTCTTGATTGCCGTGTCGCACAAAAACTGGTTTCTTTTCTGAATGAACTGGTTGGTTTGTTGCATCATCGTGCGGAATCAATTGCGGGGCGGCTTGCTGATACCCGTCGTGGCGGTACGGCAGAAATCGCCGATTATATGATGTTGCAATTTCTCAATCGTATTGAGCCTTATGCAAAACATTTGGGGCAAAGACAAGGTTTGCATCCGCTGACACTTTTTTCCGAAGTCATGCAGTTTGCCGGTGAACTGAGCACTTTTGTTGCGACCACCAAAAGGCCGGTTGAATTTCCGGCTTATGCGCACGAAAACTTGCAACTGACGTTTACACCTTTGATGTCTGAATTGCGCAGCGGCCTTTCAATGGTCTATGAGCAAACAGCAATTGCATTGGCGTTGGTTGAGAAAAAATACGGTATTCGTGTCGCCGAAATCGGTGATCGAAGCTTGCTGGGTACTGCTATGTTTGTACTTGCGGTGCGCGCAGATGTTGCAGAAGAAATGATTCGCAGCCGATTGCCGGCACAAATGAAAATTGGCCCGGTTGAACGTATTCGTCAATTGGTCAATGTCGCTATGCCCGGTGTTGGTTTGAAAGCATTGCCTGTTGCACCCAGACAAATACCTTATCGATCAGGCTATACCTATTTTGAATTGGATAAACAAAATCCACTCTGGAAAGAGTTCGCAACTTCCGGCGGTTTTGCAATGCACATCGGGGGAGATTTCCCAGGTTTGGAAATGGAATTTTGGGCTATACGTTTGTAAGTCTATTGCCAATCCCGGCAGATTACATTGAGAGAACATCATGTCTGACAACTCTGATAAAACGGTATTCAAACAGCCTATGCCCGGTGGCAACAGGACAGTGCTTAAACAACCCACACCCGGTGGACAAAGATCCGGGCAGGCTGCGCCCCAGCAAGCCCCAACAAGAAACGTTTCCTCGGTTGAGATAACCAATTTTCATACCGGAAAAGGGTTGAATAACCTGGTCAATCTTGCATCTACTTTACTTGCTGTGTTTGAAAAAACCCGACATTCGCTGTCGCACAGTGATATAGGTGGATTGCATCAACGATTGATTGGTGAGATCAGAACTTTTGAAGGGCGTATGCGCGATGCCGGCATTCGTCAGGAAGTTATTTTGTCGGCGCGCTATTTAATTTGTTCTGTATTGGATGAATCTGTTTTGAACACGCCTTGGGGCGGCGAAAGTGCCTGGTCGCAAAGAACATTGTTGTCAATTTTTCACAATGAAACGTCCGGTGGTGAAAAATGTTTTATGATTTTGGATCGCTTGCGCCAATCACCGGCAGAAAATATTGAAATTATCGAATTATTTTATATTTGTTTGAGCTTGGGATTTGAAGGCAAGTACCGTTTGACCGACAGAGGCAAAGATCAACTGGATCAGTTGCGTGAAGAGCTTTATGCCATCATTCGACGATATCGTGGTGATTATGAAAGAAACTTGTCTGCCAGTTGGCAGGGGCTTGGGAACGTGCGCAAAAGCCTTGAAAACTACGTGCCACTTTGGGTGGTATTGGCATTTGTCGGAGCTATTTTATTTTTTGGTTATTCAGGTTTCCGCTATTGGCTTTATTCATCATCTGCACCCGTGGCTGCAGAATTACAAAATATTTCCGGTTCGGTAAACGAACAGCGAAATGATAACGATATCCAGTAGAAGGAAAATAACTCCCGATGAAAAAAATATTTACCAGTCCTGTATTTTTTGCATTTCTTGGTCTGCTGTTGTTTGGCCTTTTAATCTGGTTTGCCGGGCCGCAAATAAAATTTGGTGGTGATAATTCAGCGCCGCTTGCCAGTGTTACTGTCAGGGTTTTTTGTATTTTATTTGTGGTGATGTTGTGGGCGTTAAATTATTTGCGGGTACAGTTAAAAAATAAAAAAAATAATGAGGATCTGGTTTCCGATATTAGTAAAAATCAGCAAGCGGGTCATTCAACCCAGGCATTGGAAGAAATACATCAAATCAATCAGCGCTTCACGGAAGCACTGTCAACCTTGAAAAAATTAAAATTCAAGGGGCGTAGCAGCACCAAAGCACTTTACGAATTACCCTGGTACATTATTGTGGGCCCACCGGGTTCCGGTAAAACAACTGCACTGGTGAATTCAGGTCTGGATTTTCCGTTGGCGGATCAATTCGGAAAAGGTGCGTTGCAAGGTGTGGGCGGGACCCGCAATTGTGATTGGTGGTTTACCAATGAAGCAGTATTAATCGATACAGCTGGTCGTTATACCACCCAGGACAGTCATAGGGTGGTGGACAGTTCGGCTTGGGAAGGTTTTCTGGATTTGCTCAAACGCAATCGTCGCCGTAGACCCATTAACGGTGCAATTGTTGCCATCAGTTTGCATGATCTGTTGACGCAGACTGAAGAAGAAAGATCCATACACGCAAAAACCATTCGTTCACGTTTGGATGAATTGATGGAGAAATTGCAAATTCGATTTCCTGTTTATTTGATGTTTACCAAAGTGGATTTGGTTTCAGGTTTTACCGAATTTTTTGAAGACCTTGGCAAAGAAGATCGCAATCAGGTTTGGGGTGTGTCATTGCCCAATGCAGCAGCACCGGGTCAATCACCGGATTTTGATTTTCTGACAAAAGAGCTGGAAAAAATTTCCCGTCGTTTGTATGACAGAGTTGTTGGGCGCATGCATCAGGAGCGCGATGTTAAACGCCGTGCAGCCATTAACAGTTTTCCCCAACAAATGGAAAATGTTCAGGCGATTATCGAAGATTTTACCCGTAAAGCATTTGTGCCAAATCGTTTCCGGCTGCAGCCTTATTTGCGCGGTGTGTATTTTTCCAGTGGTACTCAGGATGGATCACCTATTGACAGATTAATGACATCTGTTGCTGCCAATTTTGGGTTCAGTCGAGATACATCCAACGCACCCAGTCAGCAAGGTAAAAGTTTTTTCCTGACCAATTTATTTCGCGATGTGATATTTCCGGAAGCAGAATTGGTCGGTTCCAATACGCGTTATGAATTGATTTTTAAATGGGCGCGTCGCGCAGCATTTTTGTGTCTGGCCGGTATAGCGGTGGGTAGTTTGCTTATCTGGAGTGGCAGCATCACTCGTCATAATTTGTCCATGGCAGAAGTTGAAGGCTATGTCGATACATTCAAAAGCGAGCAAGAAAAAATACAAGTCAGAAATAAAGATATACGGGTGGTTTTGCCTTCACTCAATGCGCTTGCCAAAGCCAGCGATGTGTATGACCAACAGGATCATCCCTGGTTATCCGGTTTGGGCATGTATGATCCCAGTGTTGACCGGGCAGCAGATGAAGCCTACGAAAGGTCGCTGAAAACTGTTTTCTTGCCGAAATTAAAAGAATTGTTGGAGGATTCTCTCAGTCGCAGTTCTGGTGGCGATGATCTTCTCGATACATTTCGTGTTTACATGATGTTGAATCAACATGATCATCTGGATACAAAAAAAGTGAATGAGTGGTTCAATGCATTTTGGGCGCAACGTTTCGAAGCAGATATTACACGCAGGCAAGAACTGAAATCACATCTCGACAAATTATTGGAGATGAAGTTTGATCCAATAGAAGTGGATGAGCGCATTGTTAAAAATACCCGATCTACACTGTTGCGTGTACCGGCGGATATCCGCATTTATGAAAAAATAAAAACGGATAAAGATTACGCTTTTCAAGTTGAATTGCTGAACGAGTTTGGTGAATCGGTCAGATCAACTTACAAAATGGATGGAGGTGCAATCAGAGCACTGACAATTCCAGGGCTTTATACAATTGATGCCTATAAAAATCTTGATTTTTCCGCTGACTCGCCCTTGATCAGCAGTCTCGCCGAAGAGCGTTGGTTGATGGGTGATGAAGGTGTGGTTTTTGCCAAAGAAAATTTGGAAGAAATCAGTCGAAAGGTTAAAGATTATTATTTGGCAGATTACAGTCGTGTCTGGCTGGATGTTTACCAAAATCTTAATGTTGTTGAATTTACGGATGTGTTTCAGGCGAAAACATTGTTATCCAGTTTTGCTGATCCGGTTTATTCACCCTTGTCTTCTATTTTGCAAACAGGTCTGAATCATACCCAACTGACGACGACTGTTGTTGACGACATTGCAGATAAGAAACCAGAAAGTAAAACGGGCAAGGTTGCAGGTTTACTGGCGAGTAATATTGAAACCACCCGTGTGGATAAACAATTTAAAGATCTTAATTTGTTGATGCGTGAAAGTTCGCGTGCTCCTGCGCCTGTTGACGGTATTTTGCAAAAAATTCAGGAATTGCAAATTTTCGTAGCAGAAATTGCGATGGCGCCTGATGCGGGAAAAAAAGCATTTGAGGTTGCCAAGGCGCGTTTCGAAAGTGGTTCCAGTAATCCTGTAACAGCCTTGAAAGCTTACGCCACCACTTTACCTGACCCGGTGAATCGATGGTTGACCGATTTGGCCGATCAATCCTGGAAAGTAATTTTAGGTTCCGCCAATGGTTATGTGGGCAGCGAATGGCGCGCCAGAGTGTATACGCCTTATGCGCAAGTACTTGCAGGAAAATACCCGCTTAATCCCTCATCCAGTGATGAAATTGCCATGTTGGATTTCAGTGCTTTTTTCAAACCAGGTGGCACTATCGATCAATTTAGCGAAGAATTTTTATTGCCCTTCATCGACACTAAAAACGGTTGGCGAAATAAGGGAGTTGATAATTTCAGTCTTGGAATTTCTGCTTCTGCATTAACCCAACTCAGTAATGCAATGGAAATAAAACGTATGTACTTCCAGGGAGGAGGTGAATTTCCTTCGGTAGAACTTGAATTGCGTCCGATGAATATGAGTGAAAAACATTCACGATTCACTCTGGAGTTGGGTGATACCCAGGTGGAATATAAACACGGCCCGAAATTCTGGAAAACCATCAAATGGTCAGGCGGGGATGATAGTTTGCGTTTGCGTATTATTTTTGAAGATTTAACCGACTCCATACATGAAAAAACTTTCTCGGGTCCCTGGGCATTATTCCGGTTACTGGATTCATCAAGAATTACCAAAACGGCTGCATCCAATGTGTATTTAATTGCTTTCTCGGTAATCGACAATGGCAATATGGAAAATCAGATTACCTATGAAGCCAAAACCAAAAGCGTTAATAACCCTTTGCGCAGGGGATTGCTGACAGCATTCAAGTGTCCGGAAAGAATTTAGGTATGAATGTGAATTACAAAAACGAAACAGGTTTTTTTGGCAAGTTACCCGGATACGGTGATTTTATTTATCGTGATTTGCCTAATTCTATTATTGAAATATGGGATTCATGGCTACAGCTTTATATCAAATCATCACAGGAGCAAATTGGTGGGGATTGGTTGGACATTTATTTGACCAGTCCTATCTGGCGATTTGTATTGAAACCTGGAGTACTTGATGAAAATACCTGGGCAGGCATTGTGTTGCCCAGTGTTGATAAAGTGGGTCGTTATTTTCCTTTTTCAATATTGGCAAAATTTACAACGCCGGTTAATCCGTCCAATTTTATTTGCGCGCAGGAAGAATGGTTTGCAAATTTGGAAAAATCGGCATTAAGTGCATTGAATCGTGAATTGGATTTGGAGCAATTATTATCACAATTGCAAACCTTAAGTATTCCCAACGATTTAATTTACGAAAAAACAGGAAATGTTGTGCTTTCATCCAATATGCTGGTCAAAATGGATATGGAAGAGCAGTCAGCTTTAACCACATTTCCAGCTATGTTGGATGTGTGTTTGGATAATCTGTTGCCAACATACAGTATCTGGCACACCAAAGGATCTGAAAGAGTTGAGCCTTGCCTGTTTGTGTCCCGTGGCTTGCCGTCTGGCCAGCAAGTGCCTTCAATGATGGATGGCGCCTGGGAGCATGGTGGATGGCAAGAGCCTTATAAACTTTGTGCAATGTTTCAGGAATAATGAAAATGGTGTTGAGTGCGACCAATACACAATTTATTCCTATCGAATGGTCGGGTTTCAGCTTGACCGATGTGGGAACTGTGCGCAGTGTTAATGAGGATTCTGTATTAATGCTACCGCATGCCGGTTTATGGGCTATAGCAGATGGCATGGGTGGGCATCAGGTAGGTGATATTGCGTCCAGAAAAATTGTTGATGCACTTGCCAGAATTCCCCCGATTGAATTGTTAAGTGAAGCTATTGATGCAGTGGATGATGCACTGATCAATGTGAATTACGACATTATCGATTATGCCAGCCAACAACCTGGAAATTTTTCGATGGGCAGCACCATCGTCAGTCTGGTGATACGTGGTCGTGTTGGTGTTGCATTGTGGGTAGGTGATTCACGTCTGTATCGTTATCGTAATGGACAGCTTGCACAGATGACCCGCGATCACAGTCAGGTTGAAGAGTTGTTGCAAATGGGACACATCACTGCGGAAGAGGTGGAAAACCATCCGCAGCGTAACGTCATCACCCGTGCAGTGGGTGGAGAAGAAGAGTTGTATGTGGATCTGAATGTTTTCAGTGCGCAAATTGGCGATACATTTTTACTTTGTAGTGATGGTTTGTATAACGCCATATCGATAGATGAAATAACAGCACACCTGAATTACAGAAGTGCAGAAGATTGCGTGCAACTGCTTATGCAAGCTGCATTGCAAAAAGGTGCGAGTGATAATGTTTCGATAATTGTTTTAAAAGGCGAAGCAGGAAGGTAACAGTGGTTTGATATGGATACTCCGGAAAATAAAAATAGCGGTAACCCAGGTGACGATAAAACACGTTTGGATCCGTCACGTGCCGATAAGCCGCGTGTGGAAACCCAACAGAAAAAAACTGTTGAGCCAGAAGATAAAACCCGGTTTGTCGATAAAACCCAGCTCGTTGATAAAACCAGAGTGGCAACACCGGAATTAAAATCAGAATCAAAACCGGTTAAACCAAAAACTGAAGCTGTTGCACCTAAAGAGAATCCGGATAAAACCCGATTTACCCAGCCGAAACCAAACAATCCGGTTAATGCCAATTCGCAGAACGCTCGTCCTGAAATAGCCGTGCAAGCTACGCAGGAAAAAAACCGGCCGCTGAATGCGCAAAAAAATATCTCTGTCAATGAAACCGCATCGCCCAAAGATGCGACTCAATTTTCACCGTCAACTCGTGTGCTTCCCGCGAAAAAAAATCCTGATGCAGCTTCTGCGGCCAATGCTGCATTAATAAAAAATCTGAAAGAAGGGGGCGACCATCTTGTTCTGAAAGGGCGTTTTGTACTTGAAGACATGTTAGGTGCCGGGGGGATGGGGATTGTTTATAAAGCGAAGGATCTATTAAAAATAGAAGCGCAGGATCGCGACCCTTATGTTGCGATTAAAGTATTAAGTGAAGAGTTCAAATCGCATCCTGAAGCATTTATTGCTTTGCAGCGCGAATCTCGCAAAACACAACAAATTGCGCACCCTAACATAGTAAACGTATACGATTTCGATAAGGATGGTGATCGTGTATTTATGACTATGGAATTTCTTGATGGCAAACCCCTGGATGAATTGATTTATCAATATCGGGCAACCGGTTTACCGGAAGAAGACGGTTGGCGAATATTGGAGGGAATTTCTGCAGCGTTAATTTATGCGCATGAACAAAATATTGTTCACTCTGATTTTAAACCGGGCAATATTTTTGTTACCAACAAAGGTGTATCCAAAGTATTTGACTTTGGTATTGCTCGCGCTGTTGCCAAAGCGGAGTCTTATGACAATTTACCGGGAGATGACAAAACGGTATTTGATGCGGGAAATCTGGGAGCTCTGACACCGGCTTACGCCAGTAAAGAAATGCTGGAAGGCAAAGCACCGGATGCGCGCGATGATATTTATGCGCTGGCTTGTGTCGCCTATGAAATTTTTTCTGGCAAGCACCCATTCAATCGCGTGCATGCAGACGAAGCTGCACGGCAGAAACTTAAAGCTCGTCGATTAAATGTATTCACCCGCAAACAATGGAAAACCCTTGAAAAAGCGTTGGAATTTAATCGCGAAGACCGTATTGAATCAGTCGAAGAGTTTTGGCAAGGGTTGACTGAAAAACCTTTCTCCGGTGTTAAAGCGGCGATAATGTCTTTAGTCGTTATTGGTCTGTTAGGAACTATTGGTTATTTATATTTCTCCAAGCCGGAGGAAAGAATATTTTCAGAGGATGATTTCCGCAATGAAATTGAATTGAAATTGCGTATGGAGCAACATCAAACCAATATTAAAAATTTGCTTGCTACTTTGGAATTCAATCAGGCTTGGGAGCAGGATTTATGGTCTGAGGTTCAGGCCATCGAAAAATTAGCCGGCAAAGATAATTCCTGGTTGGTTGATATTCGCGGCATTATATACTCAGCCTATTTGGAAAAAATTGATGAGGTGATTATCTCCCGTGAAATTGAATTAGCTGAACGCTTGTTAAAAAATGCACCCCGATATGCCGGTGATTTGGCGTTGGTAGAACGTTTGCTTGTAGCATTGGACGAACTTAAAAAGTCGATCGCATTGGCAGCAGAAGCTGAAGCACTTAAACGCGCGGCCGAAGAGGAACAAAACCGATTGGCGCGACAGGCACAACAATCACAAATTGCGCAAGTACAAGAAGAAAATCGTGCTGAAGAAAATATTAAAGTTCAAAAAAGTAGTTATGATCAGGCGTTACAAAACGTAAATGAGCAATTGGCGTGTCGCTCGGCATTGAATATGCGCGATCTGGATATTGCAGTAAAAAAATTACGGGAAGTAGACTTGACTCGTTATCGTAAAGACGAAGGAAAAATGGTCACTTCTCTTGCCAGTTGTATTGCTAAAGTCGGCGTTAATTTTCCAAAGCGGGCAGAAGAATATAAACGATTGGCAATCGCCATTTTTCCAGGTAATGCGGTGATTGCGAATATTAATATTCAGGAAAAAGACAGCTGTGATCTTTCCCTTGCTGGTTTGGGAGCCAAAGGTATGCGTGGCAGTTGTCGCGATCCTATTGGTGGTGGTAATGGGCCGCTGTTGGTGGTGATTCCTGCAAAAGATAGAATCAAAGCATTTGCTATTGGTAAATATGAAGTCTCCATCGAAGAATTCAACGTTTTTTGCCGTGACAATAAATCATGTAAACCTAAAACCGGAGCGGATAATCAAATTCCGATTACCGATATCTCCTACACAGACGCGACAGCCTATTTGCGTTGGTTGAGTATAAAAACGGGACGTAAATATAGATTGCCGACAAATAGTGAATGGGTTTATGCAGCGACAGCAAATAGTAATAAATTGGATCCCAATCGAAATTGCCAGTTGAACTCCCGTGGAATCCAGCGAGGTAATGCGTTGCTCGGTATAGGTATTGGCGCTCAAAATAATTGGGGGCTTGTCAATCATGTAGGAAATGCACAGGAGTGGGTGAGTGGTGCAGGTGGTGTCAGTTATGTAGCAGGTGGTTCTTATGAAACGGCGATGGAGAGTTGCACACTTTCTGTTTTGAATCCGCATAATGGGACACCTGATTTGGCTACAGGCTTCAGGGTTCTCAGAGAAATAGAAAAATTGTAGATCGGAATCAACAAATGAAAGATGCTAATTATTCTGAATCATTACGAAATTTATCACGTGAGTATTTCAATCGGATACTGTCGTTTGATTCGTATCGTTTGAAACGAAAACAGCTGTTGGATTTGGTTGATCAAGGCTACAATGGTGCACAAATTCTGCAAGCTAACGAAAATTATAGCGAGACAGATACTCAACCGGATTTTCGTAAGGTAAGCAAACAAAAAGTGGAGACTATGGCTATACGTCAGGGTCTGGATTAATACAGTTAATGAGTGAGGGTGGGTCATGGTTGCGGAATTGATTACTTTTTTTCAGGCCGGTGGCGCGTTCATGTATGCCATATTGGCGGTGTTCGCTATGGGAATAGCGATTTCTGTTGAGCGATTTATTTATATAGCCGTTACACAAAATAAAACCAATAAAGTATGGAAAGGTATTACACCTATGCTGCAGGCGAGTGATTTTGATCGTGCCAGTAAAGCATTGGGAAATAGTTCAACACCTTTGGCAAGAGTTTTGGCGTACGGCTTGTCACGAAAAAAGTCCAACGCAAGACGCGAGCTTGTTGAGTCTGCAATGGAAGAGGGTGTTATGGAGGTTGTACCTGAACTGGAACAGCGCACACACTATTTGGCAACACTTGCAAATATCGCCACTCTTCTTGGGTTGTTGGGCACTATTTTTGGTTTGATTGATGCGTTTGATGCGGTAGCTCAAGCCAGTGTCGCTGAAAAAGCGGATCGGTTGTCTGCCAGTATTTCCGTTGCCATGAATACAACCGCATTTGGATTGCTTGCTGCGATTCCATTAATTCTTATCCATTCCTTGTTGGCAACCAAAACAACCAAATTGGTTGATAACATTGAGATGGCAACTATGAAATGCCTGAACCTGATGACTGACCATGATGAATCAGGACACTAATTTTTCATGAAGACAGTTCGCAAAAAAAAATCATTGCATGATCTGGTCGAGTTGGATATCACTGCATTTTTGAACCTGATGGTTGTTCTCGTCCCTTTTTTGCTGATCACTGCTGTGTTTTCAAAAATGTCTATTCTTGAACTGTATTTACCAGCATTGGATGCAAAGATAAAGCAAGATGAGTCAATTAAACTTCAGCTTCAGGTTTTGGTTAGACCTACCAGCCTGAGTATTCAGGATGTGAATTTGGGTTTGATTAAATCAGTTGATTACAACGAAGCTGGCAATACCAATTGGAATTTATTTACCAAAGTATTGGTAGAGATTAAATCGAGATTTCCTGAAGAACAAAACATCAGTTTATTGCTTGATAAAAACGTTAAATATAAAACGGTGATAGAGCTTATGGATCATGTCAAATCTGCTGAAATTTTGCAGGTTGCAACAGTGGAAACCGTTGAGTTATTTCCGAACGTCTCAATTGGTGTCGCTCCTGAAGAAGAACAGGTAGTGCCGTCACCATGAAAACATCAAAGCGTGCTCGCAGAATAGAACGACGAAACAAAATGTTGAAACCGGCAGCGCTCAATATTGTTTCGCTGATGGACATTTTTACTATTTTGGTTTTTTTTCTTTTGGTGAACTCATCAAGTCAACAAATTCCCAGTAAAAAAGATATTACACTGCCGGAATCGATTGCTGAAACAATGCCTGAAGAGAATGTCAGTGTGATGGTGACTATGCGTGAAGTCATGGTGGATGGCCGCGTGGTGGTGTTGTTAAAAGATATTAGTGAGCAGGATCTTATTATTTCCGCTTTGAAAACAGAATTGGAATTTAAAGCTGCCCAAGACACAAGTGGCAGCAAAGTTAAATCTTTGACGATTATGGCCGACGAAAATTTACCTTACAGTTTGGTGGATAAAGTTTTGAAAACCTGTCAGCAGGTTAGTTATCGAAAAATTGCATTTGCGGTGACCCAAATAGCAAATAAGGAAACGGCTGGCAGTGAAAGACAATAATTATCGAAATATTGCTTTGCAATGGACTCCTGAATCACAAGGGGACAGCAAACGGTTTTATTTAATTTTTATTTTGGTTATGGTTTTGGCGTTGCTCTTGTCTATTTTTATGGCAATGGTCAATGTTCCGCCTAAAACCAAACGAGTTGTAGATCTGCCTGATCGGGTTGCACAATATTTATCTGAAAAACCCAAACCGCCACCACCACCGCCCGTGACTCCACCACCACCTCCTCCCCCACCAGTTGTGAGAGAAGTGAAACCCAGTGTCGTCAGAAAAGTAGAAGAAGAGGAGGTGCCTTTAACACAAGAGGAAAAAGTCGCACGCGATACGGCAGCACAAAGTGGTTTGGTTGCGTTGAGCAGCGAGCTGTCTGATTTGTTGGACTCTTCTGCTGCAGATACCAATGTTCGCGGTGGCCTGACGGAATCATCCGGTACAACAGCGGTTGCCAATGTGTCAACGGATGCTTTATTGGGTACAGCACCTGCAGCAACAGAAGCAGTAAAAGACTCCGAGTATGTTGCGCAAGTGGGTACATCACAATTAGGTTCAAGGGAGCGTGCCAATGTGAAACAAACACTGTTTAAGGAAAATGAAAAAGGAGAGGTGGCTGCAGCAGGGAAAACCGCTAAACCTTCAACAGGACGAACCGGTAATGTTCGATCTGAAGAAGCGATTTCAATGGTGTTTGATCAAAATAAATCCAGTCTTTTTTCTATCTACAATCGTGAAAGACGAAACACGCCGGGCCTTAAAGGAAAGTTGGTTTTGGAACTTAATATTGCACCGGATGGCTCGGTAATCAGCGTCAGAATTTTACACAGTGAATTAAACAATCCGGGGTTGGAGCAGCGAATTTTGGGAAGGGTTAAATTATTTAATTTTGGACCTGGCAATGTGGAGCCAGTGAAAGTGACTTTCCCTATCGAATTTCTCCCTTCGTAAAAATTATCCTGGCAAAACAAAAGAGGGGCCATGCCCCTCTTGATCAAGCGTTATCCCACCTTGGGAATATTGGCGACCAGACGCAAGGAAGCACTGAGCTCCTCCATCTGCAACCAGGGCTTCAAATAAGCCACCGCACTGTAAGAACCGGGTTTGCCCGGAATCTCTTTCACCTGCACACTGGCTTCTGCCAAAGGATACTTGGCTTTCATCTCGGCACTGGCACCGGGTGTGGCATTCACATACTGGGACAACCACTTGTTCAACCAACGCTCGGCGTCCGCCGCTTCCATAAAGGAACCCACCTTGTCACGCGCCATCACTTTCAAAAAGTGCGCAATACGGGAGGTGGCCAGAATGTAAGGCAAACGGGCTGAAATGGCCGCGTTTGAACTGGCGTCCGGATCGTTGAACTTTTTGGCTTTTTGCGTGGTTTGTGCACCAAAGAACACCGCATAGTCAGTGTTTTTGTAGTGACACAGTGGCAGGAAGCCGAGTTTGCCCAGTTCGGCTTCACGACGGTCAGTAATGCCGATTTCAGTCGGGCATTTCTGGTCGGTATCACCATCATCACTGGTAAACACATGGCTGGGTAAACCTTCTACCTTGCCGCCACCTTCCGCACCACGAATGCTGGTACACCAGCCGTATTTGGCAAAAGCCTGGGTCAGGGTAGTACCCAGAGTGTATGCCGCGTTCATCCAGCAATAGGAATCGTGTTCACTTTCGATGTGTTTGCCATCGGCAGTGACATTAGCCTCTTCAAAGTTAAAAGCCTCCACCGGCTTGGTCGCTGTACCATAAGGCAAACGCGCCAGAGTACGGGGCATGGTCAGGGTAACAAAACGGGAATCTTCACTCTCGCGGAAACTGCGCCAGGGAATGTAGTCGGCCGATTCAAAAATCTTTTCCAGATCGCGGGGTTTGGAGAGTTCTGTAAAGGAATCAAAACCAAACATTTTGGGTGATGTAGCCGACAGGAACGGACAAAAACCGGCAGCGGCCACATTCGACATTTTGCTCAGCAGGGAGATATCTTCCGGATGGGCTGAAAATTCATAGTCACCAATCAGGGCACCATAAGGTTCACCACCGGCAATACCAAATTCACTTTCGTAAATTTTCTTGAAAATCTGGCTTTGGTCAAACTCCACTGCTTTTTCCAGATCGCGACTCAATTCTTTCTTGCTGATGTTTAACACCCGTAATTTCAGTTGCGAACTGGTTTCGGTGTTGCTGACCAGATGGTGCAAACCTCGCCAGGAACCTTCCAGTTTCTGGAATTTCTCATTGTGCATGATCGCGACCAGCTGCTCCGACATGAGTTTGTCGATGGCGGCAATGGCCGAGTTGATGGTCACACTCAGATTTTTATCCCACTTGACCGTACCCTTGGTCGCTTCAGCCGTCAGGGTGCGCAGCAGGTCTTCGGTTTCATCGCGCGGTGTCTGCCGGGTTGCCCCGATCGCCTGTTCCAGAAAACTGACATCCGCTTCCTGTCCTTCCAGTGCGGCTGTTTGTGATTCTTGCTTCGCCATTATTTATCTCCGTCTTTTTTATCGGTGCCCAATTCACTCGACAGGCGGGAGAGGGCTTCGGTATTGCTCAGTACGTCTTCCAGAATGGTTTCCAGCTCTTCCGAGCGATCTGCTTTGGTCAGCAGGTCACGCAGTTTGTTGCGGGTTTCCATCAGCTTCTTCAGCGGCTCTACTTTCTCGACCAGTTTGTGCGGTTCAAAATCTTCCAGACTTTTGAAATCGATATTGACTGACATCTGGGTGCCATCTTTTTCCAGGGTGTTATCGACTTTCATGTTGAGCTGCGGGTTGATTTTGGAGAGCAGGTCGTTGAAGTTATCGCGATCCACCTGGGCGAATTTGCGATCCTTGAGTTGCTTTTTGCCTTCGACATTATCGCCGGAGTAATCGCCCATCACGCCCATTACAAAGGGCAACTCCTTTTCGGCTTTCTGGCCGTTGGTTTCCAGATCATAAGTGATATGCACCCGTGGGGATCTCACTCTCTTTAACTTGTCGTGTATGCTTTCTGCCATGGCTTTGCTCCTGATTAGGGGGTTGTTAAATTATTTTTCCTGAGGTGTAACACCGGTTAACTTGCTGTAATTCGCTCGTGAACTGTCGTCGGGAATCAGTTCATTTATCAATTCATTGAGCGGCATATTGCCCCAACGAATCGCTTTTTCCAGCATGTAGGAAATAGGGGAGTGAGGTTCCGTTTTTTTAAAATAACGTGCAACTTCTTCTATCTGTTTGAAAGCGGCTTCGCGCGAGTTAATCCCCGCTTTGGGCGCAGCTTTGGGAGCAGAGGATTCACTTGCATCATTCTGTTCTGCTACAACGTCCACTGCCACCTCCTCTTCCACAAGGGGGAATTTGTCTTTACCCAGATGACTAACAGCACCAAGACACTCACTCAGAACATCCACTACCGTTCTTACAGGGGGAGCATTAAAAGCGCCGCAATGTTGATCCAGTAATGCTCCTAACTTTTTATAAATAGCAATACATTCGCTTAAGTCATCGCGAAGATTCACATAAAAATCTTCGCGTGATTCACTCACGGCTGTTTCGATATTTTCCAACGAAAATCCCAATTTTTCTATTTTGGCTGCGCGTGGTTTTTCTTCGGGAATTTTCTGTGCATCAAGAGCTTGTTGATATTGCCACAGGGAAAAAGGTCCATGGGTTTTGCCTTCGGTGATTTCTATTTTGCGGATAGGCGCAATTAAAACACCTTCCACTCCTTCGCCGTTTAATCCAGCTATACAGGCGACCCGTGTTTCAAGGCCATCTTCATCCGGCATGGGATAAAGATTTTCCCAAAAGTTTTCGATCAACCCGTGAATAATTAAAAATGCATCGCGTAATCCCTGAGCCCCGCGCAAACGCACCATCGCTTCTGCAAACCAGCTGGCCACTTCAAGATCTTTGGCCTGAGTTGATAAAAGTTCGGGTGCGAGATCAATAATCGTTCGCCAATGTTGATCAGCGTCATTTGTTCCATCTTCGAGAATGCTGTTTCGTTCGGCAGCTCTGGCAGAGTTGCGTGCGCTTTTAATGACTTGATAAATGGAAGTGGGTGAAATGTCTTGTCGGACATCAACACCGGTCGATGAGCTTTCGGAGATGGGCGCTAATATGGCGCCTAAATCTACAATATGGGGTGAAGCCATTGTTACTCCTTAATTTCAGCGATTACTTATTCTGTGATCCGCAAGAGTAAGCCATGATTCCGTGAGATTCAAAGACTTATTGCAATGTCGGCGGAATTTTTAATGGGAGATTGCAGACAATTCCAGAGGTAAAAAATCCGTGCTGGATTTGCCATCGTTAAAAAGCTGATTGAGTGAAGGCATAAAAAATCACATATCGTAACTGTGCTCTGGTTCACAAAACCTTTTCATGTGAATACAAATTTCTGACTCAAATTTTAATCGCTGCTTCATGATGTCTTCTATTCGTGGTTGAATGTGCACTCAAAAATTTGTCTCAGATAACACAATCAAAAACGCCTCTAGGAGATTAACGGAAATGACGAACTCACCCCGGATTTGTACTTTGTTCACCATCTTATTCACTCTATTTATCAGTGCTTGTGGAGGTGGTGGAGGCGGCGGAGGTGGAAAGTCAAGCGATACAACACCGGATGCGTTTACATTTACTGCCGTAACGGGAGTTGAGCCATCGAGTTCGCAAACTTCAAATTCCATTACCGTCAGTGGCATAGATAAATCGACAAGTGTTTCCGTCACTGGCGGTACATTCAGCATCAATAGTGCAGCTTACGGTACATCCGGAAGCGTCAAGGCGGGTGACACAGTCACAGTTCGTGTCGCTGCCTCCGGCAGTTTTTCTACACTGGCAACAGCCACATTAACCATTGGTGGTGTATCAGCTAATTATTCTGTAACAACCCGCGCAGCGGATCGAACACCTGACAATTTTTCTTTCACCGCTGCAACCAATGCAAATTTTACTGCGCAAGTGGAATCAACCGGCGTGACAATTGCGGGGATGGATGATGGAACTCCTGTTTCAGTTACTGGTGGTGAATATGCAATTGGTACAGGTTCTACCTTTTCTGCGTTTACTTCATCGGCGGGAACAATCAACAAAAATCAATCCATCAAATTACGCGGTACCACTGCACCGACTTCATCAACAGCAACAACTGTTAGCGTCACAATTGGCACAGTGACACAAACTTTCAGTATTACCACCACCGCTCAAGCGGCTCCACAAATGGTAACGCTTAAACTAACTGATGGAGTCGATCTAAGAACTGACGTGACTCTTACGGCAGAATCCACTTGCCAAAACTGCATCCCCGAACAAACACAATATTCCTGGTACGTAGAAGGTGTAACCAATCCTGTTTCAACGACCAACAGTTATCAAATTGCAGATGCATATCGCACTGGCAAAATTACAATTGTGGCTACACCGAAAAGCGAATTGGGTTCAGGTGAAACCAGGTTTGTGGCTTATAAGGTGAATCAGGTCGAGTCCATAGTGGGAAATGACGCTGCCTTCGCTGCCTTGAAAACGGATGGAACGGTTACGACTTGGGGTATTGATGAGGTTGGCGGCAACAGTTCTGCAGTTCAACCACAATTAATAGACGTAAGAAGTATTGTCGCAACAGAAACGGCTTTTGCAGCTGTTCGTGAAGATGGTCATGTCGTAACTTGGGGTGATAATGGTGAGGGCGGTGACAGCAGTACTGTTCAGGCAAGTTTAGTTAATGTAGAAAGTGTCAGCTCAACAAGTTTTGCATTTGCTGCATTGAAAAAAGATGGAAGTGTTGTGACTTGGGGAATGGCTTTGAACGGTGGTGATAGTAGTTCGGTGTCAGGAAATTTGATCAACATAGAGTCTCTAGTAGGGGGGCGGGGTGTTTTTGCTGTAGTAAAGAATGATGGCAGTGTAGTGACATGGGGTAATCCTTTGTGGGGAACGGGTGCTACAGGTCCTACTGGATTGTCTGACGTGAAAACGGTTGTTCCGGCTGGAGGTGCATTCGCAGCCGTTAAGTTGGACGGTAGTGTTGTAACTTGGGGTGGAAGTGAGTTTGGTGGTGATACAGCTAGCATCAGTAGCCAACTAACTAATGCCAAGTCAATTATTGGCTACAAAGTCAACCAAGCTATGGTAGCAATCAAATCAGACGATACAGTGATTAGTTGGGGTGGCGGTGATGCTGCGAATAGTTCCAGTGTTTCGGCTAATCTTGTTAATGTTAAATCTGTTGTGGCTTCTAGAGGAGCGTTTGCAGCTTTAAAGAATAATGGCACTGTCGTTACTTGGGGTAACTCCAGTTATGGTGGTGATAGTGCTCCAGTTAACAGTCAACTGAACAATGTGAAAAGTTTGTTTGCTACTAAGGAAGCATTTGCTGCTTTAAAAACTGATGGGACTGTCGTTGCATGGGGCAATAGTGCGTATGGCGGTGATACAAGTGCAGTAGTGAGCTCATTGGTAGGTGTTCGTTCTATTGCATCTGGTTCAAGATCTTTTGCTGCAATTTTAAATAACGGTTCAGTTGTTCACTGGGGAAGTATTGCAACCAGTGTAACAGTACCGGTTTTTACTTTTGGTAGTACGTTGTTAGTGGAAAGTAATTTTGTTTTTTAACACATGGAGTTTTTATGGAACAAATAATTGTTAAAGGTAGCAAAAAACATTACGTCAGTTTGTCTGATAGTTGTCATGTCACTTATCTCAATATGCGCCTCTTGGCACACAGAGGAAATTACTGGGCGTTGACTGCTGTTAAAGAAATTGAGTCGTTGCTCGCTTGTAATGTATTTAAGCCGAATGTATTTACTTATGAAGAAGCGGGTACCAATGGTTATGCAATTTATAAATTAATATTGCCGGGCTGTATAGCATATGCCCACAAAATTGGAACTGGTTTTTTTATTTATCACCTAAAGGCGAGTTTGAATTATCAAGCCTTGCAAGAGAATAGTGCTAAACCTGGGTTGCATCGAATTGAATTTAAAAATAACAAATTTCAAAGTTCTGAAGTTGTTAAAAATGGTCAAATTAAACCTATGGATCGAAGAATAGTCACTGTTTCCGATCAGCATAGAAGTTTAACCAAGGCAATTAAGCGCTCAGTAAGAGCAATTGGAGCTGCGCCGAATGGTTCTAAATCAGATGATTTGGAAGGGAGTGGTTTTGATATTCACTATACCCCACAAGATGAAGTGAAAAAACCAATTGGAGGTTTATATAATCGAAAACAAGCTGCTAATCCTCATCTATCTAAGGATTTACATGAGTCTGCTCTTTTGTTGGCGAAAACTATGGAGTCATCGCTATCTTTTAAACACATTCGGTGGATTACTGAAGATGGTGGTTCTGGAGTGATGACTCAAGCCATGCAAATATTGAAGGATAAAAAAATTAATTTTTCTGACAAAGAACATAAAATTTATTTCAGTAATATCACTACTGATTTAGTCAAGGCTGAGCAATTGGCTCGAGACTTGGGTTTAACTA
>CAMLML010000047.1 GCA_946481095.1 uncultured Cellvibrio sp.
GGAGGGCATGTCGAACGAGATGCTAAAGGCAATGCCACACGCGTAATAGGCATTAATATTGATATAACTGCTCAGCGTAATGCAGAAG
Organism: uncultured Cellvibrio sp.; assembly: GCA_946481095.1. Next base: position 89 of record CAMLML010000047.1, read on the forward strand.
AAAAGTTGAGGCATGCAAAAGACGCAGCAGATGCAGCCAATAACGCAAAGTCTCAATTTTTAGCCAATATGAGTCATGAAATTCGCACACCCATGAATGGCGTGTTAGGCATGTTGGATTTGCTTAAACGCACCCCGCTGGGTACTCAGCAACAAGATTATCTTACTAAGGCTCAATCCGCTGCGAGATCACTATTAGGAATTTTGAATGATATTTTGGATTTCTCAAAAATATCGGCTGACAAAATGGTGATTGACCCCACCGAGTTTGAATTGGAAGGTCTACTGGCAGAACTCGGTGTAATTCTTGCAGGAAATCTAAAAGGGAAACCGGTAGAAGTTGTGTTTGATCGGGATTGGCGATTGCCCGATTTGGTGGTTGGAGACAGGTTGCGAATCTTGCAGGTGTTAATCAATCTTGCGGGTAATGCCTTAAAATTTACTGATGCGGGTCACGTTATTATTCGTTTGTCATTAGTAGAAGAAAAAGAAGACAGCAGTGTTGTTATCCGTATTCGGGTGGAAGACACAGGCATAGGTATGTCTGAAGAACAACAAGCTCACCTGTTCCAAAGTTTTTCACAAGCTGAAGCGTCCACTACTCGCCGCTATGGTGGAACAGGCTTGGGATTAGTAATCAGTAAACGGTTGTTGGAGTTAATGGGAAGTGACTTGCAACTGGAGAGTCAGCTTAATAAGGGCAGCTGTTTTTGGTTTGATCTTAGATTACCTTACACAACCACTCATTCAACCAATGACAATCCGCAATACAACAATATTACTGAACGCAAGGTACTAGTTGTCGATGATAGCCCCTTATTGGCTGATCTTTTATCAGAAGGACTAACGCATAAAGGATGGCGTGTTGTTAAAGTGTATTCTGCAACTGCCGCGCTCGAAGCAATCGAGGATTCAGATAAATCGGGTGACCCTTTTGATGTAGTACTTATGGATTGGAATATGCCATTGATGAATGGTTTCGAAGCTTGTCAAAAAATTCGCTCTAGAAAAAACTACAATAGATTACCTCAAATTATTATGATCACTGCTTATGAAAGGGAACTGATTAATGAAGTGGAACACTCAGGACAAAAGCCTTTTGATCAATTAATTATCAAACCTGTCACTATTACAAAAGTCCACGAATCGCTGGTGGAATCTGTAATGGGTGGACAACCAAAATCATTACCCAACACTGAAAATTCCGACGATGCTCCTCTTAAAGACGTGAAGATTCTGCTAGTTGAAGATAATGAACTCAACCAACAGGTGGCATCGGAACTGCTAATGCTTGCCGGAGTAGTTGTTAGCGTTGCGTCTTGCGGTTTGGAAGCGGTAGAAAAAGTAATTCAGCAAGAAGATTCTTTTGATCTTGTGTTAATGGATGTCCAAATGCCTGATATAGACGGCCTTGAAGCTACAAGGCGCATTCGTGCTCAAGGTCAATTTTCAAATCTGCCTATTATTGCGATGACTGCTAACGCCAGTGAAAGCGATCGTCTTGATTGCCTTGCGGTGGGAATGAATGATCACATTGGCAAACCGTTTGATATTAATAAACTGGTTCCCTTGATTAGACATCAGCTTGGATTGAAGCATGGCAATGCCTCTTCGTTTTCATTAGTGTCTGAACAAAAACTGGAACCTCAAATAGCGAGTGCCGAATTAACCGAATCAGTTGCAACCATACTGGCACGTTTTAGTGGGCATCGTGAATTAGCTTCGCGGATGCGCGATCGCTTCGGCAACGAAGTAAAGCGTTTAATGACAAAATTGGAAGCTGCAATTCATGCAAAAAATCAGAATGAATTGACCTCTGTGTTCCATTCGATAAAAGGACTAGCCGCAACATTGGGCGCTATTCGCCTGGCCAATACATCAGCCGAATTGGAAGTGCAATCTCGTGAAGGTTTGGACTTATCAGGAGCCACCATTTCTGCATTTGGCAATTTGGCTGATCAAAGTGTATTGGCATTGGAAAAATTGGATTTTGATGTTGAAAAAGCCAGCACTGAAATCAAATTATCGCCCGAGCAATTGCGGTCTCTATTGGATGAAGCGGATGTATATTTAGCCGAGGACAACATGAGTGCAATGTCAATTGCAGAACAGTTGATAGCCGCCTATAAAGCTAACTCTGATATTAAAATGTTTTATGCGCAAGTGGAGTCCTTGGATTTTCCCGAGGCACAGAAGACACTGAAAACTCTCAAAAAAGTTTTGCTGAAAGGCAATGATAATGACAAGAAATGATGATGAAGATGTGTGGCTTGAACCAAAGAGTGAGAAGCCACGATTACTGGTGGTAGATGACCAGGCAGTGAACGTTCGTTTAATTTACGATTTATTTCAATCGGAATTTACTGTCTTTATGGCCACCAATGGTGAGGCTGGCCTTGCCAAGGCAAAACAAGTATTACCCGACATTATCCTGTTGGATGTAGTAATGGATGGAATGACAGGGCACGAGGTATGTCGCGAAATAAAATCAGATCCAGCTTTAAAACATATTCCAGTTATTTTTATTACCGGGCAGCTTAACGAAACCGATGAGGTTCTAGGATTTGAAATCGGCGCGGTGGATTTTATTCATAAACCCATCAATCCTGTGATTACCAAAGCGAGAGTAATGACTCATACAAGACACAAATTACAAGCAGATGTGTTACGCAATATTGCTATGCTGGACGGCTTAACGGGAATCGCCAATCGCCGTCGTTTTGATGCCGAGATGACACAAATGTGGCGTCATTGCGCGAGGGAGAAACAAGCATTATCTCTGATTATTATCGATATAGATTATTTTAAACAATACAACGATCACTACGGACACTTGGAAGGCGATTCGATTTTGCGTGAAATTGCGCATCTTATAAAATCCGTTATTGGGCGCCCGCAAGACTTGGCGGCTAGAGTGGGCGGAGAAGAATTTGCGCTCTTATTACCTAATACTCCACGAGAAAATATAAGCACAGTTCTCGATCGACTTTTCAAAAAAATCAGCGTTCGCGATATTACCCATGATTATTCTCCATTGGGGAAACTGTCAGTTAGTGCTGGTTGTGCCAGTGTCATTCCCAGTAGCACAGAGAATATAGATACACTGTATAAACGAGCCGACGCTGCACTTTACGATGCGAAAAGTCAGGGTAAAAATCGATACCGTTTTTCATAAGGAATAAGTATGCAAATTATCAAAATCGCCGCATTTCTCTCGATTATCTTTTTCTTGATGCTTTCAAAGTCGCAAGCCGCCACTAAAAATACATCAGCGGGGTTTATTGACCTTAATGCGTATGGCTATTTGTCAGATGTGGATGCAGATTCGGTAGCAACAATCAACCTGGCGGCTAGTCTGCCAAATCGTTTTTCGTATTTTAGTTTGACTAATTTTATCAATCAGCCCGGTGTTGGCGAATTGGAAGATACTACCGCTTACTACACGGAACAAAATATCCGCTGGCAAATAGCCGACGATTCGCCACTTGAATTAACGGCCCAATTTAATTTGCGTACCGGGCAAGATAACGATCGACATCGTCTGGGATTTCGTTGGCGTTTAAACGATACGGACTTTCTGAAGGCATTCTTTTCCGCTGTTCATTTAAGCTGGGCTATAAATTTTCACGCTTATCAGTGGGATTCAGAACCTGGGCATGTCTGGCAAATTGAACACTCTTACAAAATGACATTCCCCTACATTAGTAATCGGCTTTATCTTTCAGGATTTATTGATCACACATTCAATCAGGATTTACCGGATGGCTACCCTTCAAGTCCTGCAGTATGGGAAACACAATTGGGCTATGAGATAGTCGATAATTTCTATGCAATTGCGGAATACCGGATTAATCAATATAACCGCAATGATGTAAATAATCTGGCATTGGGTCTTGAGTATTTAATTAAGTGGTAATTCCCGGATTCAGTTAACAACCGAAATTAAATTACTTAAATTTGAAATAAATTCTCATTTCAATATCTAATTGAATATTATCTGAAGAAACAGGGTAGGGACGAGGTTAAATAATTTATGCAAGTAGGCGTAAAAACAGAAAATAACAATTAGTTAATTTATCTAATAAAAATATTCAATATTTCATCAATCAATTTTGGTGGACAGTTAAATTGTCCAGATTAATTCGCAAGATTTCATTTGTCGTCATGAAAGAAAATTGGCGCTGAAATTACATTTTAACTGTTTGGTAACATTTTTGATGCGAATAAGCAATGGCTGTGTGTTGGTTATAGCTTGAGTTGTGTTTAAAAGTAATCTTTTGTCGTGACAATCATTTATTGACTATTGTTTTAATGTAGGCAATTGATAATAATCAAAAAGGTTTTTAATTGAAATCAACTTCATATTAAAAATTAGCAAATTTATTTAATTAACAATTTCGAGAGACCTTTGCACGAATCCATTTTTGTTTAATTTCATTTCGACATCCCTGCGAAGGCATGGATCCAGACTTTGATTTCATTGAAATTTTTTAACTGCTGGATTAGCTTCGCTGGTCTGACGGCTCCTGCCTTCGCAGGAATGACGATTAATTTTGATTCGTGCAAAACTCTCTTTGAATAATAGGAGGATCTAGTTAAAAAAATTTTCGCTGCGATTTTCAAGTAAATATACAAGGCATTTACATTTTTTAATTTATATTCAGGAGCAATAGATCATGAAAAAAATTGCGGCATCAATAGCATCAGGTTGTGTGCTATTAAGCTCGGCATTCGCACAAGCAGAAGAGAAAGGATTCCCTCTTTCTTCCAGCCTTTGGACTAATTGGCAAATACCTGTCTGTTGGGAAAATGAAGCGGCTGCATCTGCCAATCAGCGAGGCTGGATTCAGAATGCGGTTGCGAGAACATGGGAAGCAAATTCAGATTTACGATTTATCGGGTGGGGGCAGTGTCAAGCCAGCTCTTCAGGTATTCGCATAAGAATTCAAGATGCTGGTCCTCACACTAAAGGATTGGGAAAAAACTTGAACGGTGTGATAGATGGCATGGTATTAAATTTCACCTACCAAAATTGGTCACCCAGCTGCCAAAATAACATTCAATATTGTTCGGAAGTTATCGCAATACATGAATTTGGCCATGCATTAGGTTTTGCTCACGAACAAAACCGAGGCGACACACCAAGACCCATTTGCACAGATGACCCTCAAGGATCAAACGGTGACGTACTGTTTGGCGCTTGGGATCTGGCGTCCGTGATGAATTACTGCAATCCCAGCTGGAATGGAGGAGGCAATCTAAGTGCAACTGACATCAAAATGGCGCAAACATATTATTCATCTGCCGGTGCAAATGCCGCTTACTTCAACCCGGTATATGCGGTTGGTGATAATGGAGCGGCCGCACCTAACGGTATAGGCTCATACGATCTTTTAAGCCCATCTGACAAATTATTTTCCTTTGATTTTAATGGCGATAAACGTGACGATTTATTTGCATATCGTCCCGGTACAGGCGCTGCTTTCGTTATGCGATCAGAGGGCAATGGAAGTTTCACTGCGGTACATGCTGTCGGAGACAATGGTGGGGCTGCACCTAATGGTATAGGTGGATTTGACTTTTTGAGTGGCGATGATCGTGCATTCCCTTTCGATTTTAATGGCGATAAGAAAGATGATCTTTTCATTTACCGCCCCGGAAGAGGTGCTGCTTATGTCATCAAATCAGAAGGTAATGGTAGCTTTACCACATCTTATGCAGTGGGTGATAACGGTTCAGCAGCACCTAATGGCATAGCGGGGTATGACCTGCTCAGTACTGCAGACAATGTATTACCACTGGACTACAACGGTGATGGACTGGATGATTTGTTGCTTTACAGAGCCGGAAGGGGTGCGGCATTTCTTGCGCGTTCAAATGGCGATGGCAGTTTTACGACAACCTACGCTGTTGGTGACAATGGTTCAGCTGCTCCCAATGGTATAGGTGGCTATGATCTACTCAGCACAGCTGACAAAGTTCTGGTCTTCGATTTTAACGCTGATAATCGTGACGATTTACTGATATATAGACCGGGCACCGGAACTGTATTTGTTTTGCGCTCTAACGGCGATGCGAGCTTCACGGCTGTCTACGCTGTAGGTGACAATGGTGCGGCAGCTCCCAATGGTATAGCGGGTTACGATTTATTAAGTGGATCAGACAAGGTATTAACCTTTGATTTCAATGGCGACAATCTTGATGACATTGTTCTATATCGCCCGGGCCGCGGTGCTATTTTTGTTGCTCGCTCTATAGGTGATGGAAGTTTTGCAACTGTCTACGCCGTCGGTGATGATGGAAGTGCAGGCGCGAATGGTATAGGAGGCTATGACTTGCTGGATGTAAATGATGCAATACTTCCTTTTGACTTCAACGGTGACAAGAACGATGACCTGTTTATTTATCGAATTGGCAAAGGTGCCGCTTTCGCTGTTAAATCAAATGGCAACGGCTCCTTTAGCACTTTGTACGGCGTACTCGGAAACACCAGCAACGGCATTAAAGGTATAGGTGGGTATGACTTACTGAGCCTTGCCGATAAAGTGTTAACGTTTGATTTTGATGGCGACGGCAAAGATGATTTGTTACCACACAGGCCAGGTAGGGGTGCAGTCTTCGTTGTGAGGTCTAATGGTGAATAATCAGTTGAGTTTTTGAACGTAAATAAGATTCAGGTTTTAAAAAATCGGACATCAATTGATGTCCGATTTTTTTTTAAGCCTGTGATGATTTGTTTAATCCTCCCATACTGTTAATTTTTTGCATTCATTTGGTGCTTGCTGATTTTAAGCTTCAGATGCTTTTGCACAATATCAAAGCACGCTCAAAAATCGAATGGTTAAAAAACTGTGCGCTAAAAACTGAATGATCACCAACTCGGTGCTGCATCATTTTTTTATTATTTTTCAAATTAAAAAACGTTGAATCGATAATATGTTGATTTGCATGAAAATTTTCATCGCAAATCTTTGCATTTCTTCACTTGGCACAAGCGTTGCTCTAGCGGAATTAGATCACATCAACTTTGGATGCTCCAAATAATCAACGATGTCGATTCCTAAAGCTCACATTACATCTGGAGAATGCTCTATGAAAAAAAATATGTTGCCACTCGCACTGTCAGCAAGTTGTTCTTTGTTTGTGCTCGCATCGACCGTTGAAGCAAAAACCTTTACAGAATCCATGCAACAGGGCAGCAGTATTAAAGTTAATTTCCGCACCCGTTTTGAAGACGTAACAGAAGATGTATTGAATAACAATGTTGATCGTGAAGCCGATGCCTGGACAACCCGTTCGCGTTTGTCTTATCAATCCGGCCCATGGAATGGTTTTAGTTTTGGCTTGGAAATGGATAACGTCGCTGAGATGACAAATGATTACGATTACCGCAGCGCAGCCAACGATAACCGTTATCCAGCGAATACTACAGCTGTTATTGCTGACCCGATTGGTACGGAAATAAATCAGGGTTTTATTAGTTATGCTGATTTTAACAACCAGGTGAAATTTGGTCGTCAGCGTTTGGTGTTGGATAATTCGCGCTTTGTTGGCAACGTAGGTTGGAGACAAAACGAACAAACTTATGATGGACTTTCCTGGACCAACAAAACCATTCGTTACACCAATTTTACTTATGCCTACATCAAAAATGTGAATCGTGTTTTCGGAAATGAAAATCCGATTGGCGATATTCATATGGACAGCCATGTATTAAATGCAAGCTATACCGGTATTGAAGCTGGCAAATTAATTGGTTACGCCTATTTGTTTGATGTGAATGATCCACTCTCTCAATTGGGCTTAACCAGTGACACTTTCGGTGTTCGTTGGCAGGGTACCATTGGTGAATCATTCCTTTATAACCTTGAATATGCAACGCAAAAAGATGCGGGTGCAAACCAACAATTTGAAGCCGATTATATGTTGGCGGAAGCAACCTGGAATGTATCACGATTCAGTTTTACGCCAGGCTTTGAAGTGCTGGGTTCTGATGAAGGGCTTTATGGTTTTGCAACACCTTTTGCAACGCTGCACGCATTTAATGGATGGGCTGATAAATTTTTGACAACACCTGCGGCAGGATTGGAAGACATGTATTTCAATTTTGGGGTGACGGTTGCCGGTGCCCAGGCATTACTGAGTTATCACAAGTATGACGCTAACGAAGGCGATGCAGACTTTGGTAGTGAAATTGATTTCAGTTTGAGTAGAAAATTTGGTGCTGTTGTCTGGACTGCAAAAGTAGCTGAATACTCAATGGGTGACAACCTTGGAGCCAATTACACAGACACAACCAAATTCTGGGTAATGGCTGATTGGAATTTTTAATCGTCTAGTACGCTAACCGGCGTCTTGTTTGGTGGGCACTTGCCCACCTTTTTTTTATTTTTCATTTCGAAAATGGATCCCTGCTTCGGCAATTGCTCCTGCATTGCACTACTGCATCACATCCATGTGATTATTCGCAGGAATGACATTAAATGTGAGGGTTATATCAAAGCGCTAAAATTTTATAGTAAGCATCTTTGGGTTGATGTTTGCGATCAAACAATAAAGGATAATTGGTTCGGCCTTTTATTGGAAAATTATTTAACCAACTCATATCATCAGTTAAACCCCAAAGAGTAATGCGATCAATTTTATCTTTGTGTTTGATAAACAATTTGAATAAATCTTCATAGCGTTTACTGAGTTGATCATTCATTTGTGTTGATATTCCATTCTTGAACGGATCTCGCTCAGGTGTGTATTCAAAGCGCGTGGAAATTTCTGCAACAGGGATATTCCAAACAGACGGTAATACATCCACATCCAATTCAGTGATATGAACCCGCAAACCCATATTGTAAAAAGCCACAATACTTTTTTCGATTTCTTCAATGCTTGGGCCATCAACAGCAACATGCAATTGCATTCCCAGTCCATGCAGCGGAACACCACGTTTTTGTAATCGTTTAATCAATTCCAGTGTGGTGTTACGTTTGTCGGGTTGTTCATTGTTGTAATCGTTGTAAATCAGATGTACATCAGGATCGGTTTCATGTGCAGTGTGAAAAACTTTATCGATAAATTCTTCACCCAAAATATTGTAGTAATGACTTTTGCGCATTTGCTTGTCGTCGCCCACTGCTTCGTTGACTGCATCCCAAGCGGCTATTTTTCCTTTGTAGCGACTGACAAGTGTGGTGACATGTTCTTCAATTTTTTTATTGAGTTCAGCCGGTTTAATGTAATCGCCGTTTTTCTGTTTGAAAACAGAATCCGGTGTTTGGCTGTGCCACGCCAGGCAATGGCCTACGGCCTGTAATTTATGTTGCTGTGCAAAGTTTACAAATGCATCAGCGTGATCCCATTTCCATTTGCCTTCTTCAGTACGTAAGGATTCCCACTTCAATGAATTTTCCGGCGTTACAGAAGAGAAATCACGTTTGATAATTGCCGCCAAGTTGGGATGTTGACCTGTTGCGATAGATGAATTAATTGCGGTGCCAATATGGAAGCGATCTTTATAGGCATCCTTTAGTCCGGTTTTTTCCGCTGCTATTGTGCGGAGCGGAATGTGACTTGCCAAAAGTGCTGCCCCACTACATAGCAAAAACTCTCGTTTGGATAATTTCATAAATAAACCTGCCGTTGTGTTACTTTAATTTTGTTTGCCTATTATTTTAGGGTCAACCATATTGCCGGGAGTTGCTGCCAGGCACATGGTATTCAAGATTGTAGAATAATTGGAAACGGCCGTTGTGCAGAATTACACGAATTAACTATGTGCCTACCACGCCACCATCATTTTTGGTGACTAAAACGGTTGTTGAACGCGGACGGGTTTTGCCATCGCTCGCTGGATAACTGATAACGGGATGTTGAACATTCAACCACATACTTTTACCGTCGGGTGTTGAGGTCAAGCCGGTAATTTCGCAACCACGTGGCCCCACTAAAAATCGTTTTACTTGGCGCGTAAGTGGATCAGCACAGAGTAACTGGTTACATCCCATTGTTTGATAGAGATCCTCTTCATCGTCGAAGTCTGTTTCAATCCACAAACGACCTTCAGTATCAAACCAAAGCCCATCCGGGCATGAAAAAATATCACCGATAATATTCCCGCGTTGATTGTCTGGTACAGAAGATTCTGCTGCATTACCCGCGAGTAAAAAAACTTCCCACATAAATTCGGTTGCTGCCGGGTTTGAATTTTTTTCAATCCAACGCAGAATTTGTCCGTGATGATTTTCTTTGCGCGAGTTTGCTGCATCAAGTGGTTGATTCGGATCTATGCCACGTTCAACATTATTAGTAAGCGTGACATAAACTTCGCGTGTGTGTGGATCAACGGCTACCCATTCGGGTCTATCCATAGGTGTTGCACCGAGTATATCGGCTGCAGCGCGCGCGTTGATGACGACATCCGCCTGGCTCATAAAACCATTGCGTGGTGTCAAACCGCGCTCACCCCAAATCAGTGGTAACCACTCACCGCGACCATCGGCATAAAATGCAGCGACATATAAAATTCCCTTATCCAATAAATCGGTTTTTTCTTCGGGATTTATTTTTTCCAGACGTTGGTCTGCAACAAATTTATAAATATATTCACCGCGTGTATCATCGCCGGAATAGATGGCGACTTCACCATTATCACCTAGTACAACAGTCGCACATTCGCGCGCATAACGACCCAGCGCTGTGCGTTTTTTTGGAATAGAATCGGGATTGAATGGATCAAATTCGACTACCCAACCAAAACGATTGGGTTCATTAACAAAACCATTAAAGGTGTGAGAATTGTTTGGTGTTGCATCAAATCGCGGATCAACGCTTTCCCAATAATATTTACTGCTGTTTAATTGATTGGAAATTCCATAACGTTTGTGTGATACCCGTTGCTGCCAATCGTCAGTATTGCGATTCACAAAATAATTGTTCCAGTTTTCTTCACAGATCAAATAGGTGCCCCAGGGTGTTTTACCCATTGAACAATTATTCAAAGTACCCAGCACTTGTGTGCCAGTAGAATCCTGTGCAGTTTTTAAATGTTCTGATCCTGCCGCAGGCCCGGTCAATTGCATGGGGGTATTCGCTGTTAAACGGCGATTAAAAGCAGAATTTTTTACGCGCTGCCATTCGCCTTTTTTATCGCGTTTTATTTCAATCACACTCACTCCATGTGCTGCTTGTTCTTTTAGTACTTCATCTTTTGGTCGATGAATAATGCCCTGCATATCAATTGTTTCTGTGGGGCCATGGATGTGTAAAGTAGGATTGGTGTATTCATGATTAATCACCAATAACCCGTGATCATTGGGTGCGTCAGCAAATGGAAAATAAGCCATGCCATCATGATTTTGTCCTGCCTGCAATTCTTGTTCTTGCCATGTATTACTCGCATCGGCTTTCCAGGGAACTGCGCCAGCGACCACTTCATCACCCCAGGAAAAAAATGCACCTGCGGTGTAACCATCTGCAACAATCACTCGATCAAAATCTTTTGCATCTTGAATAGCGACAGAAGGGAATCCAATTTTGGGCGTTTTTTTTGGGAGTGACTTGAAAGAAACACTGGGTTGCGGATTTGAGCAACTCGATAAGCTGCCACCTAAAAAGCCACTCAAGGCCAAACCCAATCCACCTTTCAATAAATTGCGGCGACTGGCAATCACATTTGACAGCCAGATGTTCGCCGAAGGATTCACCGGAATATCATCGACATCAGGTATTTTTGTTTTTGATTTGTTAACCATATTTTTTAACTTTACTCGAGTGATAAGGCAGAACGAATTTTTTTCCAGCTGATGTATTTAAAATTTTGCGGCGCTTCCGGCATAACCTTGTGACCGTCTTGCACCACTAACATGCCTTCACCAAAAACACCGCCAAGATTCGCGTGTGTGACTTCAAGCCCATCCGTTTCAGAAACACCATCAATACCATTTTTTGCATCAAGATCAATACTGATCACACCGCGTGTTTTATAAGGTGCGGTTGCATCAAGAATAATGTAGCTGTTATTTCCCTGGCTGGATACCACAAGATAGTGTTTGTCTTTGCCCTGATAAATTCCCATGCCTTCAACATCGGCAACCAATAAATCACCGGCGCGCATGACTAATTCCAACTGGACACCCGCGTTTGGTTCTGCACCAATCGTCCAAACGGCTTGATCTTCTTCACCCACAAACAGGCGTTGATTTTTATCGTCAGCAACACAACCTTCTGGTTGGCTTTTGACAAAAAAACTGCGCGCTTTTTTTCCTTGCCACAAAGAAATATTTTTATTGCGGTGATCTGTATTCGCAGTCAATTCAATTTGTTGGAATTCACCGCTCTTTGAATTGGGAATGGCATAGGTAATACCTTTGCTATTTTGATACAAACAAAATCCGTAAATCTCTTCAAGATCAGTTGCGATACTGCCGGAAAAAGTCAGTTTGCCGTTGTTGGGGTTAATAGCGTAAATCGCCAGACTATTGTCATCGCGATTGGTGGCCACTGCGATATCAACAATCTTTTTACCCATCTGCACGCCGTAGCGAACATCTACATTATTTAATTTCCCAGTGTTGAAACGCTGAACTTCCCGCCCTTGCATGTCATAAACAAATAAACCTTGTTGTTTATTGGTACCAATCACCAAACTTTTTTGTGGATGTTTTGTATTAACCCAAATTGCCGGATCATCTGCTGCATCACCAAAACGAGCCATAACTTCAGTTTGTACATCGGGTGTGATATTGACTATGACATGTGCCGGTTTTTTGTGTGGTGCTTTTGTCCATGGCAATGACAAATGATGATTCCCGGTTTTTTCGTCACCTACTACCAATGTCAGCGAATGTTTTCCGGTGTTATCTGTGTCCACAAAAACGGTTTTGATAATCTCGGGCTCGTCTGTGTCTGGTAGCTCAATCAAGGGTTGTTGTATGAATTTGTTCTGATTTGTTTGGTAGATTGCGAGTTGTTTTTTTTCTGCTATTACAGCGACCAATCCTTGCGGTGCAACTGCAAGCGATTCCACAGACCCGGATAATTTTCCAAACGGCTTTTGCAAATCCACTGCTATACGACCAGGTGCAGATTCTTCTGATGCGCCTTGTGCCCAAATCCCGATATCCTCTTCGGCGATAAACAATAAATCCTGTTCATCGTCAACTGCGCAGGATTTGCTGCTGGGTGCAATCGGTAAACGTCGCATCAATTTTGCGTCGGCTTTACCATTGGCATCTACAACCAGCCAATGTTCTGCAGTGCCGCGCTCATCCAATAAATACAATGAAAGATGATTGCCACCTGCCTGGCTCAGGCACAGGTTTTCAATTTTAAATTGAGGTGTGGGCACCCGCAGTAATTCGCGCAATTTTCCTGTTGCCGGATCAAGCGCAATCAAACCGGGTTGTTGCTCCGGCAAGAATACCGTTGCCGCAACCAATTCGGATGAGTATGCGTTTCCGTTTTGCAATTTTACGGGGTAACGCCAATCCAGAAATTCCGCCGATTGATTCAATTGTGCAAGCGATTCGCCTTTGACATTGCGCCAGTGAATGGCATCACCTACAACGAAAAATGTGGATTGCTGTTGATGGGTTAGAGGTAAAGGAGCCAGCATGCCGGATGTTAATGAATCAGCCAAATTAACTTCTGCAGTTGCAGATGAGAAAAAACCTGTGAGTAAACAGGCCATTAAAAAATTATGCGAAGCCTTCATAATTAAAACCTTTTTAACAGGATGACTCGATCATGAGCCATTCAAACGAAGAGCAGGGTTAAACAACAATTAAAACTGCATAAATGTAATGCCGAGTTTATATGTCGCACCGTAGCGTTCATATTGCGTGTTGTATCGAGCATCCTTTACGTAGGAATAATACACTTCATCCGTTAAGTTAAGCGCTTCAAAATGTAGTTTGATGGAATCCGTCAAATAATAACGCAGTGAAAAATCCAGCTGCATTTGATCATCAACATAAGCATCGTAATCCGCTTCCATAGGCTCCAATACTTCCAGCAAATAATGGGATTTATAATTGGCAGATAATCGCATACTGATCGAATCCGATTCATAACCAATCATAAAATTCGCTGAAGTGTCCGATTGACTGGGCATGGGAATATCGCGCGCAACAAATTCACCATCATCGTAACCACCAATTTCTGCTGTAGAATCAACAAATGTTGCGTTACCGCCAATGAGCAAACCGTTCCAGGGCGATGGCAGGTTGGAGAACTGTTTGGATGCGGCTAATTCAATTCCAAATATATCGGCCTCATTGCCATTCACAAAAGTGACCGCTTGATCAAAATCTTCATAGCCAGCAGTGCCGCCCAAATCAGTTTGATAAACAAAATTGTCGATGGATTTATAAAAAACAAACGCCGAGATCACACTGGCAACACCGGGATAATGTTCAATGCCAAAATCCAGATTGCTGGATTCCAGTGATTTCAAATTCGGATTACCAAATTCTGCTTCAATATCGCCATCGTCCTCTTCAATTAAACGACCTGGTGACAACTGTGCAAAACCAGGGCGTACTACCGAATTAGTCCAGGCTGCACGTAGTTGAGTCTTATCGTTAAGCGTGTAGCGAAGATGCAGTGCAGGTAAAAAATAATCGTCAGAATTACTAAAATTCTGAGCGGTTATTTCGTCTTCTTCACTGTTATACGAAAAACCATCGGCAGTAAAATCTGTATTCTCGTAACGTACACCGGTGAGTATGCGCCAGGAATTAATGTCCACGCGCCCCATGATATACGCAGCGCTGGTATCTTCATTGACAAGATAATCGCCGATGCTGCTTTCCACTTCATCTTCTTCTGCATCTTCAATCGCCGCTTTGACTTGCGATGCATGGATGTTGTTACCAAATTGACCCAGTTGGTAGTCAACTTGATTGCCCGAAAATGCGCTCAGTGATGTTTCGCCAACAAAATCTTCAGCAATCCAAATATTAACGTCATTGTCTTTTTCGCGCTGACTGTGTTTTACACCGAATTTTAATTGTGCAGGATTGCTGCCTAATTCCAAATCGCGGGTGAAATCCAAATTCACCGCTGTACTTTCGTCATTGGTATTGGTGCTACCCAATTCCACTTCATCCAGTCTATAGCTGACGGATTGATAATATTCCACTGGTGCGCTGATTAACATTTTATTGGTATTGGTGTAAGACAGATCAAACGCTTCGTCCGCTATTACGTCATCGTCAATTGCAAATACAGCACCAGCAATATTTTGTGGTTCGTCTTCACTGGATTTGCTGTAAGCAATACGGTAGTCCAGTATCCAGTTATCCAAACGGGTTTGACCACCAACAGAGGTAGAAAGAATTTTTTGGGTTTCAACACGGTCTTTTAATTCGCGCTGCACTTCGGCAGTGCCGATTTCACCTTCTGCAATCGCGTCTTCAAATTCAATCACGTTCGCCAAACGAATTTCAGAATCAGTGTATTCGCTGTAAAGATTGCGCCAATATAAATCGGTATCTGCGTTGGGTTTGTAATCCAGATTCAGGGTGATACCCGAGCGTTCACGCGTGATGCGATAATCGCGTTGTTCCATTTCTTCCAATCGCGCTTCGCCATCTTCAAAATTCCAGGCGCCGCCGGTTTCGACATTATCTGAACCGAAATCACGTTTAAAAGAACTGATACCGAAAGCAACACCGAGATTATCTTCATCATCGCCAAGACTGAATTGATTGCTGGCAGTCGCCGCAATTTTCGGGCTGGTTTCTTCAGTATTTTCGTCGTAACTGCTTTCAAGCGTAAATTGATAAAACATACCATCGCGATCAAATGCAGAAAGACTTTGTACATCAATACTGCTGCCGAGAGAGTTGGCATCCATGTCGGGTGTTAAACTTTTGGTGACGATTAAATTTTCCAATAAGTCAGATGGGATCACATCCAGCGCCACTGCGCGACGATCAGCATCGGGGCCGGGAACACCGACACCATTAATAGTCACGGCGTTGTAATCCGGGCTCATGCCGCGCACGCGCACATAACGCCCTTCGCCCTGATCGCGCTCAATCGATAAACCCGGCAAACGTTGCAGCGCTTCGGATACGTTGGTATCGGGAAATTGTCCAATCGCATCGGATGAGACGGCGGTAATAATATTGTCGGCACTGCGTTGTTTATTTAATGCTTTGTTAATGCCTGCGGCTTGACCAATCACTATCACGCTTTCGACTTCGCCTGACACACCGGTCAAGCGAAAGTTTTCGCGCGTCACTTTTTCATCCTGCACGTTTATCTTGCGCTCAATTGCATCAGCACCTATGTAGCTGGTCACCAATGTGTAGTTGCCCGGTTTCACATCCAAAAAAACAAAACGTCCATCGCGCTGGCTAACTGCTTCGCGATTTAATTCCTGAATACGAATCCTGGCACCTTGCAAGGCTATAGATTTATCGGTGGTTGTAATTTGGCCTTCAACACGGCCATCAGCCCAAATGTTTCCAGCGAGACCAGCAATAGCAACTGCCATTATTGTTTTGGATATTTTTTTCGGTTTACTTTTGGATATGGATAAAAATTTTTTCACAGTGATTCCCCTTTTGGTTTTTCAATCACCTGTCACAGACAAATACAATCAGGTGTTGGACGGCGCCAAACTAGGTGGAATAAATGACACTTCTGTTACCAGTGTGGTTGGATGCCAACAAATAGCCTGAGCTGATTTGCCTCCTTGTTATGCACCGCGGGTTTTCTTGTCTTGCATTGGCAATTCATCAAATCGTCATAATCATCTGTTATCCGTGCTGCACTTTTATTTTTATCCTGCGGTGAACTTTTTATGTTGAAGCACCATAAATGGAAGCTGTTTTTGGTTGGCATGGGCGCTAATCTGACACTGATTGCAAGTCTTGCAACTGCCGATTTAAAACTATTGTCAGAAATAAATTGGCTGGATGTGCTGGGTGAAGGCGGTGCTGCTGCACTTGCATTGGTGTGGTTAGGATTAATTTTGCACAGCCGTCCTGCCGGGCGAGTAACACAATATTTAAGTTTGGGATTAAGCAGTATTTTTATTGCAGGGTTTCAGGATTTACTTGATGAATTTATTCGTTTTCCCGATGGCATGCTCTGGGATCATTGGATAGAGTCGGGTTGTATGCCGATAGGTTTGGTTTTGCTGACACTCGGAATTTATCACTGGCATAAAGAGCAGCTTGGTATTAATGAGCAATTGCGTAAACGTGAACGATTATTTCGGGAACACCGCAGTCTCGACTTTATCACCAGTTTGAGTGGTGCTGATTATTTACGCAAACAATTGTTGCTGGCACTGCCTGAACATCGAAGTGCCGCGCAACCTTTGGCGTTATTATTTATTGATGTTGATAATTTCAGTGATGTTAATCATCGTTACGGTTATCAACAAGGCGATCATTTATTACAGTTACTGAGTGAATTAATTCTGTTGAACATTCGCCGCAGTGATTTATTGTGTCGTTACGCTGGTGACAGATTTGCTTTGATATTGCCCAACACCGGTCGGGTTATTGCAGAAAATATGGCTTGTGAAATTTCATTATTGGTAAAACATTTTGCCTGCAAAACCCTTAATCAGGATGAAAGT
Organism: uncultured Cellvibrio sp.; assembly: GCA_946481095.1. The sequence continues at coordinate 17,681 of CAMLML010000047.1, forward strand.
ATTTTTATTTCAGTCAGTTTGGGAGTGGCGATTGCCGATATCAATACTGACTCGCCGCAAACCTTGATTGATCGCGCCAATCTCGCACTCTTGCATGCCAAGGAAAAGCGACGTCAGGTTTTTTCTCGCGCTGCCTGATAAATAGTATGCACAATTATTCAAATCAACCTACAGAAGAAACTTTTCAAGAATCAGGTCAAGCGTCAGACCGGGAAGTCTCTTTTAAGCCAGGTCGCTATTTCGAAATTGACACGCAGTTTATTCCGGCGCATGAATGGCCGATCAACCTTATTGATTTTGCGTTAAGCCGTGGTTTGGAAGAGCACAAATTATTACGGGGAACTGGAATTTTTCGCGATGATATCGGCAGTAGACGCTTGTTATTATCACCGCAACATTGTTTCCAGCTGATCAATAATATACAAAAACATATTCATAGCCATGAGCTGAGTTTTTTGTTGGGACACCGATTTTTTTCCAAACTGGATAATGCTGTCATGGTGGCCATTAATAACGCTGCTAACTTGTATGTTGCAATTGATATTTTAATTGATCACAGTATACAACTTATGCCGTTGCTTGATTTACGTCGTAGTTATGAACGGGATTGTCTGGTTATCTACTGGCAAGATGCTTGTGGTGCTGACACCTCGATGATTTTTTTATTGGAAATGATGTTCACTGCGCTCAGTTCGTTGGGGCGTTGCCACACTGGAGAAAGTGTTCCCTGGCAATTTTATTTTATGCACAGCAAGCCGGTTTATATTGAGCAATATGAGGTTCATTTACATAATAAAGTGCATTTTTCCAGCCATAGGAATGCAATGGTGATTGCTCGTGATGAGTTATACCGCCCATGGAAAAACCATTGTGCCAGCACATTCAATAATGCCCTGGAGACTGCTGATCGATTTAAGCAAGTGATTCCATTTCAAAAAGGATTTGTCAGTGAGGTTTACCATTATCTGTACCGGAATATCCAACACAATCCCGATCTTGAACAAACTGCTCGTGCATTTGGTATGAGCATTGCCAGTTTTAAACGAAAACTGAAAAAACATCGAAGCCATTTTCAGGAACAGTACGATTTGGTGCGCAAGGATCTTGCGCTCTATTGGTTAAACCAGGCCGGATGGAGTAAAGAACAAGTTGCACGAAAATTACATTTTTACGATGTGGCAAATTTGCGTCGCGCATTTAAACGATGGACACGAAGTTTGCCAGCAAGTTTTGAAAAAATAGGTTAGGTATTTTATGTGTCGCCGGATGAATAAAATTCGTCCGGCGACATTTTTATCATTATGTGGTTTCGGTTTTTTCTTTTGAATCTGTTCTGATCAAATCAGCCGATGCATACCAGAAACCTCCGTGCCCCAAGGCTTTCCAGCTCCAGATTAGCCATCGAATCAACGACACTGCCAGCCAGATTGACCACACCAGCATTACCAGTTTGTAAATCCATAATGGCAGGGAAATAACCCAGGCCTGTGCCAAATCACCCGCAGACATGTCCTGATACCAACGTAAATAATAAGCGCTCGATCCATTACCTTTAATGTGCATATCGGGTGTTGCTAACAAACTGTAGGGAATCGCGCCCAGCAAGGTTAACAAACTGAAAATCGACAAACAGAAAAGTGCAAACTGCATCCATTTAAATCGTCGTGTGGATGAAATTTGTGTTAACTGCATGCGCCAATTTAATGTGATAAACCAGATTGCAATTAAAGCCAGAATGTAAAGGTTGACTGTCGCTATTCCCAAACTGAGTAGAACCCATTGTGTTGTTGACAGTGGGGTGAGTTGTCGTTTTCCCAGTTGAACCGCCAAAATTAAAATCACCGCCAACATTCCCCAAAGTAAAACCGAAGGACCTATTGCAGGGCCGCCTACCAATAAGGGCCAGCGATCCTGCGGCAGATTAATATTAATGGATTGGTTTGCAGTTGGAACTCCGATATTGAGCGCGGGTGTTATAACGCGAGTATTTAATTCTGCAATCGATTGCCAATCAATAAACAGTTGCTGCTCTCCGGGTTGCAATGGAATATGCAATACGCCCTTCACAGGTGTTATCGATAATTTATTTCCATTCAGGGTTATCTGGTTGAGACTGGAATTTTCCGGCAAGGCAAATGTAAATTGATTGGCTTGATTGGTGCGCAATTTTAAATTGAGATCAACTTTACTGGCTCTTTGCGAAGGTGAAAAATTTAATTGCAAGGATTCAGCAACCAAACTATTTCCTTTAACTGCTTGAGGTCGGGTCAAATTGATATTGAGTGTTTCACCCGGCCATGGCTGCCAGGTTTGTGGTTGATTAACATCAATCGGTTGTATTGCTGCGATGCCGGAAGTTTGTAAATGCCAAACAGGTGATACCACCAGCTCCCAGACTTCGACCCAGGGCTGATTTTCAGCAGCGGTCAATTTAACCGAATCACTCATGGTCAAGCGTGAATTCCAATAGACACTGGATTGTTGTTTATCCAGTTTAATTTGCAATTTGGTTTTATCATCAGAAAAATTTTGCAAATTAATATTGCCATCCAGTGGTGATTCGCCAGTGAGTAATGGAATTTCCAAATTGATTGCGCCGTCTTGAGGTGCAACCCGAATGACTTCAGTGAACAGGCTCCATTCCAAATCAAAATTCAATTGACGTTTTACGATCACAAATGGCGGAATGGGGTCGGGGCGTAATTGTTCATTGGCATTTTGACTGACTTTGTTGTCATTCAGATTGCGTTGTAATTGCACCGAACTGATTGCCCCTTGAGTGTTGCCACTGGTTTGCCAGCCATTTAACTGACTGGAAAAATTATGCACGGCAAGCACAAAATTAATGTCAATTGAATTCTGGTTTTCGAGAGAGGCCGATAATGTAATTTGGTGTGTACCCCGGGGTAAAAATACCATTAACTGACCCTGACTATTTTGCATCAAGCTGGCTTTTTTACCATCAATCCATATAGATTCCGGCCACCATTGTTGAATTTGTCCGGGAAGCGGAAATGCAATTTTCTCTGCAGCATGAACATTCATATCCAGCGTTAATTGATTGGCTTCTGCCTTTAAATAAACTGATTCAATGCTCGCACAATCAGGTAAACATTTCGCCGGTGCTATCAAACGGTTTTCCAATTCCTGCAATAATTTTTCATCGATAGTCGGGTTTGCTTGCGCAGTTTGTGGATTGACTGTGGCGAGTAACGACAAGGCCAGACATAAACTGCCGATAAAACTGATTGCAGGCGTCGCTGTCGAGCTGATCTTGTTCTGATGCTGTTTGGTTATCGAAATAAAATGGCGTAACAATAATCCGGCAAGTAATAGTGGCAATAACAAGCTGAGTAAAGATCCAATGCGGTTCCAGGCAGGAGAAACCAAATATAACCGTGTTGTTTCTTCCGATAATACCGGGCCATTCCATCTAAGCTGTACAGTGTTCCAACTCCAGCTAGGAATGCCGGGGCCAGCTTGAACCATTTGGTTTGGATCGTATTGTTGTTTGATTTTGGCCATGGGTTTGCTCAATTTGTCGAGAGATACACCACGCGATTCATAGCGCATTTCTATAGGCGCGGGAGCACTGGCAACTATATCTGCCGCCTCCATTGGCTTATTTGATGAGTAGGATGAGAGTGAGAAGTAATCTGACGAATCTTCGTAATAATATTCATCACTCATATTCTTACCAGCGTATTCCATTTGTGGATAGAAAAATTCACGCGCTTGCTGCACACAAAAGGGCAGCAACAATAAACCCAGTGTAATAAAACTTAAGTAAGTATAAGTGGTCAGCCATCGTTTGAATTTTCCTGAAACAAAAGGCAAAAGCGCCAATACAGCAGCAAGGTTTAACCAGATTAATGCGGGTGAATCAGCGCGGTGGTAAATAATAATCAAGGTGACAAGTGCAATCGCACCGATTCTAATGTGAATAATTTTTGCCAAAGCGACACTGATAATTAACACCAGAAAAAATGTCCACAACGACCATTTTTCAATCCAGCTTCCGTATTCATAAGAAGTGCCTGACGCCGTAATTAATGTCCAGCCTGGCGGTAAAATTAATTGCGTGGATACTTCATTAAATACACTTGACCAACCACTGATGGGAATAGTGCGGGTATTTTCAACGCGACTCACACCTTCAAAATTCAATCGTCTTTGCCTGATTTCTACACCGGCGTTGGCATCGGCAGATAATTGTGTAACCAATTGTGCCTGGCCATCAGCTGTTGCACTTTGCAGTAAAAAAGGTCTTTGCGTTTCCAATCGCCAACCTTGATGCAACTCGCCGCTGATCTGGTCTTTTAATGTGTAACCATCACCGCTGAAATCCAGCCACATTTTACGCGCAAGTGTTAATTGGTTTTTGGTAGATTCAGCACTGTATTCCAGCGCTTCAATATTCATTGTCGAATTCAGTTCTGCCAAATAAGCGGGTAATAATTTCCATTCTTCAGGCAATTGGGTTTGTTGTGGATCAATGCTCGACATGCCGGTAATTTGAATATTCCGCAGTGCCGGATTTTGTTCAACAACCCAGACTTCCTGATCAGGCCATTCTTTTTTATCATCAAGCTTTTTAAATGCAATTTGTGTCAGAGATTTATTTGAAAGCGATTCAATTTCAATGATCCATGAACCGGATTTGGCCATAATTCGCAAACTGCCATCCTTTTCAATTTTTGCAGGTAAGTCGGTATTGAAATGCGTGAGTCTGAATTCTTCAAGCAGCGCTTGTCCCAAATGTAATTCCCGTTCTTTGCCGCTGATATCCAATTCAATGCGCGTTAGCATTTTGATTGGAACATTGTCTGTTAATTTACGAAAAACCCGCAGTTGCAAACTGTCCTGATGCGCAAGCGGTTGTTCGCGATTATTGGCATTCAGTAACAATTGCGTTTGGTTTTCCAAAAAAGGTGTTGTGATCTTTTTACCATCAATACTCAGCGACACAATTCCGGTTGATGATGGAATTTGTAATGTGCGCGGCATAACAGTCCATTTCCATTTTCCTTGCAGTTGATATTTCCCCGGCGATAAAAATACTTCAGGCACTCCATCCTTATCACGCACAGCAATAGCCCGTTTGTCTGCCAAATTCGTTACCGCTAAAGGCCAGAAATCTTTATTACCCGGCAAACTCACCCAGGCATCAGAAAACACTTCCAGCGATTGCAAAAATTCCCCACCTTTTGCATCAACCTGAATGTTTAATTCAGCAGGCCATACACATTGTCTGGTCGCATCATTAAACAGAATAGGGCAGTGATAATCCTCATGCTTGTCCAACACCCATCCCTGCCATTCCTGCAAAGCAGGCGGGATTTCAACGTCAGCCCGCACAACACCACCCAACAACACCAACCCGGCAATCAGCAAATAGACATAGCGCATCATATTGTTCCCTGTAACTCTGGTTATAGATCGGCAGAGTATAGTGGGAGTTTTGGGGTAAATCAGTGGGAATTTGTTAGGGTGATAATTATTTCTGTGAATGTTGAACTTACCGTTCCAAAGCAGTGACTCACGCACAACCACCTGGGCTGGGAAAGAGGTTAAGTTGCCGTCATTGTTTTGATGCGCTCAAAAATTAGTTGCGCTCGCCCTTTATCATTACCGGCTGTGGATTGAATCAGGTATTGAATATCGGGTGAGAGCAATAAATTTTTGAATTCATTAACCAGATAATTTTTCACATGATCTTCTGCATCAATCAATTCCTGATGAAGCTCAGCACGCCCGTCGATTACATTCAAAATATCTTCTATATCTCGGCTGCTGAGTAAATCATTTTTACCGCGTCCTTTAAATGCTTCGAACTTGGTTGCTAAAAAATAAATTGGAGTGACCAGTCGAATATTTATTTCGTTGGAGATTGGATAAGTCTCAGCCGTTTTCAATGCATCCTTGTACCAGCGATTGGTAAATCCCAATGCATTGGCATCATCAGGCATAAAATCAACTTGCAATTCACCCAAACGAAAACGGCAATTTACGTCATCATCCATTGAAATTCGAAAACCACGTTCGACTAACTGTTCACTGAACTTATGCCAGCCAGTGTAGCCAATTACACTAATAATTAAATCGACATCATCTGTATAGCGCACAGATTCTTTTGTCATGTCATCGGTAATGAGTAAGCCCGTTGTGCATCCACCCACAAATGCAACCTGTGGTAGTAACTGATCGCCCAATGCTTGAGCGACCATTAAAATCATTTGTTTGTGTGCATTGTATAGACTCATAACGCAAATTCCTTTTCCAATAGTTGAGTAGCAAGTTGAGTTTCGCGAGCATTGCCGATGCGAATCGCATCGACTAATGCCAGCAGTTCATAAAGTTTTGAATCAGCTTTGGCAGCTGCAGGTACAGATTTGAATAAAGGTGCTATGGCTTGCCCTTTATCTTTTCCTGTTGCATCCGGCCAGACGTGAATTAAATCACCCGCCGACATCATTTTTCCAGCCATCACCGGCGCTGCAAATGCAGTAGGAATGCCTCTTACAATTTCCGCAGGCTTAACCGGAAATACATATTTAATTCCATTCAGTAAAAATCCCAACAGGGCTTTGCGATTAACCCGAGGCTTATTGCTTTCAATATCCCTAACCGCCAAACCAGCATAAATACACCGATTCAAAGCCGCACTCAGCTCAGACTTACTAATTCCCGTCAGCCCCTCCAACTGCCGAACACTGTAATCCTGCCCCAGCCCAGCAGACTCGGACTTCTCCATACTGAGTAACTTGAGTAACAGCAAAATATCTTGGCTTTTCATGGGGTTGCTCCAGATGTCCTTTGTTTGTGGACGTAGGACAGTTGTAGCATGCGGATTGGGGAGAAAGCAAGGGGGGTGACACACAGAGGGCTTCTGCTACGGTTCTGGCCAAGATTTCAGCAAGTAGCCCGTATGGAGTGAAACGTAATGCGGGGTTGTTTTTGGTGTTGGTTTTTCATTGTTTTAAATTAAAAAATCAAAAGCCCCGCATTACGTTTTGCTCCATACGGGCTACGATTAATTATTTAGTTGCCGAAGATTGCATTGAAAAGTTTGTGTCCGGAATATATCAGTAAAGTTGTCAGAGTGGATAAGAACCAAAAGGAGACCGCTCCCATAAATCCGGCAGCAGCATCTGAATAAGAATCGTCAAGAATTTGTTCTGAAACAAGTCCGCCTAAAAATAACAGTGGAAGCCCTAAAATAAAACATTGCCACCAAATGATCCAAAAATGATCCGAAAAAAATCCTAAAAAGGGATTGATTGGGACGGCGAAAAGAATCAGTGACATCCAGGGGCCACAGTTGTAGCTTATTCGAGCCATGTAATGAAGTAGTTTATACAGGCAGGCAATCAGCAATATCACGCTATGAATTAATAGGGGAGAAAAGTACCACTCCTCAATCATTAAATATACAAATTCAGGCAATTTCAGAACTCAATATATTACGTGATCGTTATGGTGCACTCTTCGGTGCTTCAGGCGCCTGAGGCGTAAACACATCACCGTAAAGGCTGTGCAATATTAATTGGTGTTGGGATTTTTGATTGACGTCTACTGATTTCCACGGAACCAGATAAAGTATTTTGGGGAGTTCGGTGTTGCCTTTGATGGTGGTTGTTTCCATTTCCACGCTGTCGGTTATTTTGGTGATGGTTTTGGTTTGTGTGGCTGTTTCTGTGTTTGTTGGCGTGGGTTGTTCCGGCTCTTCTGAAAATGCAGTGGCCGATAATAAAATTCCCAGTATTAACCAATAAATTGTACTTTTCATATTATTGCTTCAGTGAAAATTGTAGTTGTTCAACCCATTCCTTTGTTTCTTTATCGCTGTCACCCACCAGACTCAAATATTTTTTGTAGTGATTATAGGCGTTGGGTATGTCCTGAAAATAAATATCGTAGAGCAGGGCGATGTTGTAGTGTGCGTTTGCGAAATCGGGATTTAATGCCAAGGCTCTTTTGTAATAATTTTCTGCTGCTTGATGTTTTTTCATTTCAACCGCAATCAAACCAGCAATGTTTTGTGTTTCAGCATTGGCTTCATTCACAGCAAGTGCGTTGTTGATTTGTTTTTCTGCCAGATCATAACGTTGTTGTTTGTAATAGGTTAATGCCAGGTTTGCCGAAACAGCAGTCGATGCGCCAGCCTTATCACTGAGTTTTTGCAATAACTTTTCGGCTTTGGGTAAATCGTTTGCCGTTAATGCTTCAATGGCTTGCTGGTATTCGATTTTTTCATTGTCGGATAAATCACGACCTTGTTTTACGGTTACTTTATTTTGTTCCGGTGATTCAGCTGTAGGTTTTACATTGTTGCTACAAGCGGACAACAGCATTAACAGAGAAAATAAAATGCCTGACAGAATTTTAGAATGCATGATTAACTACCTCGGCTTTTCCTTTGCGATTAAAACGAACAGGGAACAGAATACGTAATTGGTTCAGGCTGCTTTCAATCCATTCGTTGTAAGTGCCATCGCGAACCCTGCCCAGATTGACCTCATAAAATTCAATGGCTTTTTCTTCAAAAGGAAAAGCCTGGTCTTCCAATAAAATATTGTATTGCTCAAGTTCCTCACCTTTAAGGTTGGAGGGGCGTTCGGATTTTAACAACGCCTGGCTGAAATGCTGGTAAGTATCACCAATTGCAAAAGTGGCATGGGTAGTGACATCTTTCTGGTTGTAGGCAGATGCCTGGCCAAAGAGTGTGATGGCTTCCTGCATGCGTGTTTTTTTAGTTTTTAAATTTTGTGCGAAAGGTTCAACCAGACGTACTTTTTTAAATTCGTTTTGCGTTTGCAATGCCAGTTCAAGAATGGCATTGGCGGCAATAAAATTGGTGCGATCTGTTTTTTGCCCGGAGTTGGCTTTGGTATCCCGTGTACGAATTTGTGTTTGCCAGTAGTAACGTTTTTGAATATCCCCTGTTGCTTTATAAATTTCGGCCAATCGATACATGGCTTCAGCTGCTTGCGGGTAAGGGTTGGGGTAAGCCTCTACATAATCGCGATAAGAACGAATTGCACCGGCGTAATCTTTTTTCGATTCATAGAGCTCACCTGCTTTCCATAATGCGGCCATTTTAACTTTGTCATCAGTTTCTGTTTTGGCGAGGCTTTCAAGTTGCTGCGCCGCTTTCTGATTTTGATTGGATTCCAGATAAGCAACAGACAATTGTCGGTTCACTTCATTTGCACGTGCATGTTTTGGATAGAGTTTTTGAAATTCTTGTGAATAGGCAATCAGCTGATCCCATTGTTTTTCTTTCAATGCCAGTGCTATTGCATCGTATAAGCCCGTCGGCGCCAAATCGGAAGTGGGATATTGTTTGGCAATTCTACCAAAGTGCGTTATAGCGGAATTGATTTGGTTGGCTTTCGCTGCAGCTTCACCCTGACGATAAATGGCGAGTGCGGCACTGTTATTAATTTGGTCACGTTGTTTTTGATCTATACCCGGTTTTGCACTTAAATCAGAAAACGCCATTTCCGCGTCGGCGAATTCAGCAAGCTCAAGATAGGATCTGGCTTTGATGTTGCCAAGAGTGAAATAGGATTGGTCGGGAATTTTCTTTAAAAGATTCGCCAGCTCAATCGCTTTCGCATAATTTTTATCAGAAAACGCCAGTTGTGCTGCGTGTACAATCAATTCGGCGGCTTTTCCATCATTGGGGTAGAGTTTTACGTAACGCAAAACGTAGTCGATATGTTTATTTAACCAAGCGGTTTTCGCGGGGCCTGTTGAGTTATTAAAAAAATCATCGGACATACTAATGGTCGCGTAAGCTGATTTTTTATCCAGAATTAATTCACCATCGTAAGCCGCTTTTTCAAACAGGGTCAAGGCATCAGTGTTGCGTTTAACATCGGCAAGCAGTTCGGCATAAAGTACATAAATATTATCCTGACGTGCGTAAGACTGGTAATCAGCCAGGTAACGTTTGTACCAAAGCTCTGCCCCTGCAAAATTCTTATTGTCTGCTTTTTTATTGTATTGACTGTGATAAAAAGTTGACATCAAGACAATATATTGTCGCAATTCATTTTTAATTTGCTTTTGTGTTTCTTTATCAGGATTTTTATTCCAATAAGCAGAGTTGACATTGTAAAGTGAATAGAAAGTTTCAATTTCTTCGTTCAATGGCGCCACAAAATTACCTGATTGCCATATTTTGATCACTTCCAAATGAGCGACCGGCAAGCGGTTATCTGATGGTTGATGCTTAATAAACTCTTTTAGTGTTAACGCAGCATCGGAATATCGTTCCTGTTGCAGGTAAATATCCGATACCACATGGTAGGTTTCATAGACGTATTTAAAATCAGTGGTGTCCGCAAAATATTGATTTAAACCTTCAGGCCCGTTGTAATTGATAAACGACAAACCCAGTGCGCGGAAATAATCATCAAATAAACTTTTTTCACTGTCACTCAGTTTGTCTCGTGCTGCGAATTGGTGATTGCTCAAAGCTGCAACAAAATCGTCTATGGCTTCCAGATAGAGTTCTTGCTTGTAACGTGACCATCCTCTTTTGAATAAAGATTTTTCATAAAAATCTTTATTGTATTGTGCTGCAATTGCTTCAGTGTAAGCATTTTCAGCGGCGATATAATCACCGCTGGCGAAAGCAGTTTCTGCCAGACGAAACTGCGCCTCTGCGTAAAAAACAGATTTCGGATGTTCATCGACCAATTGTTGCAAAATACTATTGGCTTTAGTGGAATCACCGATTTGCGATAAGGTTCTTGCCAACTGATAAAGGGATTTATCTACTTCAGGTGCGTCAGGGAAATCACGAATAGACGTTTCCAGAAGAGTAATCGTATTGCGTAAAGTAGTGTTGTAACGTTGATCCTGTTCTGCTTCACTTAATTTTTCATCTTGCCCGCCAAGACTTTCACTGAGTTCAAGTTCCATATTGGCAATACGGTTGACAGCCGTCACCCGCGATTTGTCAGTTTTGCTGGCGTGCTGCAAATAACTGTAATAAGCATTTTTCACATCTTCTTTGGTTTTCGATGTGTTGGTGACTTTGGTTTCAATAACCGATTCATCACTGACATCCAGATCAGCAAGCGTTTGTTCTTCCTCTTTTTCCGGATTGCCTGCACAGGCTCCCAGCATCAGTGTCAATATCAGCAGTGTTTTATGAAATTGCATCATTACTTATCCTTGTCATAGAGCTGGGCTTGGCCAAGTTGTGATTGGGCAAGGTAACTGGAAAGTACTTCAATATGTGCGTCGTAGCCTTTGCGCAACAAAGTTTTGGTCAATAATAAATATTGATCATATAAGGACGATATTTTTGCGCGTTCTGAATTGGATAAAGCCAATTGTTTGAATTCCTGTAAGCTTTCTATATGAACTTTTAACCAACCTGGCAAATATTCTGAATCCAGCGGAATATTGTCCAAACTGTTTTGTTTTTCGGCCATAGATGCATTTAATTTATTTTGATAATAGGCGATAGCGTTAGCATAGTGCTCCGACGCTACATCTTTTTTTCCAAGAAGAACATAGGTGTAGGCAGACAACAGCCTGGATTCTATTACAGCAACATCATCGGTATTTTTTTTCTTGAGCAGGTTGAATGCATTTAATCCACCTGCAAAATCTCCCTGATGTATGGCACACAAACCAATACCTAAAAGTGCTTTATCCGCATATTCACTTTTGACTGAAATTTTCCGAAAACTGTCACGCGCATTTCGATAAAATTCATGATGAATTTGTGCATATCCAATAAATAAAAAAAGTCGGTTTAATAATTCCGGATTTTTGGAAATGGATTCTGCAGTAACCGCGGATTTAATTGTGAGGTCTGCATCAGTCCACCAACCCTGACGTAAAAATGCGATGGCTTTGTTGAGTTGAGCATAACCATAATATTGAGATGTGTTTGCAACCTGATCGTAATAAGTAATAGCTTGACGATGCTGTTTTAAATTTTGCAAGACGATACCGTAGATCACATATGCGTAGTCGCTTTCATCCTGGGTAAGTGCGTTACGCGCACTGATGGCATCCATTTCTTTAAGTACTTTTTTCCAATCTTCATGCGCATAATAAAATAAAGCAAGACGGTAATGCATTTTTGAAATGGTGTTATCACTGGCGGTTTGGGCGGCAATCAAAAAAATAGCTTTTGCCTGCTCCAATGCTTCCATTGCCAATAATAAATCAAACATGCCCATCACTTCGTCAGCTTCGATATTGGCGCGAATTAAAGGGAGATTTCCCATAACCAATTGAATTGCAGAAAACCGTTGGTGAGCACTCACTTCCGTTGTAATCAGAGTAAGAAGTTCACCGGGCGTATTGGGTTTTTTGATATTTTTTTGCTGGTAATTTTTATGTATGAGACCGGATTGTGCATAAAAATCAGCGAAGAGCTTTTGTGCAGTTTCCCGCAGGTTGGGTGTTGCTGGCGGGGTATCAGCATTGGCCAATAACCCCGCAGCAATTAAAACAAACAATACAATAAATCGTGACATCATAATTAGTTAGCTATTCGATATTATTCGTTCGATCTTACTATTCGATTTTATAAACGAATCGCCCATCCTCACTGACACTAACACTGATTTTATTGATGGCTTCGCCATTCGCCATTCGTGACAAACAATCGGTTGCCAGTTCAGGCAACATGGTGCGTGTTAAAATATTTTCAATATTACGTGCACCGGTATCCACTTCCTGACTGCGTGCGACTATATGCAACTTGACTTCGTCATCGCAATGGAATTCGGCGTCATAATGTTCGCGTACACGTTTTTCAATTCGCTTCATATTAATGTCGCAAATTTTCATCAGGTTTTCATCATTCAATGGATAATAAGGAATGATGGTGGTGCGTCCAAGGAAAGCGGGTTTGAAAAAACGTAACAGCTGTGGACGGAAATTATCGAGCAATACATCGGGTTCAGGTAATGTTTCACTGGCAGCACACATAGCGCGAATATGTTCTTCGCCCGCATTGGAGGTCATGATGATCACGGTATTGCGGAAATCGATATCACGGCCTTCGCCATCTTTAATTGTGCCTTTATCAAAAAGATTATAGAAAATATCCTGCACACCGGGGTGCGCTTTTTCCATTTCATCCAGCAACACAATACTGTAAGGCTTGCGTCTCACGGCTTCAGTCAACACACCGCCTTCACCGTAACCCACATAACCCGGTGGTGAACCCAGCAACATGGAAACTTTGTGTTCTTCTTTAAATTCCGACATGTTAATGACAGTAATATTTTGTTCACCGCCATACAGAATATCCGCCAGTGCCAATGCGGTTTCTGTTTTGCCCACGCCGCTTGAACCTACCATGAAGAAAACACCAATAGGTTTGCGTGGATCAGTCAAACCGGCACGTGATGTTTGAATGCTTTGTGCAATCGCTTTTAACGCATGTGATTGGCCTATCACGCGTTCATTCAATCGATCTGCAAGATTCAAAATAGAACGTATTTCATCCGACACCATTTTGCCGACAGGAATTCCGGTCCAATTGGCAACGACTTCAGCCACTGCATTGCTATCGACATTAACCTGAATCATAGGTGTGTCGCCTTGCAGCTCGGCAAGTTCTTTCATTGACGCTTTGATATCGGCTTGAATTTTTTCGCGTTCCTCTTTGTCGAGTAATTTAGGTGCGCCTTCTTTTTTTAATTCCTGCTCATTCATGCGTTGAGCGTGGAAATCATCTTCAATTAATTTTTGTAATTCGTGGATTTTTTTAACGACAACTTTTTCCTTCTCCCATTGCGCTTCCTGGACAATAAGATTTTTTTCGAGTTCTTTTTTTTCAGTGATCAGCGCTTGAATACGGCTTTCACAATTGCCCAAAGTAGCATTTTCACGTTGTAACGAAGTGATATTGGCTTCGCATTGGCTGATGCGACGGCGAGTGTCTTCTATATAAGCAGGTGTTGCACTTTGGCTGAGCGCCACACGTGCACAAGCGGTATCGAGCAGGCTGACAGATTTATCCGGTAATTGTCGCGCAGTAATGTAACGGCTTGATAATTTCACTGAATCAACAATCGCTTCATCCATAATGCGCACACCATGATGCGCCTGCAACATTTCTGAAATCGCGCGCATCATATTAATGGCTTTATCTATGCTGGGTTCTTCAATTTTCACAACCTGGAAACGGCGGGTCAGTGCAGGGTCACGTTCAAAATATTTTTTATATTCAGCCCAGGTAGTTGCTGCAATCGTGCGCAATTCGCCACGAGCCAACGCCGGTTTTAATAAATTCGCTGCATCGCCTTGTCCTTCTTTGCCGCCAGCCCCTATCAATGTATGCGCTTCGTCAATAAACATAATGATCGGCACAGGTGATGCTTTTACTTCAGCGATTACCGATTTCAAGCGATTTTCAAATTCACCTTTTACACTTGCACCTGCTTGCAGTAGCCCAAGATCAAGGCTTCTGACAGTTACATTTTTTAATGGCTCGGGAACATCACCATTGGCAATCCGCAATGCAAAACCTTCAACAACCGCTGTTTTACCCACGCCGGCTTCACCTGTCAGAATGGGATTGTTTTGGCGGCGACGAATTAGAATATCAACAATTTGTCTGATTTCTTCATCGCGCCCGAGAACAGCATCTATGGTTCCTTTTTTGGCTGCTTCAGTTAAATTCACTGTGTATTTATCGAGTGAAGGTGTTTTGCTGGGAATACCACTGGAACTTGCTTCGCCAGCTTCACTGCTTGTCGAACCTTGATTGCTTGTCGCTGATTCCGCTGAACTCCCAATAATAGTTTTCAGAAGTTCACGCAGGGACTCCGGTGGAATTTTTGATAATTCACCATTAGTAACACCACAGGAACGACGTAAATTTTCATCCAACATCAGCGCAGCAAGAATATGTGCTGATGTTGCCCGTGCATGTCCATATTCTACCGATGCCAGCATCCAGGCATTTTTAGCCAATTCAACAATAGAAGGAGAGAGTGCAGGCGCGCGGGAATTACCGGCTTTGATACTGTCCAATTCACGATTGAGTTGTTGCACCAATCTGCCCAGATCAATATCAAATTTATTGAGTACGACACGAATATCAGTGTCTTCAGGTTCAATTAATTTCAGCAACCAATGTTCTATTTCAACATTGTAATGGCTGCGCGACATACATAAACCCGCCGCCGATTCCAGCGAGCTGCGGCCCAGTTCGTTTAATTTACCTACCAGTGATTTCAAATCGATACTAATCATAATAATTCCTATGCTTTGAAGTTTATTAAAGGTCCTAATAATTTGGTGAATTCAACATAACCACACCGAGCAGTCTCAATCGTAAAGATTAGACTTTTTACAACATAAACTAATAGCAGGGCTATTAATTACCCCCCCATTTATTTTCAATGAGTGCAGGGGAAAGTTGGATATTCCCTTATTAATAAGCCCTCAATGAGGGCTTGTCTGTTTATGCTGATCTCTCCATCCGTCAGCGCAAGTCCAATCACAATCCTCAATTAATTGACTGGCATTACCTTTTACGAAGAATCTAGAAAACACCTCTAATGACTCATCATTATCATTAGAATCAATAACTTCAAATAGCTTAATCCCTCTCAATTGCCATTCAACATTCACACCATCATCATTTTCATAGGAATGCTCATCTTTAAGACCAATTTCAACTGCCAATCTTTTTGCATCAGCCATAGATTGCGCCTCAATTAATCTAATTGATTCCATTTCTACTGATTTCCCAGTAGTTGGTTTTGACAATATTGCTTCATAGATAAAACTGATTCCAAATTTCATTATTTTTTATACTCATTACTTGTTAAAAGTTTGCGAGCAGTTCTGCAAGCCTTATCGCCCTCTTTTGCTCCTTTAAGAATCTCGGCTAAAGTTAACTGGCATTTAATTAGGGTTCAATTTCTCTGCCCAAATTAGGCCAAACCAATCGAGACCTATCGATTGCTACTTTGTGGATACCGATTGATTTGGTGGACATTGATTTTTCTAACGAGAAATAATTAAATCAACATTACATTTAGATGAACCTGTGTAATCACAATAGTGTTCATGTTCCCAATTTTTATATTTCTCCATTTCATCTGCGCATTTAATAATAAAACCCGCAATGTTCCTTAGTTCCTCAGATGAAGCTTGGATTGTTACTTCAGATAACTCCAGTAATGCACTGTCGCCCTCATAACCATAAAATTTCATAGATACTCCAAGTAAATAAGTCCAACTATATTATTTCAGGTATACCACAACTTTCCGCTACTTTTTTAAAGCATGCTTCGCCCGTAGAATCAATAGAGCATGGATCTAACAAGGTTTTGGGTATAAGAAACATTGGGTTCAAAAGAAATCCTTTGCCTTTTAAGAAGTCTGTCATTTTTCTATTCAAATTATCTAGGCTACCGCGAGATTGATGGCTTTGAGTTCCATCTTTATTTACAACACCTGAACCCTTAGGTGTTTCAAAATGTGCATGTGTCTGTTGTCCGGGAACATGCGGACGATCAATTCTAACTTTATTTCCGCCGCCTAAATCATATTGATTAAGCCCATAAGGGTCAATAAAACTCAATGGATTTCCACTCACATAGGCATAAGTATTCATTCCGCCCAACAACCCAAGTGGATCACTCTCAATATACCGTGCAATACTCGCATCATAATAACGATGCCAGTTGTACCAGAGACTACTTTCTTTATCAAAATATTGGCCGGGGAAACCTATGTTGAATTCGCCGATGGA
>CAMLML010000048.1 GCA_946481095.1 uncultured Cellvibrio sp.
AAATCTGTTGCATGAAGAAAAGGATATTCTGTTTAAAATTAATAATGGCGAAGAAATCAAGCAATTTGTCACAACACGAATGACAAAATCAGGAAAAGCCATTGATGTACTGGTTAATGTATCACCGGTTTTTAATAAAGATGGTGAAGTGGTTTCTGCATCCAAAACCGTAAGGGACATCACAGAAATAAAAACAGCCGAACGCCAGATTATGGAATTGAATTCCACACTTGAAATTCGCGTTGATGAACGCACCAAAGAACTTGAAGAAGCCAGAAGAAATTTACAAACACTGCTGGATGCAGTCCCCAGTGTTATCAGTTATTGGGATTCTAATTTTTCCAATCAATTTGCAAACCATGCACATTTACATCGCTTTGGTTATTCAGTGGATGACATTAAACGCATGACTTTTGCCAATGTAATTGGTGATGAAATGCTGACCTGGTTGCTACCTTATCTTGAATTGGCTTTTGGTGGTTCCCCACAGAAAATGGAATATTCGATAATTAATCATAATCGCGAACATCATTTTTTAATTCAATTACTGCCTGACATAAAAGATAACAAAGTTCAGGGATTTTATTTTATAGAACATGATATTACAGAACAAATTGAAGGCCGTGAAAAACTGGCAAATACTTTGAGAGAACAACAAGCTTTGCATAATACTGTGAATGCACAATTCCTTTATTCAGTAACCAATCCCAATGGAAAAATATTGGAAATTAATGATCAATTCTGTCAGGCAACCGGTTACTCATCTCAAGAGTTAATAGGTCAGGATCATCGTATTATCAACTCAGGTGTACACCCGCGAGAATTTTGGCAGAAAATGTGGATCAGTGTTAAACAAGGCATTACCTGGCGTGCAGAAGTGTGTAATAAAACCAAACAAGGTGAGCTGCGCTGGTTTGACAGCGTAATTGCGCCTATGTTGGATGCCAACGGGAAAGTAGAAAAATTAATAGCTCTGCGTAGTGATATCACGGAACGTAAGCGTACAGAGGAACATCTCAACCGTCTCAATCAATTAATTGAAAATATTTTATCTGCCGCAACTGAAGTATCAATTATTGCAACAGATCTGGAAGGTAATATAAGCCTGTTTAATCGCGGTGCGGAGCGCATGCTGGGTTACAAGGCGACAGAAATTGTCGGTAAAGTAACACCAGCCATTATTCATCTCCCTGAAGAAATTTCTACCCGCAGCCAGGAATTATCTCAGGAGTATGGTATTGCCATTGAAGGTTTTAATGTTTTTACGCACAAAGCAAAATCAGGTCAACCTGAAACCCGTCGCTGGACTTATGTAAATAAAGAAGGAATGCTCATCCAGGTTTCATTAACAGTAACAGGTATGTTTGATGATACAGGTCACCTATTCGGATATTTGGGGATTGCCGTTGATATTACGGATCAGGATAAACTGGAAAATGAGTTGAGAACAGAAAAAGAAAATGCGGATGCCGCCAATACTGCAAAGTCCCAATTTCTGGCCAACATGAGTCATGAAATTCGTACACCCATGAATGCAGTATTAGGCATGTTGCAACTGGTACAACAAACACCGCTAACAGAAAATCAACAGGATTATATTGATAAAGCCAAATCAGCTGCGCAATCCCTATTGGGAATTCTAAATGACATTCTGGATTTTTCCAAAATCGAAGCTGGGAAACTATTGCTGGATCCGCATCCATTTTCAATTGAGGAAATGCTGGAAGATCTGGCTGTCATCATGTCAGTCAATCGACAAAATAAACCGGTCGAATTACTCTTTGATTTACCCTCTGATTTACCTGCCAGGGTAGTGGCCGACAGGTTACGATTACAACAAATTCTGGTGAACCTTACAGGTAATGCGCTGAAATTTACTGAAAATGGTTATGTAAAAGTCAGCATAAAACGTTTGCAACAAACAGCGACAGATTTATCCATCTGCATTGGCGTCATTGACACAGGTATAGGGATTAGTCCTGAGCATCAACAAAAAATATTTGCCGGATTTACCCAGGCAGAAGCCTCTACCACTCGCCGCTTTGGTGGAACAGGGTTGGGTTTGGCTATTTGCAAACGTCTGACAGATATGATGGGGTCAACGCTATTCATGAAAAGTGAACCAGGAAAAGGTAGCCACTTTTGGTTTGATTTAACTTTACCCATTACCAATTCACAAGCTGAAAGTGATACAAAATCGAAGAAAAAAATCGACATCATTTCAAACCTGCTTTTAAAAAATATGGACATATTGGTTGTGGAGGATAATGAAGTTAATCGTCAGGTTGCTTGTGAACTTTTGACTCATGCAGGAGCCCAAATAGATTTGGCAGCAGGTGGTATAGAAGGTGTAATGAAAGTGATGCAAAAAATGGAAAATAATTCAACGCTTTATGATCTGGTCATTATGGATATTCAAATGCCGGATATTGATGGCTTTGAAGCTACGCGACGTATTCGTGCTGATAAAAGATTCAAGGATTTACCGATTCTGGCGATGACCGCCAATGCATCTGAAACAGACAGACAAGCCTGTTTGTCTGCAGGCATGAACGATCA
Source organism: uncultured Cellvibrio sp. (assembly GCA_946481095.1). The sequence goes on from CAMLML010000048.1 coordinate 2,560, forward strand.
CACAGCAAAACCTTTTGACCTGAACAAATTAATCCCGCTTATTTTTCAATTAACCGGCAGAACACCCGATTCCATTTTACCGGATGAAAAACAAAAACCGCTTGATTCAACCGAACTTCTGGAAGATCTCGACAGTTTGTTGAAACGCTACGCAGGAAATTTTGATCTCTTCAAACAATTCCAGAAAAAATTTAAACCCGATGTTGAAAAATTATTAACAGCTTTGAAAAAATCAGTTGATGACAACAATTCCGAAGCCGCAATTTATGCGCTCCATTCCCTCAAAGGTTTGTCTGCAACATTGGGCGCCCCGGCCTTATCTCGTTATGCAAGCGAATTGGAAAAAAATGCCAAGCAACAATTAATCCCACACCCCATAGAAATTGAAAAACTGAATCAGCTGTTAATAGATACCCATATCGCTATGGAAAAGATGGCTAATCCTGAACAACAAGTGATGTCGGTGGAACAAAAACAGGCTCTTCCTGTAGAATCCGGTTTAGCCAATCAATTAACAACTCTTGCCGGATATCTTAAAACATCGAATATGGATGCTGTGCACCTAATGGAAAAAATACAGGATCAATTGCCGGATGGCAGTGCCAAAACCGAGATGATGAACCACATTCATAATCTGGAATTTGCCAAAGCTCATTCCAGTCTCTATAAAATAATGGAGGGCCTGTAAGATGAATCAAATTTTTGAATTATTTAAAACCGACATGCCAAAACCCAAACTACTGATCATTGATGATCAACCTTTGGTAATCCGCGTCCTTTACGAATTATTCAAAATTGATTGTGAAGTATTTATGTCAACCAGTGGCGAGGATGCCCTGAAAAAATGTCAGGAAATAAAACCTGATTTGGTGTTACTCGATATAGTCATGCCGGATATGGATGGCTATGAAGTGTGTAAACGCTTGAAATCCAATGAAGATTTATCCGATATCCCGGTTATTTTTGTGACCTCCAGTGATGACGAGGATGATGAGGTGAAATGTTTTGATGCAGGTGCGGTAGATTTCATCAAAAAACCGGTTAATGCTGTAATAACCCGCTCCAGAGTCAACACACATTTGCGATTGAAGAGACAATCCGATCTTTTTAAATCCATGGCTTTATTTGACGGTTTAACCGGCATAGCCAATCGTCGGCATTTTGAATCATCCATTCATCTTGATTGGCTGCAATGCGCACGTGAACAAACACCTATTTCTTTATTACTGATGGATATCGATCATTTCAAACAATTTAATGATTATTACGGACATCAGGCAGGTGACCAATGTTTACAAAAAGTTGCCAAGTCCTTATCCACTGTTTTAGGTCGCCCTTATGATTTGGTAGCGCGATATGGTGGTGAAGAATTTGCAATGATACTCCCCAAAACCAATTATGAAGGTGCGCAATACATTGCACAAAATTCTATTAAAACCATTCAGAATCTTGCCGTTCCCCACAGCAAATCAAGCACAGGCTTGGTAACCTTTAGTATTGGCATAGCAACCACCATACCGCAATACAAAACCTCACCGGACACATTAATTGCTGAAGCCGATAAAGCCTTGTACAAAGCCAAGGAGAATGGCCGCAATCAAATCATGTCCGTTGAATTTAATTGCATTAGTTGATTTATTTTATCTGACTAAACGTATCGCAGGATTCAATTGATCCTGATTCCATTCCGCGCTTAAACCATTCAACACGTTGTTTGGCACTACCGTGTGTGAATGATTCCGGCCTGACTGTGCCCTGTGCTTTTTTCTGCAGATTATCGTCGCCTATCGCCGATGCTGCGGTTAGTGCCTCCTCCAGATCACCGTCTTCGATCATGCGAAAATTTTTATCGGCATAATGTCCCCAAACACCCGCAAAACAATCCGCTTGTAATTCCTGTTTTACGGATAATCGATTGGCTTCGACTTTACTTAAACGACTTTCTGCTTCGCGAACTTTTTTGGAAATACCCATTAAATTTTGTACGTGGTGCCCTACTTCGTGTGCAATTACATAAGCTTGCGCAAAATCACCGGGTGCGCCCAATTGGGTTTTCATATCTTCATAGAAAGATAAATCGATATAAAGTTTGTTATCGCCAGGGCAATAAAAAGGCCCCATAGCAGACTGTGCAAATCCACAAGCCGAATTAACACTGTTGCGAAATAATACCAATCTGGGTCTTTGATATTGCCCGCCTTTTTGCTGGAAAATTGTTGTCCATACATCTTCTGTATTGGCGAGAATAACAGAAACAAAATCTGCCAGTTCTTTATCTTTTTCACTGAGATTTTGATGCGAGCCGGATTGGGTCATGGGCTGGTTGGCAAACTGCAGCAAATCAACACCCAAAAGTTTGGCACCACCGATAATAACAATACCTATCACCAATATTCGTCGGCCCAGTTTTGTTTGCAATAAAAATGGTAAAAAGCGAAATACCAAACCGATTAAACCCATGCCTCCGCCGGCAGACATGGGTGAATTGCGTAAATCATCAACATTGTCGCTACGACGACCACCTTTCCAATCCATTCCCATTACCTCACTCGGGTTTTAATTTTTGCCATATTACGATAATTGATCGGACACAAACAAATTGAAAATTCTGTAATTGTTTAGGTGAATATCGACAGGTACACTACCACCATCTAATCATCCTACTGTTATTGGAGTTGTTTATGCGTGTGAGCCCTTTCGCCGGAAAACTCTTGGCATCTGATCAATTGGTCAACATAGAAAATCTGCTCAAAGCCTATTATGACAACAAACCCGATGCCAATATTGCCGAACAGAAAGTCACCTTCGGAACATCCGGTCATAGAGGGAATTCTTTTAAATCAAGCTTTAATGAAAACCATGTGCTGGCTATTAGCCAGGCCATTTGTGATTATCGTCACCATGCCGGTATCACAGGCCCGCTGTATTTTGGTATCGATACTCACGCACTTTCCGAACCTGCACAAAAATCCGCTGTTGAAGTTTTTGCCGCCAATAAAATTGAATTATTTTTAGCCGCCAATAACGAATTTACACCAACACCGGCTATCTCCCATGCCATTTTATGTTACAACGCAGGTCGCACTTCCGGTTTCGCTGATGGTGTTGTAGTGACACCTTCACATAACCCACCGGATAACGGTGGCTACAAATATAATCCACCTAATGGCGGCCCTGCAGATAGTGATATCACCAACTGGATTCAACAACGAGCCAACGAGATTTTATTAAATAATTTACGTGATATTAAACGTCTGACTTATGAACAAGCAATTAAACAACCCAACATTCATTTTCATAATTACATCGAACATTATGTTGCTGATTTAATCAATGTAGTTGATCTTCAAAAAATCCGTGATGCTAAAGTTAAAGTCGGTGTTGACCCATTAGGTGGTGCCGGTTTGAATTATTGGTATGCAATTGCAGAAAAATATCAATTGGATTTAAAAATTGTAAACCCAAAAATTGATCCACAATTTGCATTTATGACCGCCGACTGGGATGGAAAAATTCGCATGGATCCATCGTCAGCCTACACCATGCAACCTTTACTCACACGCCGCAACGAATTTGAAATAGCCTGCGCCTGCGATGCTGATCATGATCGCCATGGCATAGTCACACCCAGCGTAGGTTTGTTATCACCTAACTCATATCTCGCGGTGATGATTAATTATTTATATCAACATCGCCCGGAATGGCAAAGCGATATCGCAATAGGAAAAACATTGGTTAGCAGTGCTTTGATTGATCGCGTTGCCAAAAAATTAAATAAAAAATTATTGGAAGTGCCGGTTGGGTTTAAATGGTTTGCTCCTGGTTTATTTGATGGCAGCCTTGGTTTCGGTGGTGAAGAAAGTGCAGGCGCTTCTTTTTTGCGTCGCAATGGAAAAGTATGGTCAACCGATAAAGACGGCATCATTCCATGTCTATTAGCCGCTGAAATAAAAGCCACCACTAAAAAAGACCCCGGTGAACTTTATCAACAACTCACCACAGAATTCGGCAAACCCACCGAAACCCGAATCGATGCACCTGCCAACAGCGCGCAGAAAAAAGCACTCAGTCAATTATCTGCAGAGCAAATAACATCAACACAACTAGCCGGTGAAAAAATTACCACTATTCTCACCAAAGCCCCTGGCAACAATGCCTCAATCGGTGGCATAAAAGTCACCACCGAAAACGGCTGGTTCGCCGCAAGACCATCAGGTACTGAAGATATTTATAAAATTTATGCAGAAAGTTTTAAAGGCGATGAACACTTACAAGCTTTACTTTCTGAAGCGCAAGTGATTGTGGATAAGGCAATTGGGTGAGTTTAAATAGCTTATCCATGGAACCTGCTTACAACAAAATCGGTAAAGGATACGACACAACTCGCCGTGCCGACCTGGAAATCCTGCAAAATTTTTTAACCTTATTAAATGTCAAGGAGGATGGATGTTATCTGGATATAGCCTGTGGAACAGGAAATTACACCGTAGAACTGGCCAAACACGGAGGAAGCTGGTTTGCGTTTGACCAATCAGCATTAATGCTTAACGAAGCGTGTAGTAAAAGCTCATGTATTCATTGGTCAATCATGGATGTTGAACAAACTTCTTATGAAGACAACAAATTTAATTCCGCAATTTGTTCGTTGGCAATACATCACTTCAACGATTTGAATCTTGCGTTTAATGAAATATCCAGAATATTAATGTGTTCAGGCCGATTTGTTATTTTCACATCAACTCCCGAACAAATGCAGGGATATTGGTTAAATCACTACTTTCCAATCATGATGCAAGCATCGATTAAAAAAATGCCAGTTTTGGAAAAAATTAAATCTGCACTTCATAATGCAGGCTTTAACATATCTGAAACAAGAAAGTTTAATGTTACCAACTCACTAACTGATTTATTTCTTTATAGTGGAAAACAAAGACCAGAAATTTACTTATCAGAATCAATAAGATCTGGTATTTCATCATTTCATAACTTATGCACTGAAGATGAATTGAAATCAGGGCTATCAAATCTTGAATCTGATTTAAAAACAGGAAAAATTTACGAAGTAATTGCAAACCACCATAATGAAAATGGTGACTATTGTTTTATAGCAGCAACAAAAAGCAGTCATTAAAATAATAGCGGCAATAGCAAGTCAGATTTTGGAGTCCGTGTCGAGCTTGAATCTGGATCAGCTTGTTTCGCTAAGCCCGGTTGTGAATACCGACTTTGTCGCGGTAACGGTTCATGCGTTTGAATAGGTGTACGCTAGAACTTATACAAAGCAAAAAAATGCATAAATATTTTCAGTGAGAGATCCAAATCAAATTTGGCTTCGTACCCGCAAGTGGAAATATCAATTGGTCTATTTTGGGGATTTTTGTGGCAAATTATTTGATTGCAGGTGGTACTAAAGGCATAGGCCGTTCTTTAGTTGAACAATTATTAAAAGCTGACCATCAGGTGTTTGTTCTCGCCAGAAATTCCGTAGACATACCGGGATGTCATTTTTTTGAGGCCGATTTTACGGACGATATTTCAAGTATATTTAACCAGTTACCTGACACTCTTAATGGAATGGTTTACTGCCCCGGCAGCATCACCTTGAAACCTTTTAACCGTTTATCCCTCGATGATTTTTTACAGGATTTCCAAATCAATCTCCTGGGCGCCGTTCGCTGCTTGCAAGCCTCACAAAGCCGTTTGAAAAAATCCTCCAATGCCTCTGTCGTTCTATTCAGCAGCGTCGCAGCTCAAACCGGCATGCCTTACCACGCAAGTATCGGCGCCAGCAAAGCCGCAATAGAAGGTCTAACCAAAAACCTCGCCGCCGAATGGTCACCCCAGATCCGCGTAAACGCCATAGCCCCATCACTCACTCAAACCTCGCTCGCCGAAAAGCTCACCAATACTGCCGAAAAAATTGAAACCGCCGCACAAAAACACCCATTAAAACGAATTGGACAACCTGAGGAAATTGCATCTCTCGCCTATTTTTTACTATCCCCGGCATCAAGCTGGATGACGGGGCAGGTTTTGCATTTGGATGGGGGGATTAGTGGAGTGAGATGATTAGTTTATTCCCTTGCAATAATTTACTTGATAAAAATAGCACTCACTCTTCACCCAAAACCTTGTAAGCTGCCATACGCCTCCACACAGAAGTGAATATCCATGAAAATATTACCCAAAATTGGTGTTGATAAAATTCAACTCGGAATGAATAAAAACCAGGTGCAGAAAATTTTAGGCAAACCGGATCATTTGGAAAAAGATTCAGATGAAGAACGCTGGGAATTTGATGCTGGAATTGAATTGGCGTTTGGTAAAGAAGATTTATACCTATTGGGTTCTATTACTGTTTTTGATGAGTCGGCAACGCTGGATTCGCGATCTATCATCGGCATGAACGAAGAGAATTTTCTTACATTATTCCCACATTTTCTACTGGACGAAGATTTTCAGGAAAATGGAAAAAGTTATGACTCGGAGCAATATCAAATATTGGCTTGGGTGCATGAAGGTATAGTAGCTAATATCACTGTATTTCCTGAATATGAAAGCACAGGTCAAATTCCTATTTGGCCAAAATCAAAAGCTTCTTGGTAAAATGCCTTAAGATATATAATTGCCCTTCATTATTTTTGGATAATGTCGAAATCCTGCTGTATCAACCGACTATTCGAACCATTCACTCGCTTTCAGGATCTCCCATGTCGCAACCTACTCCCAGTTACAGCATTTCAACCACAGAATTTATTATTTTAATTGCCTTTCTGATGTCTGTTATCGCCATATCAATTGATGCCTTGCTGCCTGCTTTGGGAGTGATACGCAAGGATCTGGCTATTGAGCAAGCCAATCAAGCCCAATTATTAATTAGTGCTATTTTTCTCGGCATGGCGATAGGCCAATTAATTTCAGGCCCATTGTCAGATGCTACCGGACGCAAGAAAATCCTCTATATAGGTATCAGTTTATTTTTGATTGGCAGTGTAATTTGTTTTTTGGCCGAAGACCTCAACACTATTTTAATCGGACGTTTTATTCAGGGACTTGGCGTTTCAGGACCTTATGTATCCGCTATGTCGATCGTTCGCGACCAGTATTCCGGCAGCCAAATGGCAAAAATAATGTCGATAGTGATGTTGATTTTTATGGGGGTACCTGCAATAGCTCCCTCTCTTGGACAAGGCATTTTATTAATTGCCGATTGGCGAAGCATTTTTATTTTTTATATAGTTTATGCAATCATCATCTGTACCTGGATTTTTTTCAGATTGGAAGAGAGTTTACCGAAAGAAAAACGTATTGCCTTTTCTGTTACCAGTTTTGCAGCAGGCTTTAAGGAAGTGTTGACGAATCGTGTCACACTGGGCTATACCCTGAGTATGGGATTATTTTTTGGCAGTATGATTGGCTATTTGAATTCATCTCAACAAATCTTTCAGGTACAGTTTAATACGGGAAAAATGTTCACTGTTTATTTTGGATTGCTGGCTCTGGCATTTGGCGCTTCTTCTTTGGCCAACTCTTTTGTTGTAGTAAAACTGGGCATGCAAAGAATTTGTAATACTGCCGTTAAAATGATGATCGCCGCTTCAGCTGTATTTTTATTACTGCATAATTTCCTTGTAATTGAATTATGGATGTTTTTAATTTTCGCCGGATTAATATTTTTCTGCTTCGGATTCATTTTCGGCAACATCAACGCTATTGCAATGGAACCCATGGGCCACGTAGCAGGAATTGCATCTGCCATTATTGGCTCGGTATCTTCAATTATTGCCCTGGTAATCGGCACCACCATAGGCCAAGCTTATGACAACACTTTGATTCCTGTTACCTGGGGATTTTTAATTTTGTCCAGCCTTGCTTACGTCATAATGCAACTGAGCAACAATAAAACGCCTGTTATTAATCAGGAAGAAGCGGCGTCTTGATTAGTGTTAATCGGATACACATGAAGAGGCTCGAAATGCATTCTGATATTGAAAAGTACAATGACAATCAAGCGCCTGAAGATAAGGAAATCTGTAAAATATTGGCGCAAGAAATTGACAACAATCTTCTCCAAGCCGAAAGCAAGATATGGCACGCCCACCCGGTCTGGTTTTTAGACGGCAACCCAATTGTTGGATACAGCAAACTAAAACAATCTGTCCGACTACTTTTCTGGAGCGGCCAATCTTTTGAAGAAGAAGGCTTACAAAACGAAGGCAGCTTCAAAGCTGCTGAAGTCAGATATACTTCTGCCGCACAAATAAACACAAAAGATTTAATACGCTGGCTAAAAAAATCACAGCAGATCCAATGGGATTATAAAAATATTGTGCGCCGCAAGGGGCAGCTGGAGAGACTGAGGTGAGAAAAAATTACGTTCTTATAGATTACGAAAACGTGCAGCCAGACTATATGGCTGCATTAAATACCGAACATTTTCATGTTTTGGTGTTTGTTGGTGCAAACCAAACAAAAGTGACGTATGAAGTTGCTTCTGTATTACAGGAAATGGGAGACCGTGCTGAATATATTAAAATATCAAGTAACGGCAGTAATGCATTGGATTTCCACATAGCCTATTACATAGGAAAAATTGCAGCCATTGAACCAGATGCCTACTTCCATATAATTTCGAAAGATTCAGGTTTTGACCCTTTGATTCAGCATTTAAAAAGCAAAAAAATCTTTGCTTCTCGGGCAAAATCCGTTGCCGAAATCCCTTTAGTTAAAATCTCTAATTCCAAATTACCATCAGAAAAAGCTGCCGCTGTGATTGCAAATATAAAACAGCGAGGAGCATCAAAACCGAGAACATTAAAAACTCTTGGCAGCACCATAAATTCACTGTTTCAAAAATCATTAACTGAGCAAGAAATTGCTGCTGTAGTTGAAGAAATGAAGTCGCAGAAATTTATTTCTATAAATGATACAAAAGTTGTTTACATTTAATAAATTATAGCCATCTTAACTTCTATGCCTGCAAAAAACGCTCTTTCTTGCAGATCTCTCCCGAATATAATCGCCATCTTCAGCTAGAGCGTCCCTTTCATTACCACCTACTGCCTAACAGTGACACTGAGGGTAGCATTTCAGTTAGGAACACCAAGCCTGAAAATTTCATAATGAAATATTGTTTTGCAGTGAAAAAATTACAAAGAAATTGTGATTTATTTACTGATTGATTAAATTTTACCATTCAAATCATTGGCGCAAATTTTATCATTTTAGATCCATTCAATAAAACCTGCGTCTGATTGCCTATACATAATACTGATATTGCTTCCGCAACTGAACATCGCTATTCTCTATTTTTCTAAATTTATGTATTCGCAAACAGTTAGCTGAAAATTTAGAGCATAAAAATATATTCAGGAGGCAACATGAAGTTTTTCAGATTAGACGATGCAAGAACCATGTATGGCATGGTAAATACTATAAATTTCAGTAGCGACAATAAGTATACTGTTCAAAATAATTCATGTAGATTTTGTGGTCAGCCAGCAGCAATGCACATTCTCCATTCAACATTAAATGATTCTGATTCTGACAATGGAACATTTCAACTAGCAAATAAATTGTTACAAAAGCTAAAAGAACTTGTAGCAACAAGTAAATTAAATTCAGCGTTTAAGTCGCCGAAGGAGAAAATGATTGGCGTTCTTAAATGCAGCGCATCTCAAAATATATACGCCGGTCATTCAGGTCAATTTTCAAATGACCCTATATTCGCTCAAGCTTGTAATACACTCAACATGATTTATTCACCAGCAGTGACAAGAGGACAAATATTTAATAGGAATGGATCATTAGTAAACGATACAGAAATTCAAAACTTTGATTACCAATGTGCGGCTCCAAGAATAATTCAACATGCAATTAGTGATAGAGCATTTCCCTTGGAAATGACCGAAATGTGTTACGGTGGAAAAACCGAAGGCCGGGTTGCTGGTAGCTGTAACCGATGCAGAAAGACCATTCCAGCCATGCTTTGCCCGACTTCTCCAGATTACGATAGATTAAGAAAAGTGAGAATTTCTTAATCACCCTATGTGATTAAGAAATTAAATCCAAGCTGGCAATAATCAACGAACTGATGGCTTGGGTTTTGGTTTGGATTTATTGGCTGCGGGTTTGGCAGAAAAAGATTTTGGTGGTTTTTGTTCGGATGTTTTTGTATTGCGCTGGCTGTTGGTTTTTGATGTTTGTGGCTTGCCGGTATTTTGTGATTTACCTGAGCCTTGTGATTTACCAGCGCCGCTTGCAGTTTTCGGTTTGCTGCCATTTTTTGGTTTTGCACCCAGTTTGGGAGCAGGTTTTCCAGGACGGCCACCCAGTGTTGTTCTGTGACCCAACTTAATCGGCTCTGCTTTGGCATTTGGGTCGGGTTCAAAACCGGGAATCACGGTTTTCGGAATTGGATTTTTAATTAATTTTTCAATATCACGCAAAAATTCCTGTTCATCAACGCAGACCAAGGATACAGCTTCGCCTTCTGCTTCTGCCCTGCCCGTGCGGCCAATACGATGCACATAATCTTCCGGTACATTGGGTAATTCAAAATTTACGACATGCGGCAATTTATCAATATCAATTCCTCTGGCAGCCACATCCGTTGCAACCAATGCACGAATACTTCCTGATTTAAAATCAGCCAGGGCTTTGGTTCTTGCTCCCTGACTTTTATTGCCATGAATAGCAGCTGCTGAAATTCCATCCTGAATCAATTGCTCGGTCAATTTATTCGCGCCATGTTTGGTACGGGTAAAAACCAATACTTGTTGCCAATCACCCTTGCGAATTAAATGTGACAATAATTCACGCTTGCGATTGCGATCAACCGGATGCACTCGCTGCTCAACCAATTCCGATGTTGTATTGCGTTTTGCCACCTCAATCAATACCGGTGAATTTAATAATTTATCGGCAAGTGTTTTGATTTCATCTGAAAATGTGGCGGAAAAAAGCAAGTTTTGTCTTTGTTTTGGTAACAATGCCATAACTTTTTTGATGTCGTGAATAAAACCCATATCGAGCATGCGATCCGCTTCATCCAGAACAAAAATTTCAACTGTATCAATGGCAACTGCATTTTGTTTGATTAAATCCAGCAATCGCCCTGGTGTTGCCACTAAAATATCGACACCCGCGCGTAAATGCATCATTTGTGGATTAATACTGACTCCACCAAATACAACCTGTGAACGTAATGACAAATATTTTCCATATATTCGTACACTGTCATGTACCTGCGCAGCCAATTCACGGGTCGGTGTTAAAATCAATGCGCGAACCGGTTTGCGTCCATTAGGTAACCTGGCAACCGTCTTTTGATGTAATAGATGCAATAAAGGTAAAGTAAAACCTGCTGTTTTTCCTGTGCCGGTTTGCGCACCTGCCAAAATATCTTTCCCCGATAAAATAATCGGTATGGCTTTTTGTTGAATTGGTGTAGGAGATAAGTAACCTTTTTCGGACAGCGCTTTTAATATTTCGGGGGATAATGATAATTGCTCAAATGACATAATGACTCGCGATAGGGATGAATGGGCGAGGTCATTAAAGAACTGATGTTACCGACCTCTGGTAACGGTGGCGCATGTTAACGCGATTGAGGGAAAATATCATCAATTTGTTTGCGCAGATATTCATAGCGAGCATATTGCGAGTCTTGCAAATCAATATTGCTCACACGCTGCAATGCTTTGCGGCTAATTGATTCGTAAAGTTTTTTGTCCCCACCCTCTTTGATTTCTGCAACCACAGCCTGTATTAAATTAAGATTAAGGCCGAGATGACCGGGAAACACACCGACTGCATTGCGAAATACTTTAATGGCTTCACGATAATGCTTTTGTTCATAAAAACCGATTCCATTTTTTGTCATATAGGCTGCACGTTCACGTCCCTGGGTACTACGGGGATTTTCCGACATAGCATCCACTTTTTCCAAAACATCCATATTATCTTTATGCTTCTCTGCAAGCTCATGTAAAATTTGATTGGCTTTTTCCTTGTTACCGGATTTGATCAGGGTTTTTACCAAATCCAATTGTGCCTCTGCATTGATATTTTCCTTATTTGTTTCGGCCAATTGCAATGCTTTGGTTAAATACCCCTTAGCTTCATCCATTTTTTTCTGATTCATCATTGCACGTGATTTCACTGAATTGGATTGAATATCTGCACTGGTATTAAAGTAAGATTTTTTTTGTAATCGGCCCAGTACTTCAAAACTTTCTTTGACATACTGATCAGCTATGGCTGCCGGTTCATCAGCACTTAATTCTGCCAACTCTTTTGCGAGATTTAAAAAATCCTGTTCAGATTCATAACAGGAATTTTTAGCCACACGTATGGCTTGACGACTGGCATTCAAAAGTGCGCTCGTATCATCATTCAGTTTTGCCAGAGCTGCAAGGCGCCGCTGCCGCATAACCGATTTCGGTGAAATATTGGCAGCCTCTTGCATGGATTCCTGAGCTTTCACCTGATCACCCGTTGCCAAATAAGTGTCTGCCAGTAAATCGTGTGCTTCGACATAACGTCGGTCAGCTTCTATGACTTCCTGTAATTTTTTTTGGGCTTCGTCATATTCTTTTTTTGCGACCAGAGTTTTACCCAAGCCTAATTTGGCCCAAATAACGGGGCGCTCATTCAATACGCCACGATAAATATCTTCCGCTTGTTTAAAATTGAATAATCGTAAACTCATTTCTGCTTTTATTTGCAAACAAGAACTGCGATAAGAAGTGTTGTCATTCAATCGCGCATCACAACTGCTTATAGCTTTGGCATAATCTTTTTCGTCCATGGCTTGTTTTATTTGAATCAACTCCTGATGTCGCAACACAACTTTATCCAGACGTGTTCTCAATAGTGCAGTCGTAATGGGTTTTGTGACGTAATCATCCGGACGATATTCCAAGGCTCCCAATACCATTTCACGTGATGATTCGGCAGTGACCATGACAAAAATACTGGTGTTGTTCAACCGATTTCGAAATCGTAATTCTTCAAGAACTTGCTGGCCATCCATTCCCAAACCAAGATTGTAATCACACAAAACCATATCAAAATGAGTCGTGCGGCAAATTTCCATGGCTTGCTCACCATTGGCGACAACATCTATATCCTGCACACCAAATACTTTCAGCATGCCGGAAAGTGCAACCCGAATATCCGGCATATCATCGACAACCAGACATTTTTTTTGCGCGTAAAGTTTGACTATATCGATTTGGCGCATTCTATTCGTTTTCTTTTTATGACCAATAAAGCTTAGACCTGAATATCGGCTTCTGCATAGGCGCGGGCAACTTCTCTGGCAATAATTTCAGCGCCCTGTTTTAATTTTTCCATATTCTGACAATAAGTCACGCGAATACATTCCTGTGTGTGAGGCCAATGCTCGTCAAGCCCCGGGAAAAAATGATGCCCCGACACAACCAAAACACCACACTCTTTCAAGCGCTGATACAGTGTTTGACTGGATACAGGCAAATCAGGAAACCATAACCACAAAAATATCGCACCTTCAGGCTGATGAATTCGATAAGTAAGATGTGCCAAAGCTTGCTGAAAACATGCAACGGCTTGCTGCATTCGTTGCTGATAAAAAGGTGCTATAGCTTCTTTGCTAAGTGACAAAAGTTGCCCTGTTTTTAATAAGCCTCGCAAAATGGAGGGCCCCATATTTCCCGTTGCCAAGCTTAAAATAGTGTTGGCTTTTGCAAAAGCTGTAATCACCTCGGGGTTCGCAATCACAATCCCTGTTCTGGCACCAGGCAAACCCAGTTTGGAAAGACTGAGTACCAAAATAATATTGTCATTCCACAAAGGATTAGCCTTTGAAAAAATAATATTGGGAAAGGGTGTGCCGTATGCACCATCAATAATTAACGGTATTTGATGCGTTTTGGCAAGCTCATCCAGCTGCATCAGTTCCTCATCACTAATCACATTTCCAGTGGGATTGGTTGGCCGGGAAATACATAATGCACCCGTTGATGCGGTAACCTTCAGTGCTGAAAAATCAACATGGTATTTAAAAAAATTGTTTTCCAGAATTTCAATTGACGGTTTGGTTGCTGTAAAAAAATTGGCTGTAATTCCCAAATCGTTATAACCCAAATATTCCGGTGCAAGAGGAAACTGTATTTGTTTGAACGATTGATCAGAAAATTCACCTGCAAATAAATTAAACAAAACAAAAAATGCGGATTGGCTACCATTCGCTAATGCAATATTGGCTTTGGTAATCGGCCAGTGATATTCATTCTGAAATAATTCAGCAAGGTCATCCAACAAACCGGCATCACCTTGAGGTGGTTGGTACACACCTAAAAACTCTTCTGATAAAACAGGGTTCGATAAGGTTTCTGATAATGCGTTTGCAAATGCAGATTGTACTTCTGGAATGATTGCTGGATTGCCACCCCCCATAAAAATCATTTCCGGATTAGTTCGCAAAGCATCACCGAGATCATCCATCAAGGTGACTATGCCGGACTGATCACAAATTTTTTGACCGAATTTTGAAAGTGAAAACACAGAAGAGACTCGCTATTTATTCGATGAATTGAACAGCGATCATCTAAGCGCAGAAGTGAAATTAAATCAAACCAAACTTTTTAAGTGTTTCAGCCAATTTTTCGGGGTTGACAGGTTTTTGGATAAAATCCATCGCACCCAATTGGGTGACACGTTGATGAGCGGTGGGTTGAATATCGCCGGAAATAACAATAATCATTGCATTCAATCCTTCTTTTTTAACTGCTTCCAATACTTGATAACCATCCATGTCCGGCATAGTGAGATCCAGAAATACCATTTCACCTTTGCCATCACGAATAGCCTGAATACCTTCCATTCCGTTGGTCGCATAGGTGATATCAACATCCCATCCTTCAGGTAAAGAACGTGCAACCTGCTTGCGAGCCATGGATGAATCATCACAAATCAACAGGGGTATTGCCATATGCTGGAAGTGTCTGGTCAAGGTTAATTTTTTTGCTGTTCCCCAGAGTATAGACAGGGATTTTTAACCCGGAGATTTTTTTTCTGCATTGACCGGATCCGTTGCAGGATGGCGATAATTTTCAATGCTGTAAACCAGTACTGCACCACCTAAAATGATTGCCCAGGTAAGATTTATCCACAATAAAAACAGGGGGATAGCGGCAAAAGCACCATAAACCAAACCATAGGACGAATAGGTCACTACCCAGGCAAAAATAGCTTTTAATCCATGAAAAAAAAGGGTGGTAATACCTGCACCCACTACACCGTGCCACAAAGTCACACGACTGTTGGGCAGCGCCACAAATAAAATGGTAAATGCCAGCCAGGTCAGGAAAAATGGAGCGGCTCCCAACAAGGTCTTAATGGCTTTGTATTCAGAGATATTACCGAACAACTGCAATGAAAAAACATAAGTGCTCATCGCCAGTGTCGCCCCCAATAATAAAGGTCCGATACTGAGCACCAGCCAATAGATAATTAATTTTATAAATCCCCGGGGACGGCGCTTAACTCCCCAGATCACATTCAAATTATCTTCAATATTTTTGATCATCATTTGCACTGAAAACACCAGAAAAATAACACCTATCCAGGTGAGATTTTTGGCTTGATTGGCAAATGTTTTAAGGTATTTCACCAGATCCGCACTGGTGTCGGGTAAAAAGTGACTGAAAAGAAATTCCTCAACCTGTAATCCCAATGATTGGTAACTGGGAAAAAAGGAGAAAGCAACATAGGTGACTGTAATCAAAGGTACTATTGCAAATAGAGAAACGTATGTCAGTGCAGCTGCACTTGTCAGGCATTTGCTGGAATCAAAATGTTGATAACCAAACCACAAAAAACCTCTGAGCCAAATACAGGCAGTACACAATTTTCCAAACCAGGGGAATAGTGTTTTTAAATTGGAAAACAAAACCATCTCCATTCACTTGTTCATTATGTTCCCGGCAGGGATAATCCCCGGCACTCTACCATAAACCTCCCGCTTTCAAGGTGCCTGCCATGCAACAATACATATTGGTTCTCTACTACAGCCGTTATGGTTCAACACTCAAGATGGCACAGCAGATTGCCCGTGGTATAGAACTGGTTGATGGTATGGAAGCCAGGCTACGAACCGTACCTTCTGTATCACCCAACACTGAAGCGACTGAACCCTCTATCCCTGAAACCGGAGCCATTTATTGCACTACAGAAGATTTACGTGACTGTGCCGGATTAATACTGGGCAGCCCTACACGCTTTGGCAATATGGCCGCACCCATGAAATATTTTCTGGACTCAACCAGCAGCCATTGGATGAATGGCGATTTGATTGGTAAACCGGCTGCTGTTTTTACGTCAACATCCACACTGCATGGTGGACAGGAAAGCACCTTGCTTTCGATGATGTTGCCACTTTTGCATCAGGGAATGTTGATCACAGGAATTCCTTATTCCGAGTCATGCTTACATTCAACAAGATCGGGTGGAACACCTTACGGCGCATCACATTGGGCAACGGGAGAAAAGCCTGATCTACTGACAGAAGACGAAATAAAACTTTGTGTATCACTTGGTACAAGAGTGGCTCAAATTGCAGCAAAGTTATCTGCTAATAAGACAAATTTCTGATATTGAAATACACATTTTTTTGAGACTCCCTGCACAGCTTTCATGTTAGCGCGAACAGCTGGCTTTACATTGAAACTGCTAGTCTTTAGACTCGGTAACTATGTGTTTTGAAGTGATAATTCAAAATACATCTCAAACAAAATAGTTTGAGAGGATAAAAAAAATAATGGTCAGAAAAATCAACGCGAACAAAGCCTCTTATTCAACACACACTCAATGCTTTGATTCGATAATTCAGGCGTGAGTACGGCAGCTCACCCACACAATAACCTTAAAGGTATTGAACATGACTATTTCCCCTACTCGCTGGATTCAGGCGACGGTAGCAGGGAGCCTATTGGCTTTTGGCTCCGCACATGCTGCGGTTGAAGGTTATGCGACCCTCAATGGTGGTACAACAGGTGGTGCCGGAGGCCAGGTGGTTTATGCCAGCACCGGTACAGAAATCAACCAGGCTATGTGTAATCGTGCTACTGATGACACACCCTTGATCATTTATGTGACGGGTACGATAAATCACGGGAACACAACCAAAGCTTCAGGCAGCTGTGACACTACCGCAGAAGAAATCCAGTTCAAAGGGGTTAAAAATATTTCCTTGATTGGTGTTGGTAATGCAGCCGTGTTTGACCAGATTGGTATACACCTGCGCGATACATCCAACATCATTCTGCAAAATCTGCACATCAAAAATGTAAAGAAATCCGGTTCACCTACTTCCAACGGCGGTGACGCAATTGGTATGGAGTCCAATGTATTCAATGTCTGGGTTGACCACTGCGAACTCGAAGCTTCCGGCGGTGAAAGTGATGGTTATGACTCACTGTTGGATATGAAAGCAACAACCCAATATGTGACTGTGTCTTATACCTACTACCACGATTCTGACCGTGGTGGCTTGATGGGTTCAAGCGACAGCGATGACACCAATACTTTTGTCACCTTCCACCATAACTACTACAAAAATATGAATTCGCGCTTACCCTTGTTACGCCATGGTACAGCGCATGCCTATAACAACTATTACGATGGGATCCGCTCAACCGGCATGAACCCCCGTATTGGTGGCAAAATCAAAGCACAAAACAACTATTTCGAAAATTCCCGCAACCCGATAGGTACTTTTTACACGACTGATATGGGTTACTGGGATGTCAGCGGTAATATCTTTGGTAACAATGTGACCTGGGTAACTGCAGCAGATGAATTCCCTGCTGGCCCCGATGTTGTATCCACTACATCTATTAACATCCCCTACTCTTACAAGCTGGATTCAGCGGCCTGTGTTCCCCAAATAGTGATGGCGACAGCAGGTTCCGGTAAAGGGCTGTTGACATCTGATGGTACCTGCTCGGTAACTTCATCTTCTGCTTCCACTGCTGTGAGTTCTTCAAGATCCAGCTCCCTGGTATCATCAAGCCGCTCCAGCTCCAGCACTTCTGTGGCTTCATCAAGAAGTTCAAGTGTTGCCAGTTCAGTTTCTGTTCCATCAGGTACCAACCTGTCTATAGGTGCAGGTGCTGATGGTACATCCAAAGGTGCGGGTAGCTACGGCAATGTGATCGATGGCAACCTGAGCACCTACTGGTCACCCAGTGGTACTACAGGTCGTGTTTCTGTTAAGTGGAGCAGCGCAAAAACTGTCAGTTCTGTTGTGATTCGTGAAGCTTCCGGCTTCGAAGGCAGAATTACCAGCTGGACTTTGACCGACAACAGTACAGGTGCGTTACTGGCCAGCGGCTCAAGTGTTGGCACTATTAATTTTGCAAGCGTTTCTACTACAAAATTGAATTTCAATATTGTGAGCGCAAGTTCAACACCTGCTGTTGCGGAATTCGAGACTTATTCAGGCTCAGTGGTCGTCAGTTCAAGCTCTTTGGCTTCTTCCAGTATTTCCAGCTCAATCAGCTCTTCCAGCAGATCAAGCTCGTTGAGTTCTTCAAGTCGTTCCAGTTCATTGAGCTCATCCAGTCGTTCAAGCTCGATCAGCTCTTCAAGCCGTTCAAGCTCATTGAGTTCATCCAGTCGCTCCAGCTCAATCAGTTCATCCAGCCTGTCGTCTGCCAACAACTGTGCCACCCAATGTAACTGGTGGGGAACGACCTACCCTTCATGTGTCAACCAATCTGAAGGTTGGGGATGGGAAAATGGCAAAAGCTGTATAGGCAACACCACTTGCGCATCCCAACCACAACCTTATGGTGGCGGTTTGATCAATAGTTGTGGCATTAGCTCAAGTTCAAGTGTCAGCTCTTCACAATCCAGCTCAAGCGTGAGTTCAAGCATCAGCAGCTCATCACGCTCAAGCTCGGTTTCAAGCCTGAGCTCATCTCGTTCCAGTTCAAACTCGAGTTCCAGTTCATCACGTTCAAGTTCAAGCTCCAGTATCAGTTCTTCACGATCCAGCAGTTCAAGCTTGAGTTCTTCTTCAAGATCCAGTAGCTCAAGTTCGGTATCCAACACCACTGCTTGTCAACAACTGATCAACGATTCCAGCGTCAACTGGCGTGAATCCGCACTGCAAACAGACCAGGAGATTGTTGCTTGTTTGTACAACTCACTGGGTAAAGCGGTCGGTTTTGGTGAGAAAGCAACCGGTGGTTACAACCCTGCTGGCGGCAGCAACCTGATTGTGATCAAGAAAAATACCGGCGTTTCTATCGAACAACAAATTCTCGATGCTATCAGTACTGATGCCTACAACTGGATTGTGTTTGATAAAGATGACTTTGCATCAGAAACCGATATCGCCATGTATCGTTTGAACTGTGGTGACGCTGCTGTGTTGAGTGCTCTTGATGGAGCCACCCAGGCACAATGCCTGAGCCATACCACATGGTGTGCAGCCAAAGGGGTGTCCAGTGCAAGCTGTGCAGCAACTTTCTTCAACAGCAAATTGAATAATGCCAACCTGGCCATTCGCAACAAAATGATCATGAACAACACCACCATTGACGGTCGTGGTAGCAAGGCCTACTTCTACTTCAATGGTTTAAAAATTGGTGCTGATGACAGTGGTGCAAGTACTCATGTTTCACAAAACGTAATCATCACCAATATGGAATTCCGTGGCGCAGGCCATGTGGAAGATCATGGTCTTGACCCCGATATGATCCGCTCAACCGGCGCTTCACACGATATCTGGATTCACCAGAACACCTTCGACACCACAGGTGACTCTGCATTTGATGTGAAAGTGGGTGCTTACGACATTACGGTATCGTTCAATCTGGTGAAAAACGTCAAACGTGCCGCGTTACACGGCTCCAGTGACAGCCACACCATCGATACCCAAATCAAAACCACCATTCACAACAATGCTTTTGTGACAACTGACGCGGACTACTCAATCCTGGGCAACACCATGCGTCGCGTACCTTTGTTACGCCATGGCCAAAGCCACATGTTCAACAATGTCTTCTACGGTTATCGCAAAGACTTGATGAGTATCCGTGTGGGCGGTCGCTTGTTGTTTGAAAACAATATGGTCGTTAACAACATCAGTAACAGTGAAGGCGATGACATCACTTATTGGGCAGGCAATCTGGTTGACTCAGCCTATGAAAATGGTGGCCTGAAAATCACGGGCAGTTATGTATGGGCAGGTGATGGTAATTGTCAGCTGCAAGGTACTGGAAGTGATTTATCAGCCAGCTACGGCTCAACACCGGATATGAATGCGCTATACAGTTCTGCATCCCAAGCAACGATTAATGCAAACCGTTTTGCAGCAGGAAAAGATTTGGCTGATTACGTATTTGCAACTGCAGGAAAAGGTGGAAAAGCTCCATATAATTCGCCTTACACTGCAGGTCGCACAGCAACTATTGCAGCACGACCAATCAGCTGTCAGTAATTGTTATCAATGCATCAATAAAAAAACCGGGTTCATACCCGGTTTTTTATTCTGTTGTTTAAATGATTTACTTGCACGTTGAATTCGTTAAAAAATAAGTGGGGATCAAACCTGATGTCATTATCTCCTGATAATCCAGCTTGGTCAGCTTATTACTTTTTTCCAAAGCAGCCAGCAAATAACCGCTGTAGAAAGGGATAATCATGGCAGCTTTCAGGCATTTATTTTCTTCCACCAATAAAAACTGACTGGCAACACTATCAGAACCACCTTTGTTCCAAACATAAAATTTTTCTGAACCCAAAATTTTGGTTTGTGATGGCTTACCCCAAATTTTGGCAATTTGTTCGTAAGGTTTTTCAGGTTTAAGATTACTGAAATGATTGATGTAAACATTGAGTTTTCTGAGGATATATTCCTCACTAACCGGGCCTGGTTGTTTGGTGTGCTCATTAAATTCACGCCAGGGTGACTGTGTTATTTTTAACGAATTTGAATCCCTTCTCTGACATTCTACTTCGCCTATATGATGAAACTGTTGCCGACCTATGTTGACTGACTGCCCCATTATTGGCGTGTACATATCACGCTGCACGACTTCGCCCAGTTGATAAATAATTTTCCCCTTACCCTGACACAAGTGTTCATAAGTCTGCTGCCAATAGGCAGCAGCATCCCTTTTTGATTTGGCAAAATATTCAACCCTATACCTTTCACCCGCAATATGTAACAGCACATATCCCTGACCGTATTTGTGTTCACGGAAACCTGCTGCACAGGAGCAAAGTATTAATGAGAGAAATAAAATATGAAAAATTTTGATTGCACTATCCATTTTTAAATCCCTGATTTTTTTTCTCGCTATCATGCCTGACGCTCACTGGCATTATTACTGTGTTAGATGGATTGATAAAAACTCATCATGGGACTGAATAATGTCATTATCCATATGTGCAATCATTTGCATAACAATATTGCGATACACCGCCCCAATGATAAGTTTGATGATCTTCATCCTTCATCAAATACATAGTGCCCTGTTTTACACTATGATCGTAATCGTGAAAATGATGCCAGACACAGTTTTTCGGCGTCGATGTATAACCGCAAGCACGATTGGCGTTCGCATAATCATCCACACGTTTGCCGGTGTAATTAATCAACACCTTTTTGATATAGCTGGCACCAGGATCAAGGCCCGGTTGATTAACTCCGCCCAAAGAAAACCATACAATGGTGGGCGTACCTGAAGTGTTTGGGGAATAACGGATAACAGGAAATTTTTTACGATCCCCCAGCTCTGTCAGCAAAAATTGTTCAAATTCAGATTTGCTACTGAATAATCCCCTTACATCCTTACTCGCCCAACCTGCATTCGATTTTTCAGCTAATTGCTTTCTGGTTAATGGCATGACGCACCTCTTGATTGTTGTAAACATAAAACCACTGACTGTCTTGCCATGTAAAATTACCCGATTATTCCCAATAGAAACACTGGGCATGGCGCATTTCGCTGCAATCTTGAGGATATTTTTTTCATATCCACTATAGTTATTAGCAGACAATCTACCCCCATAAGTTGAACCCAGATGACTCTAGTACCCGTAACCGCAGAGTTACCAAAAGCCAGGATATTACTTGTAGACGATTCCAAAATCGTCAGGGTTACCATATCCAGAATATTGTCCGTTAAATTTGATTTGGTTATTGCGGAGAATGGTGAAGAAGCCTGGCAAAAAATTTGTGAAGACGACAGCATTCAAATGGTATTTACCGATTTGGGAATGCCATTACTCGATGGTTATGGACTTATTCAACGTATAAGGCAATCTGAAAATGAAGGTATTCGTCATCAACCGGTAATTGTGATTACAGGTGCAGCCGAAGAAGAGGATGTTAAAAAAAGAGTATTTGAATTAGGTGCAACTGATTTTATAACCAAACCGTTTAACCCTACTGAAATTCTGGCAAGGGCAGAAGCCCATACCAGTTATCGTCGTGATAAAGAAGTATTACAAAAAAATGTCGATATTGATTTACTGACCGCCACCTTAAATCACAATGGCTTGAAAAAACAATTGGATAAAGATGTCTCTTTTATCAATCGACATGCCGAAAATATGGCCGTTGTGCTTTTTGAGTTGGATGATTTTAAAACCTTGCATGATCGTGTCGGCGATAAAATTTGCAACAGCATTATCCAGCAAACTGCCAATAGTTTACTAAGCGCAATTCGCAAGGAAGATAGTGTTGGGCGCTATGGCCTGGATAAATTTCTGGTGATTTTGCCCATGGCCAAAACCGAAGGCGTGATCAT
This sequence comes from uncultured Cellvibrio sp., assembly GCA_946481095.1. The sequence continues at coordinate 25,371 of CAMLML010000048.1, forward strand.
GCTGGCCAAACGTTTATGCGAACGAATAAGAACATTTAAAATAAAAGTTGGCGAACAAATTGTCCCAGTCAGCATTTCAGCAGGAATTTCAATTGTTCGAAAGGGTGTTCCCACCAGTGCCGACGCTTTGGTTGCTGCTGCTGAACAAGCACTGCTCAACGCCAATAAAGTAGGACAAGGTGAAGTTCAATTATTAAAACTTGATGATTCCAACACGGATGAGAAAACACAACTGTTGTCGATTGATAATTTGCTTGATGCTATCAGCAAAGGTGAAGTTGATATTACCGAACACCAAATGAATCAATTAATAAAACGCCTGTCGCCATTGGTTACACTGATGACAGAAAAACAAAAATCGCGGTTGATTAAAACAGACAACACTGCAGAATAAAAAATTAAAAAACCCATCGCACAATTGCGACAGGTTTTTGGTTTTTACAATAAAAATCTATACGCTGCAATTAATAGCCAACACTAACCGCATAACTGAGCAAGCTGCCCGCATAGTTACCACCCCACTCGTAACCATATCGACGCTCAGGCTCAATAGCCATTATGTCGTATTGCTTACCGTTTCCAGGAGGACTATCTGTTGGTAACCGACCACTAAAAAATCCTGTATCGGTATCCAAATCATAAAATCGATACCACATAGTAGAACCGGATTTGGATTGTATCGGGTTATAGGTATCGTCAGTGCTACCACTGGCTCGTTTGACATAAGCCGTGTCCGCAACTTTTACACTGTCACTGCGAAACCAGGCTAATGCAGCTTTCACAGCCTGCTCGATTTCAGGAGTTTGTGGACGTGACATTAAAAATGCGACCACCAATACAGATTCTTTACCGCTTTTGGATGGCAACTCATAAGAGCGAGCGCCGAGCGGAGCATAAGTCACCGGATCATGCTGCGCGCACCAAACAGTTTTTACATTGTTCTGCACTATTTGTGAGGCCAGTATGTATTCAACCGCAGACTCCAAGGCTGTATTGATGGATGACAACTGGGTGCTGGTAAATAAATCGCCATTGAGGGGCGCAATCGATTTGCCGGCTTGATCCAACAACGTCAGTACACGCGCCATAGCATTATCGTTAAAAGTGACATAATTGGAATAAATAGTACCTGTACGCGCTGGATACACTTGTGGCCATCCGCCCGATGAATATTGCATTTTCAACAAAAAATCGAGTGCATTACGCGCCGCATCGCGATAAGCCGTTACACCACTACGCTGGTAAACATCTGCCAAAAATAAAATTTCACTGACAGTTGCATTGTTATCGATGGTTCCCAGTTCAACACCGTTCGCTCCCGTCCACTCGGAACGCGCAGCGGAACCATTCCAGGGGGAATCATACTTGGTCACAGCAAATTTATAAAAACCACCGTGAGGCATTTGCCAGGTGATCATATTGTCCGCACGTAGTTTGTCTGCGGTTAGTTTGGCAGCAGCATCGCCTGTAGAACTTAACCAACTTTTGTAATTATTTAACACTGTATTAATCGGGTTGTTGGTTTGCGCTAACAAAGGTGCATCTGAATTACTCGAATTCGAACTTGAAGAGTTGCTCAGTGTTGAACTACTCGACATTGAGAGACTGCTTGACACATAACTGCTGCTTGATACAGAACTAATTGAATTAGAACTGGAATTTGAACTGTTGGAAACAGAACTGCTTGTTGAATTGCTGGATGAATGACTACTGCTAACAACAGAAACACTGGATGCAGGAGTCGAAGAGTTTGAATTGGATGATCCCGAAGAACCCCCACAGCCGGATAAAATCAGTCCGGCACCGAGTGCAAACAAAAAAGTAATTTTCATGGATTTATCTCAGTTATAAAACTTCTGCCACATACACGGGCGATAACAACTAACCGAAACCTGTGCCGAAAGTCCGCATTCTTATAAGATCAATATTTTGCGGTAGGCGATGTTAACCCAGGCGCCATTATTTTGTAATAGATCTTATCAATCAACGTGAACAAGCCTGACACAAACAATGTAATTCCAATTGCGGGCTTTGCAATTGGTATCCGGCACCTTCAACACTATTGGTTAATGCATCCATAATCTCGCGCTTGATGCCTATTTCTTTCACACTTCCACAGTTATCACAAATTAAAAACTGGGGCACTTCGTGCACGTGGTCGCAAGCGATATGAGAACAGGCAACAAATTTATTCGTGGATTTTAATTTGTGCACCAGATTTTCCTGCTCCAAAAAATCCAGCATTCGATAAACCGACATGGCAGGAACGGTTTCTTCGTATTCAGAGCGAACCGAATCAGCAATTTCATAAGCAGATAAAGGTTTTTTAGCTTTCAGCAAACATACAAAAACCCGTTTGCGTTTTTCAGTCAATTTACTGCCGGTTTTTTCACAGGAAGCCGTTGCACGCTGAATGACTTTATCGATATTCATAAAATTCCTGGAAATCGTTGTATGAATCAATATTGATTTGATATGCCCGGGTGACAATTTACCACGCTGGCTCAAAAGCCTGAACCAATCCTTTTTAACGCTTGCTCTTTGCAAATGATATGTTATATCATTTCAAAATAACAGAACTGATTGAGATATGACCATGCAAAAAACCCTTTTATCACTCGCTATTCTGGGGCTGTCTTCCCATTTATTGGCCCAGGTTCAGGGAGTTGTGCTTGATGAACAAGGCAATCCCGTAGCCGATGCCAGTATTGAAGTGGTGGGCACTCAATTACGAACCAAAACCAACGAAAACGGCGAATTTAATATCCCTAAAGCAAGGAGCAAAGAAATTGAACTGCATATTGAAGCAGATAATTTTGCGCATGGCAGCTTCCATGTTCGCCCCGGAAGCTCACAAAATTTTGTACTTAAAACCAGTGTCATTGAAACAGTTAATGTGATTGGCCTGCCACTGCATTCATCCAATTTGGAATCAGCACACCCTGTCAATGTCATCACAGTAGATGAATTGCGCGATCAGCAATCTTCCAGCCTTGGCGAAACGTTAAAATATGAAGTGGGCATTCACTCCAGTTATTTCAGCAGCAATTCTGCCAGCCCGATTATTCGTGGGCTCGATGGCCCCCGCGTGTTGATTACACAAAATGGATTGGATACAAGTGACGCATCACGTGTTGGCCCTGATCATGCGGTTTCAACTGAAACTTCTTATGCACAACAGGTAGAAGTTTTGCGCGGCCCTGCCACTTTATTTTATGGCAGTGGTGCAATCGGTGGTGTGGTGAATGTGGTGGATGATCGTATTCCTAAAGGCACAGACACTTACGGTGAGTGGCGATTGGAAAATCAATCGGTTGCGGATGACAAATTAATTTCTGCATCCGGCAATACAGGTTTTGGAAATTTTGGTTTACACGCCGATGGTTTTTGGCGCGATGCTGATAATTACAAAATTCCCGGCCCCGCAGAAGCAGAACATGATCATGAAGAGGAAGAAGAACATGATGATGGTCGGCTAGCGAATTCCTGGACTGAAGCATCAGGCGGCAATATTGGTGGCAGCTATTTAGGTGAAAATGGATTTATCGGTGCATCCATTGGACATATTGATCGTCAATATGGCATTCCAGGTCATGCGCACGGAGAAGAATTAATTGATGTTTATGCCGACATCACACAGGATCGTTTGCAACTTCAAGGCAAAACCGATTTAAATTCCAATTGGTTTAGTTCAACCGGTTTCAGTGCTGGTTACACCGATTATGAACACGCTGAAATTGAAGGCGACGAAGTGGGCACCACTTTCAAAAATGAAACCAGTGAACTGCGCTGGGAAGTTTTTCACCACGCGATTTCCGATTGGCGCGGCGCTCTGAGTTTCCACTACAAACACAGCGATTTTGAAGCCGTCGGCGAAGAAGCTTTTACACCACCAAGTGTCACTGAAACTTTCGCGTTAGGATTTATGGAAGAAAGACATATTGATTCGGTTTTATTGCAAGTCAGCGGACGCATAGAACAAGTGAATGTCTCTGCTGAAAACTTTCAGGCCGATCTTAATGATCCAGATGCAGCAGAAAAAGTATTGAGTGTATTTTCCGTCGATCACGAATCAACACCTGTCAGTCTTTCAACGGGTGCTGTATGGGATTTTACGCCTGGCTATAACACCGCAATATCGCTTACTCACGCACAACGTTCACCGGCTGCATCAGAACTGTTTTCTTTCGGCCCCCATATTGGCAGCGGCTTGTACGAAGTGGGTTATCTGATGGATATTCGCACTAATGAACACGACGAATTCTATTTTGCGTTGAATGAAAGTGATATCGAATTGGAAAAATCCAACAATCTGGATCTTTCATTACGTAAACATTCTGGCAATTTTGGTTTTGTCCTCAATGCATTTTTTAATCAGGTCGATAATTTTTATTATTTGAATAACACAGGTTACGTCAAAGAACTGGAACATCATCATGATCATGATCACGAAGGTGAAGACGAACATGAAGAAGAGACGGAAATGCCTGTGTTTATCTATCAAGCCGCTGATGTGGATTTATGGGGATATGAAGCAGAAGCTGTTTGGAAAATAAATCCCGATTTTGAATTGACCTTCAAAACCGATTCTACTCGTGCTGAAGTTGATGAATCTTCTCACTTACCCAGAATTCCACCCAGACGTTATAGCATTTCCGGTGAGTACGAAAAAAATCAATGGCGCGTTCAATTAACAGCGCAATATTACGCAACTCAAAATCGCATTACCGAATTGGAAACCGCAACCGACAGTTATTCCACATTGGATATGATTGTGAGTTATTCGTTTATGCCTGATGTTCAATTATTTGTGAAAGGCTACAACCTCACAGACGAATACGCGCGTGTACACAGTTCATTTTTAAAAGATAAAGCGCCGTTACCTGCGCGCAATATTGCGGTGGGGATTAGTGGGCGGTTTTGATTAATGCCCTCACCCTAGCCCTGTCCCAAAGGGAGAGGGGATTTAGCTCCTCCCTTTGAAAAAGGAAGGCGGGGGAGGGATTTTAAATCTCAGAAAATTTTAACCATTTTAAATCCCCCCTAACCCCCCTTTTTCAAAGTGGGGAACTGTCCCTCCCACTGGCAACGACTGCATGGAAGCAGGAGGTAGAGTAACGCAGGGAGCGGTTACCGAGGGGGTTAGGAGGGGGTGAAAGTTCTCAAGAGAAACACCAATATGAAAAAACTCCCCGTCACCGTCCTCTCCGGCTTTTTAGGCGCCGGCAAAACCACCCTGCTCAATCACATTTTAAATAATCGCGACAATTTGCGAGTCGCGGTGATTGTGAATGATATGAGTGAAGTGAATATTGATGTTGCTCTTGTGCAAAATCAGGTACATCTCAATCGTGCTGAAGAAAAACTGGTTGAAATGAGCAACGGTTGTATTTGTTGCACACTGCGCGAAGATTTATTGATTGAAATAAATCAATTAGCACGCGAAGGTAAATTCGATTATTTGGTAATTGAATCCACCGGCATTTCTGAACCTCTGCCCATCGCCGAAACTTTTACCTTTGAAGATGAAAACGGGCAAAGCCTGTCGCAAGTTGCACAACTCGACACCATGGTGACAGTGGTGGATGCAGTAAATTTTCTGCGCGATTATTTCACCGCAGAATCACTGCAAGAAGCCGGTGAAAGTTTAGGTGAAGAAGACGAACGCAATGTGGCGGATTTATTGGTGGATCAAATTGAATTCTGTGATGTGTTACTTGTCAACAAAACTGATTTGATTTCTGCGGAAGAACTGCAGGAATTATTAGCCATATTGCAAAACTTAAACCCCGAAGCCGACATCATACCAATGGTGCGCGGCAATATTCCGCTACAGAAAATTATCAACACCAACAAATATAATTTCGAAAAAGCCCAACAATCTCCCGGCTGGTTAAAAGAAATGCGCGGCCAGCATATGCCGGAAACTGAAGAATACGGCATCAGTAGTTTTGCTTATCACGCCCGCCGCCCTTTTCATCCAGAAAAACTCTATCAATTTTTTTCCAATGCATTTGATTTCACTCGAGCAGAAAATGGAAAACTATTACGCTCAAAAGGTTTCTTCTGGTTAGCTTCACGCCCGCAATGGGCAGGCCAATGGAGCCAAGCCGGTGGCATAGCCCAACACGGCGCCGCCGGAATGTTTTGGAAAGCCATCCCAAAAGAAAACTGGCCCGATGATGAAGAACAAGTGCAATACATTATGGAAAAATGGGTAGAACCTTTTGGCGATATGCGACAAGAGTTGGTATTCATCGGCCAAAACATCAAACCCGAAATCATCACTGCTGAATTGGATAAATGTTTATTAAATGATGACGAATTACTCCAGGGTCAATCCTATTGGAAAACCCTAAAAGACCCCTTCCCGTTCTGGATCAACAGCGAAACCCACTAAAAATCCCCAACCGTAGCCCGTATGAAGCAAAGCGTAATGCGGGTTGCTTTTTAAAGAATCCAATCCCCCCTACTTCCTCGTAGCATCTCCACCAACCCGAAAGTATCCAGCGTCTGTAATCTGGTGCAATAGACTTGAATTTAATTTCGAGGTAGAGTCAGCTTTGTGCCTCGAAGTTAATTTTACTCTGCTTCTAATTATTATAAGAGCACTGTACAAACGAATGCTTTTGGAGAAAACTTCAATAACTAAAATTGACTGTAGTTTTTGTACAGTCTCTTTAGGTATCGATTAACTATGGAGTTATTTATTGAATAATTTAAAAACGTTAAGCTGTGAAGAAATTATTTATATTCACGAAAGATTGACCGTTGATGCAGAAAAATCGGAAGATCCTATTTCACCTCCAGGCATAAAAGATATGGGATTACTTGAGTCTGCCGTTTCACGTCAATTTGCTGGATTTAATGGCATACTAAAATATGCGGACCCCATCGCCAATGCTGCAACCCTTTGTTATGGAATTTGTAGTAACCATTCGCTTCACAATGGCAACAAGAGAACCGCATTAGTTTCCCTAATATGTCACTTAGATAAAAACGGAATTACGTTCACTGACAAAGCGACACAAAGTGTTCTGTATACTTTTATGCTAAATGTTGCAAAACATGAATTTGCAAATAAATCCAGATCAAGATCCTGCGATCAATCAGACTCGGAAGTTAAGGCGATGACTGAATGGATAAGAAAGAAAACTAGAAATATAGAAAAGGGCGAACGATCGTTGTCTTATGCTGAACTCGAACGAGTGCTAAGAAGCCATGGGATTACTGTAGAACATAAGGGTAACACAGCTGACCTAATTAAGAATCGAGAAGAAAAAAAAGGTTGGTTCAGACGAGAGAAGACATTAATAAAGGAAAAGGTAGCAAACGTACCTTGGTGGCCTGGGCGTTCTGTTGGAAAAAATTTGATTAAATCTATTCGTAAACAAGCACGTCTTACCGTAGATGATGGTGTAGACTCTGCACAATTTTATGGCACTGAAATTACACCTGATGATTACATTCAAAGGTATAAAATAACTCTACGTCGTCTGGCGAAAACATAATACTAAAAGGCATTTAACATAAGGCGGGACGGCGGGATTTAATTTCGATCAGCTCAAACCTTCCTCCAAAAATCCGAATCAATAACTCTCCAAAAACCGTTGGGGTTTACACCGGTTTACACCCCAACCTACTCATAAAGTTCCCCAAACAAATCCAAATAAGTTAAATACAAACGCGTATCAAATTCGTATTGATGATATTGCGGCTCCATATGTTGGCAAAGTTGGTAAAAGCGTTTGTTGTGTTCTTTTTCCTGGAAGTGGGCAAGTTCGTGGGTGGTGATCATTTTTAGAAAGGCTTCTGGCCCATTTTTAAAGACGCTTGCAATTTTTATTTCGTTTATCGTTTTGGTTTTATTGCCGTGAGCTTTTGTGATGTAATGATGTTGCCCAAGTGCGTGTTGGATAACTTTTATTTTTGAATCGTAGCTAACGCGGTTTAGTGGTTGGGATTTTCCCAAATATCGGCTTTTGAGATTCATGGTGTAGTTATACAACTGCTTGTCGGTGCGAATAGCATGAGGCTCGGGGTAGCGACTTAATAGAAGCTCGCCTAACCGACCTTCATCAATTATTTTTTGTGTTTGCCGCAGGGTTTCGGATGGATAACCCGTCAGATATTTCAGTAGATACATAAGTGAATGCTGGTGATGCAAAAATCATAATTAAATTCGTTTTTGAGCAGCCAATAACGGCACTAACAAATCTGAAATGGGTGTAGGCACACCGTGTTTTTTTCCAAGCTTAACCACAACTGCGTTGCGTGCTTGCCATTCAGTTGTTAATCCTGCTTTATAATCTTCAAACATGGAATTGGTTGAATCAGGATTGGCATTTAAAAAATCAGTCATTTGTTCTTCGATAATTTCATCGCCCAGGATCGCGCCTTCTTTGCGCCCGACATTAATCACCTCCTGAAGAATCCCACGACCAATATCAGCAATTCCTGACTCGTGAAATACACTCATGGGACGACCGGTCAAACACAAAATCGCGCCTGAAGGGGCATTGATGCAAAGCTTTCGCCAGAGTTTTGTTTTGATATCCGGCGTAGTGTTGGCGGTGAGAAAACTTCCGTCGAACAACGCGGAAAATTCTTGCCCTAACGAACTGTTCTGTACAAAAGTTATTGCTCTTTCATGCCATATGACTTGAGTGGGATTAACACGCGTTGCTGGCAAATCAATCATGACTTCAAGTAAATTATCAAATACGCCAATCGCATTCATATTCTCGATATGGCTCAAACCATTTTGAATAATGGCAATTTTTGTATTCGGATTTATTCTCGATAAAATGGTTTCTTTAGCCGATTCAATCTGATGTGATTTAACACAAATCAATAACCATTCAGCGGACGTTGAATGGTTATCCTGTAATTGATATTGCCTAAACACCTGATTGTTTTTAATGACCGTAAATTTATC
>CAMLML010000049.1 GCA_946481095.1 uncultured Cellvibrio sp.
CGCCGGTGTCATGATGAGCCGTGTGACCGAGGCTCAATCCGGCACGCCGACTAAATCTTTCCTGGTGTTTTCAGGTGGTGGTTGTCATCCTGACAAGTGGTTCCCGTCAGGCAGCACTCTGCCAGTAATGTCTGCTCCCTTGCAGAGTCACTACAGCAAACTGGTGCTACTGAAAAATGCCACAATGACTGGTGCCGGTCATGGTGGTATGTTCAGCCGTTTTGATAATGCCAGCTGGCAATACGATAGTTTCGATGTGAATATGGGTCGTACCATTGGTGTTAACTACCCGGTTAAATACTTGAACCTGGGAACAACCGCAGAATCAAACCTCAGCCGTGAAGGTTGGACAACCAAACCTACTATTACCAGCCCACAAGCTGCTTTGGATATTCTGTTCAGTGGCGGTACCACAACCACTTCCGGTACAGCTCCACGTAAGTCCGTTGTTGACCTGCACTACTCTGCTATCAGCAGTCTGAGAAACAAACTGGGCCAACACGAAAAAGAAAAATTGGATAGTCATTACACAGCGATTCAGGAAATTGAAGCCGCTATTGGTTCTGGTAGCGGGGGCGGGGGCAGCAGTGGTTCATGCCCACAACCATCCAATACATCAACAAGCGGTTTTGATTCACTGGCCAAGTTAATGACAGATATAGGTGTTCTGGCATTGAATTGTAATTTGACTGCTTCTGTATCACTGGCTCTTGGTACTGATGCCCATAACCATATCTTTGATGCATTGGGTGGCCGTGACTCTCACAGCTCACATCACAACCAGGGTAATGAACCTCAGAAGTACGTTGATGATATTGTGTACATGCAAGGTTTGACTAAGAACATTTTTGACAAAATGAACTCGGCTGGTTTGTTCAGCTCAACCATATTCACACAGGTGTCGGATATGGGAGATGCGAACGCACACGGTGATACCAATGTGCCTATGATTGTTGCAGGCGCAGGTGTAACAGGCGGTCGCGTACTGGATATCGGTGCTTTGACGCAATCCAACCTCTATCAAACTATTGGTTTGAAGCTCAAGGCTGATCAAAGTCCTGGTGCTGCGTCTTATAGAAACTGGGGTGTATCTACTATCCCCAATCTCTAATTGTTTTGAATCAAGCCCTGGCTTGATCTGATGCTGAAAAACTGATTGTTGATTGATATCCAATATCAAAAAACAATCAGTTTTTTTATGCAAGAAATAAAAAGTGTAACTGAATAGAAGATAGCTAAATTTGAAAGCAGACTCCTGTGCCCCCTAACCCACAATATCCGTTCGGGTTTTTATGTAGATATTGTTGATGATAATCCTCTGCGTAATAAAACTCCTTTGCAGCCAGAATTTCCGTTGTAATCTCACCCAGTTTCTTTTCATCAAGAGCAGATTGATAGGAGCGCTTTGAATCTTCTGCCACATCTTTTTGTTGATTATTGAAATAATAGATTCCCGAACGGTACTGAGTACCCCTATCATTTCCTTGTCTCATACCTTGTGTAGGATTATGTGATTCCCAAAAAGTTTTCAGAATTTGCTTTAATGAAATTTTTTCAGGATCAAACACAACCAGTACTACCTCGTTGTGTCCAGTTAAGCCCGAACACACTTCTTCATATGTAGGATTCGGCGTAAATCCGGCGGAATATCCAACAGCCGTTGTATAAACACCGGGTAAATTCCAGAATTTTCTTTCAGCTCCCCAGAAGCATCCCAATCCTAAAATAATTTTTTCAAGATTTTCCGCAAAAGGCGGAAGAATAGGAACTGCTTTGACAGCATGTTGATTGACTAACTTCACTGCCTGATCTCGACCGGGAAGTGCTTGTTCAAGACTTGGCATTTGCGATTTGAAAGGATTGAAAAAACTCATATTCGTTCATTCCTCAATATTGGCTCGATTGGTTTTTTTACAAAAGAATGGAGTTCACTTCATCAAACATTATCGATGAATAAAGTGAACGCCAACATCTCAATTAAAATGATTAAAACCAACGATTAAAATTCAGCCTTTCCCACCAGATCATCAACAATCGATCAATCGTCCCTTGTGCTGCCAAGCCTAATTTTTCCGGAATCGATTTTTTGAAAACATATTCAACCTGAAAAATATCTGCTGTATCTATCTGCGACAACAAATATTCATCGCTGGTTTTTATCTCGTCAATTAAATTGACTTCTTTCGCCCGTCGCCCAAACCAGACCTCGCCCGTTGCAATTTTTTCTATACTAACCTGAGGCCTATGTTCCGCAACAAATTCTTTAAATAACACATGCGTATCTTCCAGATCCTCAACAAATTTGGCTCGACCTTTTTCAGTATTTTCACCAAACATAGTCACTGTTCGTTTGTATTCACCTGCAGTGAACATTTCATAGTCTATGTCGTTTTTCTTTAATAGTTTGTGAAAGTTAGGCAAGGACGCAACCACCCCAATTGAACCCAGAATAGCAAAAGGAGCAGCAACGATTTTATTGGCAACACAAGCCATCATATATCCACCACTGGCAGCCACCTTATCAACACATACTGTTAACGGGATATTTTTTTGCGTAATACGTGCCAACTGACTAGCGGCCAAACCATAGCTGTGCACCATGCCGCCGCCACTTTCGACCTTGACAACTACTTCATCTTTCTCTGTTGCCTGGGATAAAACCGCTGTAATTTCTTCACGTAACAAATCGCATTCGGAAGCTTTAATATCACCGTAAAAATCCAGGACGAAAACACGCTTTTTAGGCTGCGCATTATCATCTATAGATTCATTATTATTTTCTGGCGCATCCGCTTTCTTTTCAGCAAGTTTTGCCGCTTTTTTCTTTTCTGCCTTTTCAGCTTTCTGCTTTTTCTTTTCCAGTTTTTGTTGGACTTTTAAACCCTCCTCATCCAACATAGAATCACGCAACATATCACGTGTATGTTCATATTTTTCATTTACACGAGTAACTTCAAACTGCCCACGATCCTGTTTCTTGTTGCGCATTGCCAAAGATGCAATCAAACTGACAACTGCAAATACAGCCACGACAAAAGTGACTGCTTTTGCCAGAAACAAACCATATTCATATAAAAATTCCAAAACTTGACTCCAACTGATCTATTTAAAAACTGAAACTGCTTCGCGTGCTGCATCATTGATGGGCCGCGCCAGCAAACCTGTATTGGACAATGTCACTTCAAAAGTTGCTTTATCCTTCATAGGCAAATAAGTCGCACTGCCATAAATGGCATCAACAAAAGAAACCCAATTGCCGTGTTTATTTAACAGCAACCATAAATCAACACCCTGTGGACTTGCTGTAATTGCATGAGCCGTACGTGCTGCCGATGTTTCTTTTTCGAGATCAAAATAACGTCCACTTATACGATCCAATCTGTAAGCCGGTTTGACACCCCACTTCGCCAGAAATCCATTCCATTTGATAACTCTTGCATCTATCTGCCATTGGTCACCACGTAAATCAAATTGATGAGCCTTACCCTGCTTATCTGTCAGTGTTGCAATAAAATGTTGGTCATTCAGTTGTTGGAAACTGACATTACACACCGACTGTTCTGACAAAAGTTGTTTGTAACTGTAAATATCCCAGGCAACCAAACCAACCACTCCAGCAATTACAACAAAAGTAATTCCCATGGTTCCGCGCAACCACCCCATAAACCAATCGCTTTTCCAAAGAAAACGAGCCGATTTGAAAAGGATATACGCAGCAAAAACAGCCAATAAAAAAGAAAATAAGGTATAGATCATTTTGGTGTTCCTTTATCTTTTTGCTGTTGAACAAAAAATGCTATCAATTGGCCTGCAACACTCGCAGGTGAAGGGGTTTCAGGTAAAGCATCATAGCGAAACCAACGCGCATCTAAAATCTCTTTTTCATCAGGTATTATCTCACCACTCTGGTACTCTGCAATAAACCCCAACATTAACTGGGAAGGAAATGGCCAAGGCTGACTAAACAAATAACGAGGATTTTTAACCCTGATCCCAACTTCTTCCTGGACCTCCCGGATAACACAATCCTCTACCCGCTCACCTGCTTCAACAAACCCCGCCAGGGTTGAATATACAGGTCGTGTTGCCCTTTTGTGATAAGCCAGCAATATTTCATCGCCCCTGGTCACAGCAACAATCATGCATGGAGAAATTCGCGGATAAAACCTGAGCTGGCAATGACTACAAACCAATGCTGAATCTTGTTGATCACCTTGTGTCATTTTCCCACAACGTCCGCAAAACTTGTGATCCAACTGCCACTGACATAATTGCAGCGCTCTGCCTGCCAACAAAAAAAACGCATCGTCTACCACACCCAGTTTTTTTCGAAGGCCAATCCACTGGTGATTCTCAAAAACTTTTTCTTTGATAAGCAGCACTGAATAAATACAACCCTTCCATTCGCCGAGAATGGATTCATAAATAGCATTATCAAAATTGAACCCGGATTCTTGATGAATTTGATCAGCGTTATAACAAAGGATATTGCCATCCATATCAGACAACAACTTGTCACAACATCCCTGATTTTCAGCAACAATAAAATAACACCGGGATTTGCCCGGTGTTATTGATTGAGTTTGGGGATATTCAAATGTGTAGAGCGTAAAACTTTCTGATTTCAAACTTCGAATCCTAACGCCTGTAAACTTTCTTCAGCCACTTGCAAAATGCTGGTATCCGCATTTTTATCGAATTTCACACTATCAAGGTAATATTCCAAACTGATAATCGCATCGGCAAACGTTTCCAACATATGCTGAATGGCAGGATGTAATTCCTGTTGTAACAAATCATCTTCAACAAATCGCATACAGCCAGCCAACACTTTTGCTGCGCGTGGCAAACCCAGTACAAACATACCGCCACGAACGGCATCAAGTGTTCCACTGATATTACGCACATGACCTTTGTCGTAATTGGATTCCGCAAACGATGTCAGTGCACGTTTTACCAACACCAATCCCGCTTCTGCTTCTTCCAACACAATTTTTTCCGCTTCCGCAATTTGATTGTTAGTCATTACCGTATCGCGAGATGATGTGTTGATTTGCGCAAGCTTGTCATCGGAAAGACTGGTTCTTGCCAAACCAGCAATACTACTTTCAACGTAAAGCAATGTATCAGCAACACTCAACAATTCATCAGGCGTTACCGGTTTGTGATCTCGTTGCCAGCCACTGATTTTTTCAATTTCATGTTTCAAGCCACTACTGGGCGCACTTAATCCTACAACAGCCAGTATGTCGGCAATTTTTTTCAAAGTGTCAACCAATTCAGGAGATTCACTCAATAACTCTGCACCACCCTGAGCAGCACGCTCCAAAATATTTTTGGTGCTGTGAATTTCGTCAGTCAGCACCGATACCATTGAACTGATGGTATTTGCACTTGGGCCACGAATGAAATCCATTTCCCTTGCCAATTCTACCTCAGTATAACTCGGTGATTTAACGGCATATGCCATCATTACTGCGAGTGTTTTTTCATCTTTTGAATGAGATAATGCCAATAAATAAAGTAATTCTTTTTGCAGTGACGCATCAGGCTCGCGAGACAAAATCGCTTTTCCTTCAAACTGCAAACGTTTGATTTCACGTTCAATATTTCCCAACAATAATTTTCTGGTTTTGGTCAGGGACATATTTTTTTCGCGAACAACACTGACAGTGGCATTAGCCAGCCACCAGAAGTTACCCAATACACTACCCGCACAGACGTTTTCCAATCGTTCCAATGAACGTGACATCATTCCCAGTGACGACTTCACCTGGTTATCCTTGATGACATTAATTAATCCTGTCTGATACATGTGGCGCAAACGTCTGACCAACACACTCATATCTTCCTGAATTTGAGTAGCTGCAGGCAAAGCTTTACGATTGGGCTTGATCACATCAAGTGGATAAAAATAACTTTCAGGAAGCGGAGTTGCATTTCGTGAAAGCCGTAATTCGTTAATGTGCGGCACCAATAAAACTGCCATGCTGCGTGATGTCTGTGAACAGTACTCAAGATAGCGCGGTAAAATAAAAAAAGATGCAGTCAAAATTTCCAGTTTTTTATTGGTCTTATCATTTTCGCCAAGAGTAATATCAGTAACATGGGTTAATAATTCTTCAGCTAATAAATCCAACCCTTTTAACTGAATTAAACTAATAGTGCCGCGAATCTGACGAATGCCTTCAATACATTCCTGAAGCAATTCACCGTTATTCCTGTCCTGTGAAAATTGTTCCAAACGAATAGCAGCTTGCTCAATAGTGCTAACCAATTCGTCATGCACCATTTTTAATGAACTGAGGTTTATAGGCTCTGTATTTTTCACAAAAATATCTCGTTTGAATAAGTGGATTAATCTTATACCCAAGCCAACCGAAAAAGCAGTTATTTATTAAGCTTGGCGCTTGAGTTGCCAAGTAAATCTCAGTCCGGTGTCTGCAACCACAGGCACTGACCACCACTGATTTTTTGTATGGCCGCCAGCTTTTCAGCATGAAGTCCAAGCTCATCCTCATCAGCATAGACTATTGTTAGCGGTTTACGACCCGGATCCAGACGTCTGATCATTTCCCGATTAATACCACCGCTGTTTTGGGCGCCAACGCTACCTAACTGCAATGCAGTCTGGCCGCCAGTCATGGCCAAATAAACATCAGCAAGTATTTCTGCGTCCAATAACGCGCCATGCAAATCACGTTGTGAGTTATCAACACTGTAGCGTTTGCACAAAGCATCCAGATTATTTTTTTGCCCAGGATGTTTGCTACGCGCCAACAGAAGTGTATCAATAACAGAACATTTTTGACTAATGCTACCCGCTTTCGGATTCAACAAACTCAATTCATAATCGATAAATCCAATATCGAACGCAGCATTGTGGATGACTAATTCAGCATCACCAATAAAAGTTAAAAATTCGTCTGCTATTTGCGCAAAAACCGGTTCACCCGCCAATCGTTCATTACTAATTCCGTGCACCGCAAAAGCACCGGCATCCACTTCACGTTCAGGATTAATGTATTGATGATAACGGCGCCCGGTTAAACGCCGGTTAAACAATTCAACACAACCAATTTCGATAATTCTGTGACCTTGTGATGTTTCAAGGCCAGTGGTTTCAGTATCCAATACAATTTGACGCATATAAAAACCTAATGAGGAATGCCCTTGTTAGCCAACTGATCGGCCAATTCATTTTCTCTGTGCCCTGCATGGCCCTTTACCCAATGCCATTCCAATTGATGACGAGATTGTTCCTGATCCAATTGCTGCCACAAATCAACATTTTTTACTGGTGATTTGGCTGATGTACGCCAACCATTTTTTTTCCAGTTTTCTATCCACTCCGTAATCCCTTTTCGCACGTATTGTGAATCAGTGGTAATCACCACATGGCAAGGTTCCTTGAGTGCCTGTAAACCAGAAATGGCAGCCAGCAATTCCATACGATTATTGGTGGTGTTCAACTCCCCGCCGAAGAGAGTTTTTTCTACTTGGCCGTAACGCAAAACAACCCCCCAACCACCGGGGCCGGGATTACCTTTACAGGCACCATCAGTAAATAGTTCAACCCTTTTCAACAGCACATCTCCTAAATTACTTTCTGGTTGCACGCTTCACAAAGGAAAACAGATTTCTTCCTTTGTGAACAGGCGGGTTAGCTTCGGGGATGATCCGTGTAACCACCATGGATTTAACAGGCTTCTCTTTTTGCCAGCGGGGGCGAATCAATGTCAACGGAATTTGATCCTTACGTGCCACCAACATATAAAAACCACCTCTGGGGAAACGCAATTTTTTGCCCCAATGTTCCATCCATCCCAAATGTTCAACCAATGAAGGTTGTTGGATAGGAGGACGAAAATAACCGCGATAAACCGAAACAGGCTCCATTTCCAACAATCGCAACCAATCCAGCAAACGGGTCAATCCCAGATATTGGTGTCGCCA
The DNA here is from genome assembly GCA_946481095.1 of uncultured Cellvibrio sp. The sequence continues at coordinate 7,957 of CAMLML010000049.1, forward strand.
TAAAACCTTGCCTGAAAATAGGCGCGCTATACGCCCAAACCATCCCCACATACTCCAGGGATTAAATACCACAATAATCAGATGGCCACGTGGGATCAAAACCCGGCTGGCCTCACGTAATACCTGATGAGGCTGTTGGTTGAATTCCAGAACATGATGCAAGAAAACCAGATCAATTGAATCATTGGGCAAGGGTAATTGATTGAAGTCGGCCAGTGCAGCGGGAGATTGTTCTGCGAAAGTCTGTGGATGCAGGGAAAACCTGTGAGAAATACGTGAAGCTTCCGTCATGAATTGACAGTCATTCACACCCATATGCAACAAAAAATAACCAAATTGATTTTGCAAAGCATCAGTCAAGGCTTCCTTCTCCTCAACCAGCAATGCTTGCCCCAATGGGGTTTCAAACCATGTTGTTAATTCTTGCGTAACTTTTTCAAAATCCGGCACACCCCATCGACTATGGCAAAAGCTACTAATCGATTCGACAAGATGATGTGGCGCTTTAAATAGCTGTCGATACATTATGTCTCGCAAGGTTTGGAAGAAACATAACGAGTTTATAGTCGGATGGCGGATTGAACAAGCAGGATTAACAAACATCCACGGGCTATAAAATAACCCGCAAAATCAAATTCATTACAGATTCACAAATTCCACTCAATATTATTGGCATTATTATTTTTAACCTGCCCACTCCCCGCTTGGATAGAAAAATATTCCTTTAATCCCTCTTTTTGCTACCTCATAGCCATCATCAAAACTATTGAAGAATCCTTCCAACAGACCAACCTTTTAATTTTTTGTCTGGATCTTGTGAGCGAATAAATTGCCCTACGCTTTTTTGTATAATCATTATAGTTGCATCTTCTTGCAACCGAAAAAGTAAAGCACCCCTTGCCTTTTCCGCATGAATCGCAAGCTCGCGGAAGCGATAGTGTCCTGGCATTATTTCATCGTAGTTTGAATTATCCATATCAGCGCAAGCTATCAGACCCAACAGGTTTACTGCGTAATAATTCTCCCAAATATTTCCGTCAACCTCACTTTTAATAACTGCAGGAAACAGTTGCAAATTATCTACTCCTCCCGCTTGAAGTAAATCAACAAAACGTTTGGACATGAGTGGGTAACTGGTATCAAGAAAGTCTCGAATCTCATCACCCGCTTTTCCATTTGTAGTGTACACAATAGGCAAATCAAGTGTTTTGTCTATTAAACGTCCACGTAAAAAATTTACATCAACAGCCAAATTTTCAGGCTCCTTCACGTAAACAGTTGATTCATAAAATTTATCATTTATCAGTTTTAAATACATATTTTCCTCTTAAAATTTAATCGAGCAAATCATCCACCGGGCTTGAAACTTCAAGATGATATCTTTTAGCGTATTTCGAAACAAAATAAGGCCAACTTTTAGCTGGGCCGGTCAAATCTTTTTTTATCGATTTTGATAAATTATCTAGCCACTGATTAACTTTATATGGAGGCACAAATGGTTTTTTCGCCTTGCCGTCGCTCTCTACACAAAAAGGACATTCTTCACTTTTTTTTATTATTCGGTCTTGCAGTTGAGATAAATGTTTTTTAATTTCTGAAGGATAATCCTGACCAACAGCATGTTCATGTCCAGTATGCCCTCCAATATGAATCTGCCCTTTTCCCGCTGCCATTGCATGCTTAACAATTTCATATTTTTGGTTTTCATTACCACTATAATTTTCTGGATAAGAAGGTAAATAAACTCCGTTTGCTGCAGTATTGATTGTATAACCTGTTTCACCTTTATAATCTCCATTCTCATTGGCAAGAATTTTTTCTATTGGGTGATTTTTCATAATTTCGTTGCCGCTAATACAGTGGTGTGCTTGATCACCGTATCTTCCGTATTGCGGGTGAGAATAAATCGGGTCTGGGTTAGGTTGTGGAGCATCCTGGTTTTGATTTGGATATTTTCCATCCTTAGGTTTTGCCCCCGATTGATGTGCATAGCCACAGCGCTTGGGGTCATTCATTGCTTCTCTTAAAGTGCCGCTACTGTTTTTTTCCCCTTTAAAGGTTTTCCACTTGTGCTCCGTTTCTTTAGCAGGACAAAAAGGGCAATCTTCACTGTCAGGGTTATCAAGGTGAATTTGGATTTTTTCTAGAAGTTCCGGCATTTTATTGACCTCTTTTTACATATCCCAAACTAATTTTTCAACATTAAAGATGTAACCACACCGAGCAATGGATTCATGTATTTGCATATTTAACTTCATAATCAAACATTAAGACTTTTTTGATATGTAAATCGCTGCTCTATTTGCTTTCTCGGAAGAACAATAACATAAAACATTACTCTGTTTCGAGGCCAATGCATTTGCAATCAGCACAGGCCCAAACGCCGCACCTATATCACCAAAACAATCTGCAGGATGTTCTGTCTTCACGTTTTCAACAAAAGCAGATTTATTTCGCATAAAAGCAATACCCAATTCTTTGGCGCCAAAATTTTCACCGTTCAAGCTGGCATAGATAGCACCTATTGGTTTGCCATCTGCATTTTTTATTGCAAGCTGAAATGCGTTTGCCAAACCATCTCCACGATAAGGTTCTTCGCTATATCTATGCCCAGGTTCATTAGCCAACCCAGGTCTAAATATTTCTGCTTTAGGTGGATGCGGGAGATAATTTTTTACCCGCTCTGATACCAATAATAAAAAACCGGCAGCTTCGCCTGGAGCGAATCCATCCGATATATTTTCAGCCAGAATTCGATTATCTTTATCCAAAACACTTAACAAAAAATGATCCAGATAAGTATCCACCCCACCCACTATCGCAACATCTTTACCTGCCGCTTCAAAATATTTAAATACCAGATCGATAGCTTCTATACCACCTGCCCGACCGGTTGCAAAAATTCGACTGCTGGTTTTATCAAACTTGACATTGGTTTGAATTTCCAACGCATCTAAAAATTTCGGATGAATTGAAAATGCAGACTCAGGAATAGATTCAGGTAAAGCTAAAAATAATGCAGGTGGTTCTTTTAAAGGCAAACCGGTAACAACTTCCTGAATAGCCGGCGTTGCTATACGCAGAATGCGGCGTTGGCGAGATGTTAATCCGGCTAAAGCTAAAGATGTCAGTTCAGGATTTAAAGGTGGTAATGCATCTTCGGGAATTAATGCCATTCGCATAGGCTTAGAGTTTTTATTGTGATGCATGGAATCTTCGTATGCACTTACGCCAGCAGCAACAGCAGCATGAGTGGAAGCCGAATCAAATCCTACAGGTGTTAACATACCGGTTGCAGCGAGATAAATTTTCGAGGTCGTCATTCCTGCAAACCTCTCGATGCGTAATTTAATAAAAACTGTTCGGGATGAATCAGCGCCAACTCCAATGCAGCAGCACGTCGTTGGCGCTGCTTTCCATTTGTATAAATATCATTGAGATGATCCGAACTAATTTGCTTGCCCATAAAATAACGCTGTCCTACCACAAAACGCTGTTGGTATTTTTGCCAAACAGCTGCCAACTTGTTGACATCAGGAAAAGGTAAATATTCATCATCACTCATTTCCACATCTTCATCATTTTCTTCTTCTGGTAAATGCTTATCCAAATCAGGAAGCGATTCCAATGCAAGCTTGTGTTCAACCAGATCAATTCCAGTAATCCAGGTAAATGCCTCTCCAGCCAATCTCATAAGTGCTGGAATTTGCATCTGACCAATTAACCAATTCACTGCCTGGGGATCACCCAGAATTGCGGTTGCCTTGATAACCAAACGCGACTGTTCCGGATTTTTCGATAAAAGGCTTACCCAGTTACGCGCCTGCTCAACAGGAAGGGCTCTGAAACAAATTTCAATAGCGTCTATTTGAAAAGGGTTTTCTTGCAAAACAAAAGACTGCAATTTGATTGCCTGAGTTCGATCACCCATTAAAATTGAAGACCAGCAAGACCAAAAAACTGCAGCAGAATTATCTGAAGCCATACCTTGCTGAAGTAATGACAGTAAATCAAATCGTTTTAACTCACCCACCAAACGCAACGCACGCGGATAAACCAATGGGTGCTTGATGCAATCCTCTCTGGTTAAAATGGCTTGCAAATATTCAGCAGGATCTTCACGACGAGCACTGCAAACAGCAAGCGCAAGATACTTGTGGTTAAGATCCTTACTCTTTAAAAATTTTTTAATCCAGGAATGAACAACTCGCCCGGGCAACCAAGCCATAGCTGAAATTAATCCTGCATGATTCAACTCATCATTCAAACCTACTTCAATAACACGTTGAATTTTTGTGACTTCAAGACTACGAAAAGCTAATACCGATGCAACAAATACTTCACTGACACCCATACTCATGGCATTTTCACAAACAACCCAGGATTCTTCAGGGGCAGTCATCAAACCATCAAGATAACGGTCAATTCGCTGTTCAAGTTCAACTATATCTTTGGACGTATAATGTGGAAACTCGACAGCAGCTGAATGTAATAACCATAGAAAAGCTGCATCATCTGCGTATCGCTCATAAAAATGAGCAAATGCGGCTTGTTGATTTTTTTTCAGATCCGTAGAAGCCATGCTCAGCAATTAACCCATAATATTTTTTTTATTGTGAAAAAGCGGATCACCCAATCGGCAAACATTTTTGCCTTCAAATTTTACGTCAAAGGAATACATCATAAATTCGCAAACACCTTTTTGATCACTGCTGATAATTCCTTTTGCAGTGCCCGCTTCATCCCCCGTGCTGGTTGAATAAACAGAACCTTTGACCATTGGCATCTTGCCATCAGTCACAACCGTTTTAGGGCCTTTGTCAGTGTCAGATGATTTACCAATATTGGGATACGGAATAGGTACAGGGCCACCCGGTGTAGGAGTTTTACACACATCGGGAAACACGGGGCTCATACCACCACTGCCTTTATGTGCTATGCCGCGGGTATTGGCAAATGTTGTTTGTCCCATTTCAAACCTCCGAAATTTATCGCGATAAACCTATAGTTATCTGGTCAATTTTTAACGATTTTTTATCACAAGGGATTGACGCTCGCCAAGTCATTGTAAGTTGCTTTAGATTTGGATAAAGCGCCAGTGTCTCCATATTAAATGGTGATGATAAATCTTTTCCTTTAATACTGACGCTATTGACGAGTTTGACAGCGGGCAAATTAAATTGGAAATCGCCTTCCGGGTGCATGCCAATAATTTTGACAGGTTCGCCACCTTGAAGAAAACCGGGGTATATCTGATCAGAAGGAGCAACATTTAAAAAACGCTGATTAAAATCTTTTGGTAAATAAGGCGCTCTGTTTGTTTGCCAATTTTCATCGTAGGTTCCAGCCATGGAAACTCTGGGTTGCCAGTTGGGAGCTATTGGGCCAAAACCTGCTGGTGCAGGAGTCTCCCCCAAACTTGTAATCAACTGATTGGGATATTCAATATTGGGTAACGGCTGATTATTGAATTCACTTTCTGATTTACGACCTACAAAACTTTTTCCAACAGGATTTCTTTGTTCTGCCGCACGTATGCGATTATCAACCACATCCTGACCACCAAAAGCTCTTTCATAAATAACAGGCATGCTGACAAATGGATTGGCTGAACTTATCTGACCATCTTTCCAAACCCTGTCGCCAAAAACTCTCAATGTTTTTCGCAAGCTCCCAACTTCCATACCAATATTCATTTGAGCAACAGGTTGCTGTTTAGGTGAACAGGCCAATCCATAAATCAAAATATCGGTCGCTATTTTCCCTATATGAAAATCAGAAGTCGATTTGAGACTTGAATCAGCGGGCTCCCCGTTATATTCATCAGCTTCCTGTATAGGCAATTGTTTATCAGCTAACGTCCATTGATTTCCAATAACAAAGGTTGCTTTTACCATGAGAAAAAGCGTATCAATGCCGTCCAGATTTGGAAAAAGCGCAAATCCTGTAATGAAGGGAGTATTATTTTTAAGTTGAAGCATGATCTTTTGGTCGTAATGATTAAGGTGTTACATCAATTGACTTGAACAGAACCACCCAGAATGCGATTAACCCCTGATGATCGACTCAACAGGTATTTTCCCCTAATCGAAATTTTTCCATTAGCGCTGAGTGTAATACTGGACTCACCGCATCTCAGGACGACCTCTTCGCGCCCTTCCAATAAAATTCGCTTCCCATCGATATGCAAGGTTTCAGTATCATCAGATTTTCTTTCAGGTAAATTCCCGGTAAAAACCAATTCATCTGAACCTGTCTGAGCAGATTCTGTCGTTGCCAACACAACATCCAATACCTGATCAAGAGGAGAATGGATAAACCCCATCACAACAGGCTGGGAAACAGCTCCCTGGGTAAACATTAAAGCAACTTGCCGGCCGATATGTTGTGGCGAGACAGGAACAGTCGCGAGCGCAGGACGTAAATTAAAATCAGCAATATGCGAAACGCTTACCAACGGACGGCCAGACTCATCTATTGCATCAAGTCTGGCAATAAGAATTTCACCAACGCCCAGCGTGTTAACCTGCTCAAGCTCCTGGCTGGCAGAATCCAATAAAGATGCCATGTCCATAGTTCACTCTAGTTGTTAGTAATCTTGCTACCTTTCACCACCACATTTCCCGAACCCTTCACATTGATGTTCTTGCCGGAAATGGTGATATCACCGTTCTTTTTCATCACAATAGAGGCAGAGCCCGTCTTCAAGGTAATTTGATCATCCGCTGTCATGGTGATGGTTTTTGCTTTCAGTGCGTATTCTTTCGTAACTGTTTCAGTATATTTACCTTCAACAGTTTCTTTCAGGTCTTTGGTCACACTGATCGTCATATTCTTGCCGATAGTTTCCGTGTGATTATCATTGATGTCGATTGAAATATTCTTGCCAACACTCAGGGACATATCTTTGCCAATTGTCTCTGTGTGGTTATCTCCTACATCAATTGTTTTGTTTTTTCCAATGGTTTCGGTCTGATTATTATCAACGGTTTTATTTCGATCATGTTTTATCGTTGAGTTTTCATCATTACCAATGGTTTTGGTTCGATCATGATCCACCGTATGGGTTTCATCATTTTCGACTTCAGTATCAAGATTTTTTTCTGCATGAATGTAAATTTGCTCTGCATCTTTTTTGTCATCAAAACGCAATTCATTGCAATTAGCCGCCGTACCATTTTTAGTTGAGCGGGTACGAATACCACTCTGTGTTTTGGATTCAAATGGTGGCAGGTTTTTACCGTTGTAAACAGTACCGGTGATAATCGGCCTGTCAGGGTCACCATCCAAAAAGCTCACGATAACTTCATGGCCTTTTCGCGGAATAAATGACGCCCCCCATTGGGTGCCCGCCCAGGTTTGCATAACACGGATGTAACAGGAGCTGTCCTGATTCGACTTACCTTCTCGATCCCAAATAAATTGAACTTTGATTCGACCATACTGATCAACATCAATTTCTTCACCATCTGGACAAACCACTATGGCCGATTGTGGGCCAGGCATGCGCTTGCGCGGATGCCGTTCTTTGGGACGAAAATGCACATCAGATGGAATGGCAACAAAAGAGTTTTCGTAACTTGAGGTTCCACTGGAAAACATATCGTAAGTTGAATCAGCCGCCTGATGAGAGACACTCACTAAAATGTACTCACCTTTTTCACTATTGGTGGTGTGTCTGTCTACAGAAAAGCGCCCGCCTGCTGTGAAAGTTGCACAGTTACTGCCGCCATTAACAACATTTCTTAATGCTTCTTCAGCATCAAGACGAACATTAACAAGTTCTTTCCCAAGATCGGCTAATTCGGGATTGTAATAAGCAGGATATTCGTAATGTTCGTATTTGGAATTGTTTGCAAATTTGCTTTTTGAGGCCACATTCGCAATTAAACTTTTCGTAGGTTGTTTAAAATCAAAATCGTTTAATGTCCATTGGCCTTTTTTGAACTTATAAGAGTGATCCCATTTGGTGATCGCACTTTCAGTTGCTGATCCACGATTATATTGAAGTTTGGTTTCTGTAACTTCATCGTAGGCATTTTTCTCATCAACCAAGACTAACTGATGCTTATCATCTGAATGTTTGAAGTAATAGGCTATACCCTCTTCTTCAAGTAACCGGGATACAAAATTCAAATCACTTTCATTGTGCTGGACACAATATTCTCTGGTTTTGCCGCCTTTGGCTTTAAAATCAAAATCAACAAAGCCCCAATCCTTGAAAATTTTGCTAACAATTGATTTTGTATTCTGATTTTGAAAAATACGATGGTTATTGGTCTGCCCTAAAAACCACAACCATGGAACCATTACCAATCTGTATTCGCGTAAATTTCTGGTAGTGATTTCGCCAAATTCAAAACTACAAATAAATCCATTAAATTTTCTTTTATGTTCATTTTTTATTGTGACGGTACAGGACTTACCCAATACATCTTCAGGAGAAATTTCATAATTTTTGGATAATACCGAGATATGAAACTGAAAGAGATCTGACACATATTCAGTGCCAGAAAAGCTTGAAGGGAGCAAAGTACCCTCTTCAAAGGAGAATTCGCTAATCTCAAGAAAACGATTTGATTGTGAATAATCACTCATATGTTAAGCCATCTTCCTCTAACAAAACCAATCCAATATTCGTGGCATTACCGAGGGTTCCCTGAACACTGTGTTGGCACTAAGACATATAAATCTTTTTAACTACCCAATCACGATTCCCTGAATTACAAAACCTGGAATCTTAAGCAACAAGGGGGCATGAAGCCCCCCAGATATAAACCCGATAGAGTTTATTATTTCTTTTTCGCTGTAGCGAGATCGTAACCAACGATTTGTGGACTTGCGCCCTTGTTGGTGCCGTCAAAGTTAAGGTATTTAACTTCAATAGCGGTGTAGCTGAGAGAGATGGATTCTGTGGGAGTGTCATCACCACCAGCAGAAATTGAATAACCAGACACCATACAGTTAGTCAATGTATAAGTCAGGTATTCAGTTACTTTATCTGTACCGGTTTGTACAAATTTGATTTTTACTGTTTTACCTTCTGAAGCACTGGTAGCTTCCAGGAAAATGGAAGTACAAGAGCTATCCATCATCTTGGTCATGGTGATTTCACTGCAGCTTGGCGCTGTAGCTTCACGATTTGCGCAATTACCAGTTTCCATAGTAATTCCGCGACCCACACCAAAACTGAAACTGTTAACAGAGAGGTGATCTTTGTATCCATCTGCTGTTACGTTTCCTTTTATGCCTTCCCATTCAATATATATTGCCATTTTTGTCTCCTATTGGACGTTAAAAAATTCAGTTCAACTGGCACCTTAAACATCTAAGGCGGAACATCGGTCAAGCCTCTCGATTCTGTCGAGCCATTTGAATGCTAACTTATTTCACAGAATCAGACTAGTGACTACCTTGCTTTTTACATAAAAAAAGAATCAGTGCACACTTTGACGTCATAAATCTTAATCGTTTCTTAAAAACTACTCTGCAAATCAAAATAAACTTTAATATCTTCCGAATCATCTTCTTCATCATCAATAGAAGATATTTTATCAGTCATAGGTGCAATAACCGCTAAACTCCCTCGAGTATTACGCCCGAATTTAAGCTTGAAACCAACACCCACATCAGAAAGTGTTGCTTTTGTTTTGGTGTCATAAACCAATTTTGGAATTAACTCTCCACGTCCATAATCAGCCAGGAGATAAGGCTGGATATATTCACTTATACGCTTCCCAAATAAATCACTGAAAATCCAGTCAGTACCAAGATATATTCCTGAATCCGCGTAAAATTTATCGACAGTATATCCCCTAACCATGTTGGGACCGGCAAGACTCAATTGATTCACTGATGACAGTGGATCATCAGCATATTGCCCAACCATTCTGAATAAAAAACGCGTTTCTGATTCTGTAAAAGGAAATTTTAAAAAAGTTAACATAGTGTAGTTAACATTTAGTGAGTAGGTATCTTCAACAGAATCAACACCTGATACCTGTCCAAGCTCATCTAATTTTGCACCCACCATTCTCACTCCGCCCTGATGCAACACACGAGACTTTTCATTCAAAATATCAAAGTTATAACCAAGAACCAGATTATCAACCGACGTTTCCAGATTAAACGGTGGAGGCTCAACTCCTGACGCATTACTACCAATAAGCAAACTCAAAACTGTATCAATATTTTGCATAGTGAGAGTGATGGAATGGTTTCGCGCCCTTGAGCGGCGCAACGCATAACTGAGCCCTGCTTCAGCCACTTCCGACTCACCTTCTATATCAACCGACACCCCCGTATTGGCACGCCCCAACACATAACTATTTTTGGAAATAGCGATAGTGGCAAGTGTCCGGGGGCTGATGATGTTGGAGTTGTATCGAAGAGATCCATAAGTTGAACTACCCGGATCCCGGGAGTACAAAACACCCAAATGCAATTCATCCTGAAATGTTGTTGGATTGTGGATTAACACATCTGCATAAGCGCGATACTCCCCACTTTTCGAGGAACCATGGTTATCCAGACGAATATTGGAGGAAATCAGATCCTCATTCATCACGTTAACATTCAATCTACTATCGCCAACCTGACTGCCAGGCTCAAAATAACCCTGAACATTGAGACCGGGTAAATCGTTTACCAGATAGAGCTTTTCTTCCATACGCTCCGCAGTCACCGGCTTCCCCAAATCGTTTTTAAAATAACGCTTGATTGACCTGTCTGAATAACGCTTGTTGTTTTGTGCTTCAACTTCACCCAGCTCACCCAACAACAGAGTCAATACAACAACGCCGTCACGAACTTTTTGTTCCGGCAAATAAGCCTTGGCAAGAATAAAACCCTTTTCACGATAGAAATTGGTAATTGCATCGGCAACGTTTTCTATCATACCCAAGGTAACACCACGTGCACGCCTTTGCTCACGAATCAAAAATACCAAACGTTGCACTTCAACTGTTGAAACGTGTCTGTCTTTCGTTTCAGCTTCAATGTCAGCAATCAAATCTGACAGCTCGCTTAACTCTTTTATGGTGTATCCCGAGTCAAGCTGCTTGCCTTCCTGCATCATGTCAAATCGTATGGACTCAACCAATTTTATAAGTGCAGCGCGAGTGATACCCAATTCAGGGTATTCAACTATGCCTTGTAAACGAAATTCTTTTACATTTAATCGCGGCCCTGATTCCGGATCAGGGTCACGTTCGCGAACACCGGGAATATCCATATCCAACAACTTGGTTTCCTGTTCAAACTCGGGAACCTCTTCAATTTCCGGCATATCCAAAAAACCTGCCTGCACTTGTAGAACAGGTAGCAAGGTAATGCCCAAACACAACATCCAGTGATTTATATTTTTCATACTCAAAATAACTTTGATAACAATTAATATCAGAAAATAAAATGAAAGAAGCTTTCTAATTTTTCAAAAAAAATCAGGTACTGGATCACCATACCCGACCCGAATCAACTTTATTTAGCTTCATTCAAGCTGGCTGTAACAATTGTCCTCAAACAATTATTTAAAAGCTGGAATACCCATCGGATAAAATAGACAGTAATGTTGATTGTTTTCACTACAACCCCAACCATCGTCAGTATTTTCTTTAACAGCATTTCAATCCATGACGCAATTTCTTTGGAAATCTTCACAGCTTTCTCTAGCGCATATGACAGTAAGTCCAAAAAAGTGGCTCCGACAATTAATCCCAATTCAATCACTATCCCAGCTGCTTTTAAGATATAACCAATTGCCTTGCCCAAATAGTTAAGACCCGACATAGTCAAACCCATATGACCAGCCGTTTTTAACCATCGAAGGATATTGCTGTCAGCCTCCAGGTTTACCAGCGTAGGATAACTCACCAAATCTTCCCAACTTCTGTCTCTTATTGAAGTTGCATAATTTGCAAGTTTATGTGCAGCAAACGTGTTATAGGGACTATTTTTGATGATATAGCTTGGACCAGGTTGCGGGACATGAACAAATGGCCACAAAGGAACCAAACTGACAAAATCATTTTCATGATGAATGCGGTAAATATTGTTTGGTTGCAAATTTTCAGTTAATTTTTTTGCAAATGGGTTATAGCCAATTCTCGGACTTCCATAGGTATATAACTTTACATCGCCATGACTATTGTGATGAACCCAATCCGCCGTTAACCCGGCAACAGCTCCACCCAAACTATGCCCGACGCAATGAACCATTGCAGGGCGTCTGTTATTTTTCGCAATATAATTTGCAAAATATTGCTCAAGAAATGGTTTGAATTCCTTAAACACACGATTAAATCCAGCATGTACAAACGAGCTGCTTTCACAGGTTTGAATACCGATGTTTGCATCAGTAATCCAATCCGCAGGCAAATCCGTTCCTCTTATAGCAATTAATAACTCCCCATTTGCCATACCATCCTGTTTACCCTCAACAATCAAACCAAAACCACTTTTAACTTTTATGAAGGCACCGGTCTTACTGTTGAATTGTTGCGCAGCATCTATATTAAAATCCTGAACCAAAGTTGGACTTGCCACAAAACGCTTCTGTGCGGGCACAATACCAAGCTTTAAATCATATACAGCTTGAGCTGCAACCAACACTTCTTTAGGTGTTAACACTTTCATTTACTTCTCCTGAATATTATTTTGCAAAGTTTCACCCGGGATCAAACAGATGCCCCAAATAACGTTTAACTCGCCTTCTTTTGTCACTCTCGTTGAGTCCTTATTTGTCAACTCACAAGTCAACACATAAGGAATCACGTCTTTTCCTGCATTGATGACTGCAGGTGAATTCAACTCACCATTAAAATCAAAATTACGCTTGGATGTCCCCAAAGCAAGATACTGCTTATTTTCATATTCAATATTAATAGTTTGTCCAATAACTACCTCAAACGGCGCATGCTTCCAAACTGTACGATCATAAACCGCTGGCAACAAAAAATTACCATTTGCATCAGTAACTGTTTCGCTATTTAATTTTTCATCACGAAAAATAACTTCTCTTGTAACCCTGGCATTTGCTACAGGCTTTCCACTGAGGGTAACCACTCCCTTCACCTCCGTAGCCAAACATACTTTAAAACCAAATAATGACATAGCAGATACCTGTAACGTGATTGTCAAAAAAATTAAGCCCATGCAGATCGACAGGCGAGTAAAGAATCTATAGTTGTTTGTTTTCACTTATTCAATTTTTCCACTGTTGATTTAATTAGTTACGATTTAGTAATTAGTGAAAGAAACCTGATTCTTTCTTTTTTCTTCCTGGTCATCATCGTACAGCTGGTCTCTGGGTAAACGTATTGACACATCATCGAAAAAGTAATTTCGCACATTGGCAAATACGGCAGGATCAATTTCAGTGACCTCTTCCACTTCCACCATTTCTTCACCGCTGGCACCGATTAACCCTAACAAGTCAATTTCCAAAGAGCTGTTAGTGTAATTTACCGGCGGTGTATCAAACGCCCAGAAAGGTTTATAAGAGGTTACTGCCACAATATCCAGACTATTTTTGACATACACTACCAAAGGTCTGCCCACACCGACACCACCTTGAGGTGCAACCAATTGAGCGTTCAAGGCAACTATGTCAGGCGCATTGCTGCGCGGCCGCCCTGTAGCACGAATATTTCCAGCTTCAGCAAGGACAATCAAATTACCTATCTCATAATTGGCATTCACCAAACCGTTCGACAAATTAGCATCGGCTTGTGCGATATCAAAGGTGCGATCATTATCATTATTAAAAATAATATCGCCCAACACAGTTTTCACTGACACATTACCGTTGTTATACAGCTGATCAATTTGTAATGCTTTATCGTTAACAATAGCAACATCACCACCACCATTCCCTAAAGCAATTTCATTGACAGACATTTCCAGATAATGCTCACCGATCACCGAGTTTTGATTTCGACCAATACCTGCATTCGCTGTAATTTCCAAACGATTCCCAATAAAATTCACAACCGTATCATTAGTATCAACAATTTCACCCGACGTTGCTTTAACAACAATCAGGCCTGTTCCCGCATTTACACGTTGAACGTTAATATTGTCACCTGCAGTCAAACGAACTTCACCCAGAGTGTTATTGATTTCAGCACCGGACATCATGTTGATATTATTCACTGTATCCAGTGTGATTATGCCTCCTGCAGAATTTATTCTGCCCGATTGCTCAATATCACCGGCAACAGAATCCAAATCAATATTGCCCTGTACATCCAGCACGCCACCACCACCCACTTGCAACAAATCGTTAGCCGATGCCACCAAACTTGCAGCTGTCATATTGCCAGTTACACGCAGATCGCCGCTCACGGATTTCAATTCAAGACCTGCTGTTGCTGTAACAGCGGCACCCACATCCAGATCACCATTGGCAGAAAGCACAACCGCATTGCCTCTGACAGTATTGTTCACATCAATAAATTGACCCGACACGCCCAAATCTTTTGCTGCAGTGATAGATGAATTGATAATCACATTACCCGTTTGACCATTCAGCACCAAACTATCCGCAGTAATTCCCGAGTTCACAGTTAAACCCGTAGCATTGACAGTGAGGCCAGATGTTGCTGTAATTTCACTATTTAAATTTGCAGCAGTAGCACCCAATACATTGAGAACACCACTGCCAATTTTCACTGTTCCATTCATAACATCAAGCGTCTGACTATTAGTTGTCAATGCACCTTGCATATTTACTGTGCGCAATACCAACCCATCAATATCTGTCACGCTGATATCCGTCGCGTTATCAATAAAAAAATCATTAAAATCATTGTTTGCATTCAGAAAGCTTGCATTGCCATTGACGGCCAGCGTCGTATTACCATCCACCGTCACAATACCTGTTGCGGTCACCGCGCCACCTGATGACAACCCCAGATTTCCACCTGCATCAAGGCTGGTAATGTTGGTCGCTACAGAATTCGCGAGTGTAATGTTGCCAGCCGCATTAACAATCATTGCGCCTGTAAAAGTATTTTGTTGATTTTCAAGAGAAACATTATTGGATTGACTTGCCATGATGACAGGCCCCTGAGCTGACAAAACGGCGGTACTGTTTATCGAGCCTTCTGCAAGTAAATCGACCGCACTGAACGTTTTCAATTCTGCAATATTCACAGCATTTTCTTCATTCAGATAAATACTGCTACTGATATCACGCAAAGATAAATTTTCAGCCGAGATGTTAAAACGCTGGGTTGCACTGCCAACAGCAGCAACTGAATCCAATATCAAATCTCTTGCACGCAAAACTGCAGAATTATTATTTGATGCAACAGAAGCAGCTTCTACAGTGACACTACCTCCAGAGAAATCGACGTTTCCTGCGATCACCAAGGTATCATTACTGCCGAGATTACTTTCTGATAACAACAAATTAGTCTTGGTGGTGTAATTGACATTCAATGATGAATTGACATTGAAGAAAGCATTTTGCATAAGAATGGAATCCGCTGCACTGCTGCCATTAATCCGCAATGTTTGTGCAACTACATTATCATTAACGTTTGCGTTATTACCTACCAGGAAATTTAATTGGTAATTATTGGTTGCATTTGAATAGACAAGTTGCGAATAACCGTCAGCACCTGCAGGACTATATGCAGCTTCAGTAATGTTGGAACCTGTAATCAGAATTTGATCGCCATCAGTTGAGGTTCCACCATTGAATCTTGCATTGCCGTTTGCAGCAAGACTTGATCCTAGCGTCAGGATCAAACTGTCATCGCCATCATCGCCACTTAAAAGACCAGAAACAGATCCTGAAGCCACATTAAATACGTCATCACCGAGATTACCGTTGATAGCACCCGTTACAGCACCGGATTGCAAGAAAATAATATCGCCGCCATCATTTCCATTAATGGTTCCGGAAATTCCGCCGCCGGAATTTATCTGGAAGATATCACTTTCATCACCGCCATCCAGATTATTAAATCCCGAAAACAAAATACTATTCAACGAACCGCCATTCACTGTATTTAATGTCCAGGTGTTGGTTCCACTGGCAATACGTAAACGACTATTGGAATTATTTCCCACATATTGTTCAATATTGTTGTAACCATTGGTGCTGCTGATTTGGATATCAACACTTGCCAAGGCTGCAAAATTGACTGTATCAATAGCAGTGCCTGTACCGCCGTCAATAAAACCATTGTTACTCAAAGCACCTGAAGCACCGAAAATAAAATTATCAGCGTCAGTACCACCATATAAATAATTAAAGCCTTCGAATGAAATTGTTCCGAATGTTGTATTAGCGAGAGTACCGGTATTGCTCGCCGTAATATTCCAGGTATTCTCACCATTCTGGATTCTGAATGTACTATTGGTGCCGTTACCTTTATAACCTTCAATATTAAAATAATCGGCAGTTTGGCCAACCGTAATATTGACTGCAGTTAACAAACTCAAATCAACAGTGTCTCTGCCATCAACCGCTTGTGTTCCTCCATCAAGCGTTCCTGTTAAATCACCTGCCGCAGTAAATCCAAAGGAATCATTTCCTGCACCACCAACAAGATTGGAAACACCGGAGAAATTTGTCACTACACTTCCGTTAGTAACACTTCCCATATTCCCGCCATTTACCAACCATGTCGTGTTGCCCAATAAATTACTGGTTAACGTATTCCTTCTTGATCCACTATTGTTGAGTGTTAGGGTCTCCATGCCAGCAAGATAATAATCGCCACCCGTGAGTGTTGTTGAAGTCACATCGGGTGCTAATACAATATTTAAATCGGAATCAATTTGCGTTGAATTAAAAATATCACCGCCCAATCCACCCTGCAATCGATTAAAACCCTGAAAAGTAATTGTGTTGTTTAATGTACCTGTATTGGTACCCGTAATTGTCCAGGTACTTCCAGTTTGTGCTGCAAGCGTATTAGTTAGACTTCCGATGTAATTATCAATATTTTGAAATCCTGTTGCACCAACAGTGAGCGTGTAATTATTCAAGGCACTGATATTGACTGTGTCATTTCCATCACTGCCACCGTTCACAATCACACCTGTTGCTGGCGCCGATGTAAATGTAAAAATATCATTACCTGCTCCACCGACAAGATTTGACGCAGCAGTGAAATTAACCGTTCTACCGGAATTAACAATGTTGCCTGTGTTACCAGTCACGGACCATGTGGTTTCACCGGATAAATTACTTGTAATGGTATTGGTCGTTGCAGTATTCAGCGTCAGGGTTTCCATATTCGCCAAATAATAATTACTGCCTGAGGGCGTTGCTGATGTCATATCGGGAGCCAACACAATATTTAAATTGGAACCGATTGCTGTCGAATTGAACGTATCGTTACCTGAACCACCCAAGAGTCGGTTAAAACCCTGGAATGTAATGGTACTGTTCAATGTGCCCGCATTGGTGCCTGTAATTGTCCAGTTGGCTGCCGATTGTACTGCAAGCGTATTGGTTAAATTCCCTATGTAATTATCAATATTTTGAAAGCCGGTAGTGCCTACTGTCAGGGTGTAATTATTGATCGAGCTAACATTGACGGTATCATTTCCATTTGAACCACCATTCACTGTAAATGATGCTGAAGGTACAACACTGAAATTAAAAGTGTCATTCTCTGCACCACCCATTAAATGCGTGACGCCGGTAAAAATAGTAGTTTCACTTGCATTAACAAAACTGCCGTTTCTCGCTCCAGCTACCGTCCAAATACTTTCGCCAGATAAATTACTGGTCAATGTATTGCGTCTGGATGAGTCATCATTCAGTGTTACAGTTTCCATATTGGCAACAAAATAAGTGCTGCTTGCGGACACTACACTCGCTGACACATCAGACACCAACACCAGGTTGATATCGGAACTCACAGCAGAAAGGTTCACTGTGTCAATAACACCAGCACCTGTATTACCATCAACAACACCTGTGATTCTTACATTATTATTAAAAGTAAAATTATCAACGCCCGTACTACCCAACAATCGGTTAAAGCCTTCAAAATTAACAGCGCCCAGAATGTCGTTATTGACAGAACCCTGATTGTTATTGGTAATTTGCCAAGTGTTGGTTCCTGATACAGATCTCAAAGTACTGTTTGTATTATTTCCTATTATGGTTTCAATACCCGTGTAGGCGCCCGAACCCAGCGTTATATCCACTGCAGACAACGAACTTAAATCCATTCTATCCTGGCTATTTTGATTACCTCCACTGATGTAACCTGCAAGAGATCCCGCCGTAGTGAAACTGAAAACATCATCACCCGTTCCACCAAAAAGATTGGATACACCGGTGAAATTAACTGTTTTACTATTATTGAGAAATGAGCCCGCATTGGCATTATTGATTGTCCAGGTAGAATTTCCATTCACCTCACTAATCAGATTATTACTCACCGATGCAGCAGTATTGAGATTTAAAGTTTCAAGATTCGCAATATAAATATTACCCGCGACTAATGACGCAGGAATATTATCAACAACAACCAAACTCAAACTATTGGCAGCATTGGATAAGTTGAGGGTATCGCTCCCACCATTGCCGTTAAAAGCCGATATTGCACCTCCTGCTCCAACAGTCACAATATCGTTCGCATTGTTATTACCTTGTAAAATTGAAAAATTACTAAAGCTTGCTTGCTTTCCACTAGTCGTTACAGTGCCAACACCGTTGGAAGTAACACTCCATGTACTATCTGTGGCATAGCCAATCAATGTATTTACAAAACCTGCCGGGCCCTGAAATATTTCAACTCCGGATAAAGTCAAACCACCAAAAGAAATACCTTCAAGATTTATGGTTAATGCAGAAGCAGAAGTTAATTGCAATTCATCTGTTGTGTTGGAGCCACCATTCAAAGTTCCATTTAAAGTTGAATTGGCTGCAAAAGAAAAAGTATCTACCGCAGCATCACCAGTCAAGGAATCCATGTTGGTAAATACAAGATCAACGACAGGAGACGCCGTGAGCCGCAGATTGCCATCCAACGCGTCAATACCATCGGTAGTATTGGATGATGTAATTGACCAGGTACGCGCCTGATTGTCAGCAATACTTAAACTGTTAACCTGGTTTGATTGATTACCTGCATTGACAATTTCAACTCCATTAAAATTTCCCAACACAGCATTTGAATTATTTCTTAAAACAAGATCTATCCCCAACACACCATCGAGGCTTGTTGCACTCCAGTTAAATTGAGTGCTTAAAGTTGAGCTGAGGAAGCTAACAGTATCCGTACCTGTTCCTCCAACGAGGGTGTTGCCGTTAAGCGTTCCTGATCCGGTAAAGTTAAAGGTATCGTTTAAAATTCCACCCTGTATTGTTCCAAAATTACTAAAACTATAAGCACCTAAAGTACCGGAATTACTACCATTAATTGTCCAGACATTATTAGGTGTATCAGGGCCCAATAATGTGCTGAGCGCATTACCAACAAAACGTTCAACGTTGGTAATACCAAATGCAGATGACCCGAGTGTAATTGTCTGCGCAGTGGATACCCCCGAAATATCAATGGTATCTTCATCACCTGTTCCCGCATCAATATTGTAAGTTCCATTTGTTGTCAGATTGAAAATATCACTGCCTATTCCACCCACCAGTTGAGTAAAACCTGAAAAAGTTATGCCATTTACATTTCCGGACAGTACGCCTAATGTCGATGACAAATTTCCCCAGGTTGTCGAGCTTGTTCCGCCAGTTAAAGTGCTGGCAGTTGAATTACCAATAAGTGTTTCAATTGTATTAAATTGATTGGTTGTAACACTGACTGTTCCAACATAAGTTGAGAAATCTACTGTGTCTCTGTTACCTGCTCCACCTGAATCACCATCGCCATTGATAGTGCCAGCAAAAATAGATTTAACATTAAAAATATCATCGCCATCATTACCTGACAGGGTACCTGTGTAATTTTCATTGATATTAAAAGTATCAATACCTGTTCCACCGGTTACATTTTCAATACCCGTAAAACTAACACTGCCTAAAGTTGAATTGGTTGTGGTATTAATTTCCCAGGTGTTGGGAGCATTCGGGCCGGTAATAGTATCGCTCTCTGTACCACCATCAATAGTTGCCGTAATTCCGGTAGCAATCATATTAAAAGTATCTGTACCCGCATCACCATTTAACATCAAGTTACTTAATGCAGTACTAATACTGAAAATATCAGCACCCGCACCACCATTAACAGTCAAATCTCCATTCGCTGTTAATCCTGATGAAAAAATAAATTGATCATTCTCACCCGCTCCATTAATCGTCAATGCCCCCGTCCAGCTTGCATTTTGATTAAACGTAAAATTATTGGCGTTATCACTACCCGTAATTGTTATCAAATTAGTATTTAATCCGGAATCTATTTTGGCGATATTTAAATTATTTGCAGCGAAAATGTTTACTGCGCCGTTGGCGGTGACATCGAGATTGCCGGTTAAGATTAAATTATTTTGGCCGGAGGTGCCGAGGGTGAGGCTGTTGATATCTTTTAAGGTTACGTTTTGTGCATTGAGAATAGTAATAGAATTTCTAAAATTGTTATCATTATCTAAAGTAATATTACCTGTAGTGGTAAGAATTGTATTACCAAGACTCAAATTTCCCACATCTGTAATGTTACCACCCGCAGTTAATGTTAAAGTTGCAGAGGTTCCAATATTAAAACCACCCAACACAATTGCATTAGTATCATTCAATATAACATTGTCGGCATTAACAACATTTACTTGATTAAAATTGTTGGCAGCATCTAAAGAAATCACCAGACCGTCGCCCAAACCATCTTGAGCGGTTAGCGTAGTAATGCCCGATGCTACGCTAATCACTCCAGAATCCGTAATCGCACCACCCGCACTCAAATTAAAATTACCACTTAATGTGGATGCCCCCAACTCTATAGCATTAGAGTCAACAATCGTTGCATCTCTAGCTGCGATAGACAAGGTTGTAAAATTATTAGCACTATCAAGCTCGATATCAAAACCTGTCGCTGTAAGTGTTGTGGTTTTATTTGCACCTGATACAGTAATGGCGCCACTATCGGTAATACCTTCCGCTGTCACATTAAAGTTTCCCGATATAGTCGAAGCACCTATATCAATTTCATTATCATCAATAATTTGAACATCGTTAGCAGATGTTATGATTATTTTCTTAAAATCATTACTCGTAGAATTTAATGTAATATTATTTGCACCACCTACAGAAAATGTTGCCTCTGCATTATTCGTAGAGAATATTATTGCTCCCGAATCTGTTAGAGCACCGTTTGCGGTTAAAACGAGATTTCCTGACAAAGTAGATGTACCAAGATTGATTCCATTTGTATCGGTTATCCCTACATCTCTGGCGGCAGTAATTGCTAAATTTTCAAAATCATTTGCTCCGTTTAGAGCAACATCCTGACCAGCAGCATCAATTGTCGTCGTTCCATCAACATTCAGAACTGAGTTAGTTCCCTGCGTAATCGCTCCCCCAGCTCTTAGAAGAAGATTAAGATTACCCCCCTGATTACTGCCATTACCATCAACAACACTTCCGTTCAAATTTATGTTGGTGTTCGCGTGAAGCGTTAATGTAGCGTTACTATTTTCATTAAAATTAATCGTTACGCCATCAAGTAGAGTTATATTTCCTGCGGTTGCCAAATCCGAGCTGGGACCAGTTTTAATGTAAACATTCACACCTCTTCCAAAAGCCCACTCGATTGTTCCATCATGAATTGTTGCAGTACCATCGAGGTTGGAGTAAAGGTCGGCGATGCCATTGACAACTGTATCAGGCGCAACCCCAGGTACACTTACGGCCTCGTTACTGCCTGAGCCGGATGTCTGTTTGCTACCGCTAGCAATTTCAATATTATAAGGATCAATCAACCAAGTCCCACCGACACCATCTGCAGAACGAGCTACAGCCAATGGCACATCACCAATTTCAAAACCTTTTAATCCTGATGTTTCAATAAAACCACCGTTACCACTTTCTGTTCCACCAAAAGAGGTTAATTCACCATAAATACGTGCAGTATCTTTAGCAAAAGTAATTAATTTTCCACCATTACCATTTAAAGATGCATCCGTATGAATCTGTGACTGCTGATCAAGATAAATAAAATCAGCATTGCGAATTAATGAATTGCTACCAGTTTCATCACCACCAATTAAAACTTCACCGCCACCATTGACACCCGTTGCATCCACTTTTGCGTTGCCCAGCAGACCAACATTTTTACCTAAAATTTTAATATCACCCGCGCTACCCGATTCAAGCGCGTTGGCACTGGTTACACTACCCGTCAATAATTCGGTTGTAGTATTGGAATGAAGCTCAATATTTCCTGTTTGTGCAGAATTATTTGTACTCGCCAAAATTTGGCCGGATGAGCGAACATTTTCACCGATAGCAACTATCTGCCCCGCTTGTTGGGCAACTGCATTTTCCGACACATCCAACTTGCCAGTATTAACAACATCTGCCCCTGCACCCAAAGTAAAACTGCCATCTTCATGTACGACTACACTGCGAGCCTGATCATTAATTTTGATCGCTTGCGTAAAAATTTCACCACTTACACTAGCAGACAATAAAATTTGTCCACCCGCTGCATTAATATCACCCGAGTTGATAACAGCTGCATCAACACCTAATTCCGATTGCAAAATTTCTTTAGTAACTTTAATTCCCATCAAACCGGATGGATCAAAAGTCACAACAGCATCTTTTCCTGCTGCTAAATTTACACTGCCTAAATTCGCAACAATCAAACCATCATTTTTAACTTGCTTGCCAAGTAAACCTACCGAACCACCGGTTGCCGCATTAATCAGACCACTATTAATCACTTTGCCTTCTGCATTTTCCAACGCAGAAAATGCAAAATCACGATTCATAAAATCATTGGGATCAATATCCAAACCCGATGCCAACAAGCCACCGGCATTCACCACAGAATCTTTACCAAAAATCACACCATTGGTATTCACTAAAATAACTTGTCCATTGGCATCAATCTGCCCTTGAATCACTGAACCCTGGTTACCCAAAATACGGTTAAGCGAAATGGAAGAAGAATCAGGCTGAATAAATTCAACTCTTTCATCGGAATTCAAATTAAAGCTCTGCCAATCAATCGCCATCAAATCCGTCGCTTGATTAATGGTTGTCGTATTACCATTTTGATTAATACTCCCCGCTCCACCCACCACAGTGCCACCTTCCGGCCCTGCATAAACCGGCGCAACACCCGCTGACAAGATCGCACTGACCGCCAAAGGTAAAAGGCGTTTGCGAAAATGTGCAGTGGGCATTTTTTTGTTTCCATGTTGTGTGCGGTTTGACGTGTACATCATGTGACTCCGTAAAATTTGAAAAAATTTAAAGCACTATTTTGTTTTGATAATCTGACCAAGAAATATTCCATCATCGTCATCTCCCACTTCGAGTTTTATGTGTACATCACTCAACACTATGTGATGCCACAATGCCCATTAAAACTAGGGCCTTGTGGTGAAATAAAACCTGTTTGTTTTCTGAGTTCCCATGACCAATTGAACATGTATGAATCCTTGATTGCCTCGTTCATAAATCACACCAAACTCTTCTTTTCAGCGGCAGATTTTTTTTGCCAATTAAACGGAGGAAATTCTTTAACAAGCGACGCATCTTGCAACCCAGCAATTGCTTCCTGCCGTTGAGCTTCTGCTTTAGGTGAAAGAATAACTTGAACGCTGCTATAAATTTGATCAATAAAAGTTTGAAAGGGTTTGGGGTCTATCCATTCGTCTATTTTAGGCTTAGGCTTCAACTCAGTTACAACCAAATCTCTTTCAACCTCACATCGCAAGATAAATACATAGTGTTTATGAACAGGAAAAATTAAATAAGAATGATAAGGCATATTTGTATACACCTTCGGATCGGCACGAACTTCAAATCGAACAATAGAAAGTTGTTCGTTTTGAATACACCAATCAAAAGGGGCGTGCCATTTTTGATTGTCACCTCCCGAAAACTGATCACTATATGTTTTGGTTAAATAACTTGAAATGAAGCCCTCTAAAGCACGCGGATGAAATAAGTTGAGACCGTCTGTTCTTTGTGCCGGTTTATAAAGAGCACCGAAAAACTCAATAGAGCCCATTGAACCTGTAAAAAAATCTCCGTAAAACTCATAAGCGCGATAAATAGAAACTTTCATCAGTAAGGGGTAGTCACCGTCCCAAGGGGACATCCCGTACCCTTCCTCCAAATCGTAGAAATTGGGTGGGGACACAACTTCTACGGGGACAGAGTATCGATTTCGAGGCACCTTGAGTTTTATTTGAGTACCACTAAGAGAAAAAGAATGCGAAGGTGCCCACCTAAAACTGGGCCCCTTGGAATTGACAAGTCCAGTTTGCTGCCGAAAAGTCCAAGGCAAATTAAACATCAAAACTTCTCCTCAGCAGACTCATAAAGGTCAGGCAGCATTGCTTCAGCCATTTTAAGGCCAAGTGGCAAACCTATGGTTAACGCTACCGTTAGACCAGCCGGCAATACAAAAACTGCTGCAGGGATACCGACTGAAGTCGCAACAGCTACCCCACTGATTCCAAACGCAGCAGGTATTCCAACCAGCTTCGAGGTTTCACGAACCACATCAGTCGAGAACTTAAGGGAAGTATGTGCCTTCTCCTGTTTGTAGCGTCGCCAAGCCGATTGGTGCCCACTGAACAA
>CAMLML010000050.1 GCA_946481095.1 uncultured Cellvibrio sp.
AAAAAATGAAGATAGTAATCGCCGGTGGCGGCACAGCGGGTTGGATTGCAGCCGCAGCGCTTTCACATCAAATGGGAGAAATACTCGATATTACCTTGGTGGAATCCCAGGACATTGGAACCATTGGTGTTGGCGAAGCCACCATCCCACCTATGAGAACATTTCATCGATTATTGGGTATTAACGAACAGGAATTTATGCGTGCAACCAATGCCACATTTAAACTCGGTATTCAATTCGAAAACTGGAAACAAATTGGCGAAAAATATATCCACTCTTTTGGTGTTACAGGCAAACAAACATTAATTACTGACTTCATCCATTTTTGGCTTAGAGGCCGAAAGCTGGGAATAGCCGATGAATTTGGTCATTATTGCCTTGAATATAAAGCAGCTTTAGCAAATCGTTTTGCGATCAATGACAATATCAAAATAAATTATGCCTTTCATCTTGATGCGGGACGCTATGCCAGTTTTCTTAGACTGCGCGCTGAAGCACGTGGTGTAGCACGAGTGGAAGGAAAAATAGCCGATGTACAACAAGAGCCCGAGTCCGGTTTTATCACGGCAATCAAAATGGAATCAGGCCAGGAAATTGCTGGAGATTTATTTATCGATTGCACCGGCATGAGAGGCTTATTAATAGAACAAACTCTGCAAACAGGTTTCGAAGAATGGGGGCATTGGCTACCCTGCGATAGCGCTATTGCAATTCAAACTGAATCGACAACTCCGGCTGTACCCTACACAAAATCGATTGCACATCATGCGGGTTGGCGCTGGCAAATTCCTTTACAGCATAGAGTGGGTAATGGAATAGTTTTTTCCGGTTACCATTTGTCTGATGATGAGGCAACTAATATGTTGCTCTCAAGTGTGGATGGAAAAGTGCTCACTGAACCCAGGGTTATCAAATTTAAAACTGGCAGACGCAAAAAATCCTGGAATAAAAATTGTATTGCAATGGGCCTTGCTTCCGGTTTTTTGGAGCCGCTGGAATCAACCAGTATTCATATGATCATGACAGCAGTAACCCGCTTGTTACAACTATTTCCACACGACGAAATCAAACAATCAATTGTTGACGAATACAATCTTCAGGCAGCAAGCGAATTTATCCGAATCAGGGATTTTATTATTTTGCACTACAAAGCTACCGAACGTGATGATAGCGATTTTTGGCGTTACTGTAAGAATATGGAAATTCCTGATGATCTTATACATCGCATAAAACTGTTTAAAGATTTTGGAAGATCCTTTCAGGTTGAAGGCGAATTATTTCGATTGGATTCATGGACTCAGGTTATGCTTGGGCAGGGGCTTGTTCCTTCATCCTATCACCCTATTGTTGATTTGATGTCGGAACGGGAACTGCAACACTTCCTGAATAATGTTGCAGCTGAAGTTGATAAAAATATGGCGATGCTGTCAACACATCAGGATTTTATTAAAAAATACTGCGGCAGTATGTGAGTGATTCGCCCACAAAACTCATTTTGAAAAAAATTTATTAAATATCGCAGCGACTTCCTGAGCATCATTTTCCATGTGCAGGTGATGTCCACCTTCCAATAAATGAGCTTTGACGAAAGGAAAGCTGGCAACTTCTTTTAAATAATTTGAATAGGTTTTTTGCAACCCATGCTTACCCAAAATTAATTCACAAGGCGCCGTAATATTATTGATAAAGGAATTGAATTGTTCGGTTGTCAGTTTTACCGGTGTTGGTGCCAACAGGCGCGGATCTGTACTCCAGGAATAACCGCCTTTACTCTCTTTTAATCCACGCTCTGTTATTGCGGTTGCCGCTTCATGACTCAAAGGAAACATGCCGCGTTCACGAACTTGTATTGCTGTTTTTATATCAGGATAAACAGAAAGTGATTTGTTAATTTGATAATTTAATCCTTTAATCGCAGAAGCCAATTGTTGTGGCGATTTTTCGGGTGGAACACCTTCCAGCAAAAAACCTTCAATTAAAGCCAGATGAGTGATCCGTTCAGGAAAAGTACCTGCTGCCAATCCACTGAATATGGCACCGCGGGAATGCCCCAGAAGTGCAAATTTATCCCAACCAAAATAATCGGCGATTGAAAACATATCACTGATGTCATCAAAACAGTGATATGCACTGGCTCCCAATCGATGATCAGTTTGTCCGTGCCCTGCCATATCAACTGCAATAATATGCACGTTTGACATCAAGGGCGCTATGCGAAAAAAACTGGCGGCATTATCCAGCCAACCGTGTAATGCAAGCACTGGAAGTTGTCCGGGGCGTCCCCATTCCAAAGCAGAGAATTTCATTGAATTAATGTTGAATTCAATATTTCTTGGTTGTTCTTTAATCGATTTAACAGCAACTGACATACACCATATCCCTTTAAGTTTCCGAGTGCTCGGCGAGAAACACTTTTAACCTTTTTTGCACTACAACAGCAAGATCATCCGGTTGAAATTTTGATAAAAAATCATTACACCCCACTTTATCCACCATGGCTTTGTTGAAACTGCCTGACAATGAAGTATGCAGAACTATATAAAGATCTTTAAGCAAGGGATCTTTGCGAATTTCAGACGTCAATCGGTAACCATCCATCTCCGGCATCTCCGCATCAGTAACCAGCATGATAATTTCATCGGTAACTTTTTTACCTTGGGCAGACCATTGTTTAAGCATGTTCAACGCCTGCAACCCATCTTGTACAGAAATGATCTCAATTCCAAGATTACCCATGGTTTCCTTCACCTGCCTTACTGCAGTGGGTGAATCCTCTGCTAGAAGTATCTTTAGCTTACGACTCCTCGCACACTCGGCAAGTTCCCGATTCAGTACATCAACCGACACCTGGGTATTGTAGGGAATGATATCGGCAAGCACTCTTTCAACATCCAGAATCTCCACAATCTGGTCATCAATTTTGGTAATAGCAGTGAGGAAATGCCCACACCCTGTACCTTTGGGCGGCGACAAAATAATCTCCCAGTTGAGGTTCACTATGCGGTCAACAGAGCCAATCATAAATGCTTGTACGGATCGATTATATTCAGCGATGATCAGGTTTGACTTGCACTTATCAGGCAAAGGACCTGCACCTATTGCGGCACTCAGGTCTATCACCGGCACCGTTTGCCCCCGCAAATGCGCCACACCCAGAACATGCGGATGACTATGCGGTACAGATCTGAGCTGCGGCACATTCACCACTTCCTGAACCTTGAATACGTTAATTGCAAATAATTGTTTCCCCGCCAAACGAAACATCAAGAGTTCAAGGCGGTTTTCACCAACCAGACGTGTACGCTGGTCAATCGAATCCAGTAATTTAGACATGGTTTGCCCCAATACGGCAGTTCTGCTCGCATTGAGTATAGGCACTAATTCCCCGGTGAAGGATTGAATTCAGATTTTTGATTGGATCAAAGAAATTATCTGTTCCTGGTCAAAAGGCCAGTCCAGCTCACCACAAGAAGTTGCAACCACTGGAATGCGGACACCGTAAGACTCTATGAGAAAGTCAGATTCCGCTATATCAACTTCTTTCAGGTTTATGTTGCGGGAAGATAACAAAGGCCAAAGTACATCTCTGGCCTTTTCACACAGATGGCAACCAGCGGTATGGTACAAAACCAGTGAAATTGCCATTAGCGATTCAACATCACCAATGCAACCAACACCAGTGTTATGGCAGCTATCAACAACAAACCATACAAGCCTTTATTGGAACTGGATGGCGCCTGATCAACCTGTTTGGGCTTGTGAGGCGACGAACTGGAAGATGAATGGATAACCGGCTTGACTACAGGTTTGGGCTTTGGCGCTTCAGGCGGTACCAAGGGGGTACTACGCACAGTAGTTTTGGAAAGCTCTTCAGTACTGGGGCCCATTACACCAAAACTCAGGGTATCAAAGCGAATCTCATCCCCTTTTTTGGCCCGACCTTCAGTAATTCTTTGACCATTGATGAAAGTGCCATTGGCAGAACCCAAATCTTTTACCAGCAATCCACCTTCAGTCACCTGTATTTGCGCGTGGCGACGGGACAAATGTGCAGCAGCAAGACTGATATCACACTCACTGGCACGGCCGATGATAGTCAATTCTTTCAGGGGAAATACCCGATTGGCCAAAGCCGTGTGGTTGGCCTTCAATGACCACATTGTAGATCTGCCGGGTGAACGCAATTGGGTGGTATTGGAGGACTCTTCAGTCAGCGCTTTTGGTTCACGTTTGGGATCAATCACAATCAAATCAACAATGCCCAAAGTAATCACATCCTCAGGGTGAAGATTGCATGGGCCGATTACTTCAACATCGTTAACCAATACCGGTCTGGTCGGTGCCAGATTCTTCAGGGTCAGGGTTTCGTTATCCACCAGAATTTCAAGATGAACATCAACCACGTGCGGATCATCCACAACCAAGGCATTGGTTGCCGACCGGCCAACCGTAATTTTCGGCTCTACCAACCAGACCGCATTGTATTTATTTTCTTTGAAGCGGAGTTTCAGCATATGTAAGACCTTATTGATGCAGCTATGCGCAGGATAATGCTATAGCCCCAACCCTATTTCAACCGGTTTTTATCTATCGACGAGCGTCTTCAAAATATCGGCTCAGGGAATGAACAATTCCACTTTTGCGCCAGAATCAATTCCACCATTACTTAAAGATAAGTACCCCCTGTTTCCACTTGAATAATGTAAATCCAAAATTCTTTGTGCAAACAGCAAACCCAATTGTGTACTTGAAATCAAACGATTGTTGTTATGATTGTCCGGATTTTTATCCAGCATTTGCGCCGGAAAACCATCACCATCATCCTCAATACTGATATGTAGATAAGCGCCTTCATCTTCGACTGAAATATTAATTTTACTTTTTGCATAACGTGAAGCATTCACCAGAAGATTATTCAACACACTACCAATCAGTTCCGCATCAAGATACCAATGCAAACTTTCATCGCAATTCAGGTTGATTACAATATTTTTATAAGCCAGCAAGGATTCATTACGAACCAACTGCTCTGCGATTAATTCTATAACAGGAAATTCATCAATATTCGCAGCCAGGGTTTTTTCATCCAACCGATAAAGTGTCAACAATTGAATGAGATCATTATTAATGCGTGCAGCTTCATATTCCAGTTTGGACAATTGTGCTTTTTGAGGTTCCGATTCCGATGAGCTTTGCGCCAATAAATCCTGCACATTCAACAACAACATAGTCACAGAATTTTTCATATCGTGAACGCTGGATGCCAGCAATGTTGAAAAATCCAGATTGGAATTGGTATTCATATTAGCCATCAATTCGATTTTCCTATAGATGCATTCAGTCTAGTCGAAAATAAAACACCCATCGAAAATAAAGCGCTTATCAACAATCAGCCATCGAAAACACCAACATTTTTAATGCACGCCGGGGCTCAATATCCGGAAAGTCAGGATCAGGTGCCAATTGTTGTTCAAACAATGCACCAGGACAGTGCTCAAAAAAAAGTTGGGTCAGGAATTCAGCATCAAGATCAGGATTGTTCAAACAACTTAATACCTTGCCCCCTGATGGCATCAATTCCGGCAGGCGCTTGATTAATTTTACGTAATCCTTAATCGAGTCGAAACTGCCTTTTTGAAAACTGGGAGGATCCAGTATCACCAGATCATAAGGCCCTGCACGTTTTATTCTTCCCCAGGATTTCAAAATATCCTCTGCAAGATATTGACTGCGGTTTTTATCCAAACCATTCAGCATATGATTGGCGCGCCCTTGATTAAGAGCGGCACTGCTCATGTCAACATTGACTACTTTTTCCGCACCGGCAGCAACTGCAATCACCGAAAAACTGCAGGTATAAGCAAACAAATTTAACACCCGTCGATTAACTGCATGTTGCTCCAGCCATTGACGGGCAGGTTCAATATCCAGAAAAAAACCGATGTTCTGTTGTTTGACAAGACTCAAATAAAATTTCAATTCACCGCGTTTGGCAAAAACCTGTGCAGGTAATTCACCATAAACAACCTCACTCGGATCGCCCGGCGCATACCGATGTTGCACTACAATCGTTTGAATTTTTTGAGAAATATTTTCTTTGAATAACATCAGGGCCTGATGTAACCAACCGTCAGGTGGTTGATGAAATAATGTCATCAACAATACCGGGTGAAAATAATCCAGAGTCACAAATTCAAATCCGGAATAAGTTTTCCCCCGACCATGAAAAACACGATAGCTATCAATCACATTATTTTCTGAATCAACTCGATTCTTTAATTTATTTAATTTTTCCAATATAGGCTGCATAGCTGTCCCATTAAATTTCTGCCTGGATTTCTGCCATGCCAAGCTGGTACAAAATATATTCCTGATAACCAACAATCACTCTATAGATACCAGACAAAGATTGATCCAATTCCGGATCATGGGTATCAACCAATAACGGCCTTCCTGCAAGGGATAATATTTTCCCACGCGTGGCAATAATAACAATATTGTCCTTGCCAACCTGCCGGATTACTTCCGGTGTAAATTGCTGATTCCCTCTCCCAAAAATATGTCCCTGACCACCAATAGCGGTAACAATAATTTTTACAGCGCCTTGATGCTGCGAAATATATTTCAGGATTTCATTTGCGTTTGCATCTTTGGCAATTAATTGCCTGTTCAATAATAAATCCACACCCAGCAAACTGCCTTCCAGACCTATCTCCTGTAAAAAAAGATGCGTAGTAGAACCTGTTCCTACCAAATACAAAGTGTCTGTATCCAATTCTTCGATTAATGTTTGCACCGCATCCAATTGTGCCAATTCATCTTTTTCCACTCCGGAATTTTTGACTTGTTGCAGCAGATCACCGGCTTCAGGAACCCATAATTCTCCATAATATTTTGCTTTGACTTTTCCTTCACGAAAAGCTTCTTCATCTATGTCTTTTACATCGCGATGTGCCAGGTTGACTAATTTTCCGCTTAATAATTGACAAACCAAATCACCGGCAGCTTCAGGTGAAACGGCATAAACACCGGAATGAATTTTGACCCCGGCAGGCACACCCAAAACAATTTGTTTTTCAGGGAGTGTATCAACGAGAATTCTGGCTGTACCGTCACCACCGGCAAACAACAGTAAATCAATTTTATGCAGCAGTAACTGCTCAATTGCAATTATTGTATCCCTGGCTGTTGACGGAACATTGTTGGCGCGTCCCAGAATAATTGGATCAAAACCTGCCGCTTTTACACTGGTTTCACCCATATCACCGGCAAAACACACAACATCAATATTATTGGAAAAAGAAATAAATTTTGACAAAGCGCGCTGCATACGGCCAATGGCTCGCAATTCAGCCCCCATTGCCAGAGCTTGATCACGAATAGCAATACCATCCGAACCTTTTAAACCAACACTACCACCAATACCGGCATAGGGATTGACCAACACGCCCAATCGAAATCGCTTTTTACTCTGCACAATTAAACCCTAATAAGGAAAGCCAATTTTTGGTTTCCTGACTTGCTTGATGACATCTGACTTGATAATTATGAAATTCGTTTCTTTTTGGATAAAGTTTTCGCAGCAAATCAAAACCCTCATTGATTGCAATATTTTTTACAATTGCATCATGAGCTGTTTCACGCAAACGCATATTATCCGCATTGATATTATAAGCTTGCAGTACCAAATGTTTTACTATCATCCAGGGATCGGTTAAATGTCCTGCATCCAAAATATTATCATTCAAATCCGGCACCAGATCTTTCAAATTTTTTTCCGGTTTTCGATTTAAAAACCGACAGAAAGCACGATAAATCATTTCTGTTCCATTGAGTTTTCCATCAAAACTGTAACCCGCAATATGCGGCGTTCCAATCACCACTTTTTCAAGCAGAGGAATACTGATAGCAGGCTCGGGTTCCCATACATCCAATACCACACGTAAATCAGCTCGCTGATTCATCACCGATAATAAATCCTGATTACTAATGACCGAGCCACGACCTGCATTTATCAACACAGCCCCCGGTTTCAGCTGCATCAGTTCCTGTCTTTTTAATAAATGAAAACTGGGATAAGGACCTTCCGTGACCAAAGGGGTATGCATGCAAACAACGTCGCAAGCCAATACTTCTTCCAGACTGCAAAGATCGGAAATCTGTTCAACTGTTAAATTCGGATCGTAACAACGCAGTTCCACACCCTGGGCTTGCAATCGACGATACAAAAGGCCGCCCACATTGCCACAACCTATAATGCCAACACGCGATCGGATCCAATTAACATCGAGCGCAGCCAATGCTGCATAAACATATTCCACAACTGAATTGGCATTGCAGCCAGGAGCGTTAGCCAAGGCAATTCCCTGCTTATCGAGATAAGTAATATCCAGATGGTCAACACCAATTGTGCAGGTTCCAACAAACTTTACACGGCTGGATTCCAACAAGGACTGATTGACCCGGGTAACCGATCGAATAATCAATGCATCGGCATCTTTTACGTCGGCAGGATTAATTTTGCGCCCCGACAAGTGTTGAACCTCACCCAAATGGGAAAAAAACTCTGATCCCAATGGAATATTTTCATCAATAATTATCTTCATATACACCTTGAAAATGAAGGATGGGAAAAAAAAGAGGGGCTACCAGTTGTGCTTTCAGTGTTTAGCATATACTTTATATAGTGATGGTGACGCAAAAAAACATCATTCTTGGGATTAAATCCTACTTTTTTCGGGAGGTGTATTATGAAGACCTCGGACACCGGCCACAATATGAACAATGTGGTTGATTTTTTCACCCGCAAATCCTACTCCGAACTACACAACGAGCGATTTATCCGCCTGGCTCCCGAGCTGGATGGATTGGAGATGCTTTATTCCAACGACAGTAATTCCGAAAAGCTCTATAGCTTGAAGATTTTGTGTTGGGGTCTCAGGGCGAATGGTGAAGTTGTGGGATTGGTTCCCTGGCTGAACGATATAGTCCCCTGCCCTGATCTTGCAGATCCATTAAATGGCCATTGGGAAGGCTATTATGATCCAGGTATTGATGAAGTTTTCTTTGATGCACCCATGCACAAAGTCATCGAACTGGAAACTGCCGCTGAATATTACGAAGTGGAATGTGAAAATGGCGAGGATCTGGTTCAGGAGCTACCTGACACCATAGGAACTCACGCCGTTTTGAGAGTGGATAGCTCGAAACGCCTGATGCTGGTTGAAGTTGTAAGTTGGTGCTTGCATTACGACGGCAATATATTTGCGATGATCACCGATTCGAGCAAAGTAAAAAGTACACCTGTACTACCCGGTGATGAGTGTTTATATGAAGCACAATCCAGCGACAACTTTTTGTACTTTTTCCAACATCAAATCGCCAACAAAATCAAATCAGAAGATCCTGAAGCACTGGCTGCATTTTCACTTCTGGTTGATGGTTTGACCTGATAAAACAGGTGAACATTAAGTTCACCTGTTTTATTTGCAACAAACTGTTTATTTATTTCAAATTACTTATTCCCGCGCAAAGATTTCTTTCTATTTCTTATTTTTTCTAATAATAAATTGATATTCTTTTTCAGTTTCTGTTTGACTAATTAACTCATGTCCCAAAAAGCTGCAAAATTTGGGAATGTCTCTTTTGGTAGAAGGATCAGTCGCTGTCACCTGAATTAACTCACCATCCTGCACTTCCCTGACAGCTTTATGCAGCATCATAACCGGCTCGGGACACAGCAGTCCGGTCGCATCTAAAAATCTATTAATTGTCTGATTCATAGCTTAAAAACGTCTATAGATAAAGCTGCAAAATTGTTAACCCTTGCTATCCTTGGTGCAAGGGAATTCAAACTTGATTGATAGCAAATTTTGGTCATTTATAACTAACCGGGGAACCCTGTTCGATGTCTCGGAATCAACCAGATTATTATATGCCATCTGATTTTTTTAGTCGTCAAACACTTGAAAAAACTATATTGATTCTTAAAAAAGAACATCCGGCTTTATCGCAATGTGTGCAGGGTGCATTGGAAAATCTGCATGTTGTGCCATTCGAAAAACTGCATCGAGCCTACACGGGTGAAATGATATTCAACTATGAATTGGTTGACTATATGAAAGCCCATGTTATTGGCCGCATCGTTTCATGCCTGACAGAAATAGGCAAAAAAGTATTGTCCAACAAACACACTGCACAGATAGACATGATCAGTTTACGCAGCATTATAGAAGATTGGATGTTACTAACTGAATGGATTTTACTCAAAAGCAATGCTGACGCAAAAGACTGTACTTCTTATCAATAATTCAATTAAACCGATTTATTTTTTAATGACAATATACCCTGTGACTTCTTCTCTATCATGAAATAGTTGTTTGAATTGCAACTCTGCATTGATATTATTTTGTTGTAACGCTGACATTATTTTTTCATAGCACAGCTTCACTTCCAGATATCGTTGCTTCATGGGCAGCTTCAAATTAAATACTGCATATCGGCAATAACCTTGCACAAACCACTTACTAATCAAACTGGCTGTTCTTGCAGGTTTGTCAACAATATCACAGACAAGCCAATCAACAGGTTTATCAGGTTCAAATATAAATCCGTCACTTTTTATGTGTGTAACCAAACCGGAATCCATTAATTCAGCATCCATCGGACCATTATCAATAGCCTGCACATAAATACTGCGCTGAACCAGTTGCCATGTCCATCCACCTGGCGCTGCACCCAAATCGACTGCACGCATTCCCGGCGCTAACACATCATCCCATTTTTCAGCAGGAATAAAATGATGCCAGGCTTCTTCCAGTTTCAAAGTCGCACGACTGGGTGCCGATTTTGGCAAACGCAAACGAGGAATTCCCATAGCCCAAAACGAACTGTTGCGAATCGGACTCATACCCAGATAAGCCTGATGTGTTGAAATAAAAAGCAAATGCATTCGCCATTTTGATTGCGATGATATACGTTGATTTTTTTCCAGGGATTTGACAAATGGGACTGAAAATTTATTGCCTAAAACCAACAGTTCTTTTCCTGAATTGGTATCAGGCGTTTCAACCACAACTTCTTTAACCAAAGGCAAAGAATGGGCTGCGTCGAGCAGCGGTGTCAATCGATCACTAACCGGCAAATTATCCTGTAGACCTGTACAAACAAACCACTGACGTATAAAAATCAAACTCTGGAAATCCAGTTTTTGTATCAGTGATAAAGCACCTTCAGGCTCATGGGTAAAGAAAAGAACAAATGCAGATGAATCCTGAACTTTACTGTAGCCATATATTTGGAGTTGATGTGCTTTGTCAGTAATTTCTGCAGCGCATTCTTTTTCAAAACCTGTACGACAATGTAGAAACAAACAATTCAATGTAAAAGCCTTAAGAATTCGTTAGACTAATTTTCTGTAAGATTATTGAATTTTTCCAATTCAATATTAATAGCATTGGTTGAAATATTGACCTCATAAAATGAAAACATCAATGAAATAACCAATAAAATCAAACTCACAGCAAACAAAAACACACCGATTAATATCCATCCCAATAGTAAGGAAAACATGGATAAAGTACAAAACACGAAGGATAACACACCAAATGCCTGCATCAGGCGAATAACCTGCAATCGCTTTCGCAAATTTTTTATCTGCCGAATAATGACATCCTGGGAGGATGCATTTTCGACATGGCTCAATTGTCGAATCACATTGGCCAACACCACAAAACGATTGGTATAGGCCAGCATTAATAAAGAAATGGCAGGAAACAATAAACTGGGGGTTGTTAATGACATGTCGAGGGCTAAATCACTCAAAATAATTCTCTCCAGTAAATAATACGATCATGGCCTCGATAAGAACCGAATCCAAAATTGGCATCAGGCAATTTGGTATCGTCATTATGATCGCCATCCTGATCCCAATCAAAACGAAACCAGGGATAAGCCGTTAAATCAACCTGCACAACAAAAGATCCTGTTCCCGAAACGGGCGCCGTGAAATATTGTCCCGCATTACCTGATGTAAACAATACCTGTGTTGGTTGCAGGATTCCATATCGCCCTTGTGTAGATCCTCCGCTCAAGGTAACTGTACGATTGGCATCAGTGGCAATACTACCCTGCGGATAGGTTATTGCGGTGCGGCTAATAGTAGTGCAGGAATCAAAAGGATTCACCAACCAAAAAGAACCCGTCCAATATTCCGTATTAAAATTAACCGGCAAATTAGCTGTTTCAGGACCAAATGCATCTTCAAGTCGCAAGCGACCAAATAATAAATTTAAATTGGAACCCAGACTCATCGCATTACAATTATTGGATGCACTGCAACTTCCGGTTGTAGTTGCATTCATATTTAAATTTGCCAGACTGCGCAAATCGAAAGTATCTTGAAGCTGTAACCCAAACTGCAATTGTGAATAAGGCCCATCCAATGTTGATGTGCGCGAAAAATTGGCATTGGTAGTTGAGTAATTTAAAACACCTGCATTCCAATTATTCGCCGTCCCCAAAACCACACGTGAACTTAATAATGATCCATTTCCTG
The DNA here is from genome assembly GCA_946481095.1 of uncultured Cellvibrio sp. The sequence goes on from CAMLML010000050.1 coordinate 12,557, forward strand.
AATTTGCATTTTCAGCTACATAACTGATAGCAGGAGCAGTTCCATAAGCAGGACCATAATTACTGACAACAGAGTCTGACAAACTGCGGGCTTCAATCTGGAATGATGCTGCGACTGCATTTTGCTGCATGTAACTGAAACTGCCACAACTATTAATGGTAGATGATGATACCAGCGTAAAATGATCAGGATAAAAACGTCCTACCGTTGAACTGGCAACAAAATTCGGATTACCCGCTGTTAGCAAATAATTATTATTTAACAAGTAAGGAATAATGGTCAGACTGCCAACTTGATTCCAGTAAATATCAGGATTACGAAATACACCAGGTGTCGCTGTTGCAGAAAAAATACCGCCGTTTACCAAAGGCGTTAGAGTTCCGCCAACAGGATGAACCAGAGTGTTAGCACTTAGCCCTAAATTATTTCGTTCAGATGAAATTTCATTTCCAAAATTGGGAGTCAAATTTCCATTGGTATTCAATGATCGTATTGACACCGCAAATCTTTCTCCAGCAGCAACAAAACCTGAACCGGATGAACTGGTACCCGGGTTATTGGTTCCGGATATTGTCCGTACCGATTCGATTCCCAGTGAAAAAGGTCTCACAATAAAATCATTACTATTTCCTGTTAATTCGTAAGCCGGGTTTGAAGACGTAGCGGCCAGATTTAATCTGGCAAATAAGTTAACCTGACCAACATCGGAATAATTAATAGCAAGTGGCGCACGACCACTGCTATCAAAATTCAAATTTACATTACTATAAGTCAAGCTGGGTGTTGCTACCGAATTCGCATTCGCTTGAATCGAAGATCCATTTGCAGTAAAAGTTTGCCCACTGATACACGAAACAGGATTTCGACATTTATATGCCATCTGCACTGTTTGCGGCGAAGTTAAACGCGCGACACATGCACCCGAAGACTGATCAGTAGTCACCGCTTTTAAATAAACACTGCTATCTGTTGTGCCTGCTATTTGATTGGGAATGTTGACAGACGAATTCAATGCACTGGAAAAAATAAATCCTGCTCGTTTGAAAGTTGTTGTACAACTATTGGCAACCGTGCAATCAGATGAACCTGTACAACACTTGCGGGAATTAATTGCTGCAGTTTGTTCGTTGGATAAAGTAACACTGACGTTTTGGCCCTCTGTCGCAGCAGGGTGTAATAAATACGCTGTTGCTTCACCCGACGACAATGTTAAATTGGTTGCACTCAAACTCCCATTTGATGCTGCAAGATTCACAGTGGTATTGATTGATAAATCTTTTGTACAAGGCACCATACTATTGGCACAAGCACGCACAGTCACCGCTGTGCCTTCACAGGCAATCGAATTGGCATTCACTTGTAATTCATAATGATCAGGCCCTGCACAGGTACGCACAGTTTGCATTAGTGATTCCAATGTTGTTTGCGTCACCGCACCGGAATATATTTTCACTTCATCAATATTGCCAAGAAAATGCCATGAAGTTTGTGTTCCTTCCCCCGAAGCCGAAGATTCACCACCAATAGAAACCACACCGGTTCCGTCTTGCCAGGTTCCTGCGTAACTTGCTGATGTTCTGGCTAATAAAGTTCTTGATTGATTGTACACATAGAGCGTAACAGTTCGCGCTGTAGTATCGACAACCGCCGCAACATAATGCCAGGCATTACTGGTAATCACGGCATTGGTATCAATACAAAAAACACCGCAGTTTGGATTACTTCCCTGCCCTGTGACTGCACCCGAGTTGGTCACATTGCGATTAAAAAAACGTAATATAGGTTGATTGGTTCCATCAGCCAAACTGAATCCCCAACCATTTTGCGCATCATCGCGAACCAGAATGCGTTGGTGTTGCGCACTGGCATTGCTTGAACGAATCCAGGCAGCAAATGTAAAACCTTGAGGTAAAGAGGGAAAACCGGTTAACTCAACATAAGAATAAGTTCGCGCAGGATTTATCGTTTTATCAAAGTCACCGTAATAACAAGTGCTTTGATTGCCACTGGTATAAGCCGGATTACCCGAAGAGGTTGTAGGCAAAGAAGTAGAACCTGCGGCAATACGCGCACGGCCATGATTATTATTGCCACTGGAATCGCGTACTTCATTGGCGGTGCCATTCCATAAATTTTCATCCATATTCCATGCACCCAATAAAACCGGTGCCACAGTTCCACCACTGCAAAATGGCGAAAAATTAACTGAGGTTAAATTACTGCCTTGATAATTAATAGATACTTCATTGCCTGTTAAATAAACACTGGAACCAGCAACCGCTCCTGTAACAGATGAGCGATAATTCATAGTAACAGTACCACCAGCATATACATATGCATCCAAATCCACTTCATTAGCAAAAGTAATATTGCCAGTCGCATAAATTAATAACTGATTGGATGCAAAAGCTTGTGTGATTACTTGATACCCAAACGAAATATTGCCGTTAACAAATATACGCGTAACCCCCGAAGCTGCTGACCGCCTTAAAGCAGTTGCCTGTGCAACATTTAAATTGCCATTAATCCAATAATCACCTGACTGAAAATTCACAACAGATTGATAATTGGTTGTGAAAGCTTGTGTACGATATACACCTGCAGCAGTAGTAAAATTCAAGGTCCCCTGTTGCCCAACATTGACTGTTGTGTAATTTCCCGCAGCGCGACTAAGTGTTGCATTATTAGCAACAGTGATAGGAGTCGTACTGGGTGAGGTTAGAAATGTTGGTGTTGATGTAGATGAAGGAACTCCTGTTGCTACACAACTGGAACCCGAGCAAGCAAGCCAGTTTGAATCATCCGTAATAGTTCTCGCTGAAATATTGGCCGACCCGTTTGTAATTTGTGAATGATAACTTAATTCGACTTCACCGTTGGCACCATGAGCTTGTAATCCATTGGAGAAAATACTGGTACAAGTTTGTGCAAAAATTGTCGATGTCGAAACCAACAATAAAATACCGAATAATATACGCATTAATAATTTCATTATTGTTGCTCCAAAAACGCACTGGCCTGAATTTGTCGGGAAGCATTAATAGAGCCTGCATCACAAGAAGCGCTGCTGGTAATGGTATAAATACTGGTATGGTTGGCGGTTGTGCTGCTGTAATTCGCCGCAGTAGCGGCAGCACAAGCAATATTATTTTGATAAACACATGTACAAGAAACCTGCGATTGACACAATTGCAAACCATCTATTCCGGAAAAATCATAAGTTGTTGCCAATCCTGCACAGCGCGCATCGACTGCTTGCCTTGAACTGGCATCAGGAAAAAACAGTGTTTGCATCGCGCGCTGTGTCGATGTTTCGGCCGCATAAAATGCCTGGGTACTTAATAATTCCTGAGTAAATCCCTGATGGGATATATTGGTCATGCGCGCCAATACCAAAGCCAACAAGCCCATCACTACCACAATAAATAAGGCCAGAGGAATAAGAAATCCTTGTTGACTGTGATGATTTTTAGGGCACATTTCTAATCATCACCTGTTGGGTAAAATCCAGTGACTGGCCTGTTTCTGAAAATCTTATTTGCAATAAAATTTCAGTATTACGATTATCGCTGGCCATAGTAAGCTGAAAAGGGGTCGTCGCAGAAACATTATTAGCCAACAAACTGTAACCGACAGCTGTATTGATACTGGCAGTAGAAATTGATTGGTTCTCAAAGAATTTAAGTTGGCCAGCATCAACACAAAATGCTTGTGGCGAATTTAATAAATAAAATCGTTTATTAATCGAGTTACGCAACCATGTTTTAGCTGCTGTTAAACTAATACTGGTTGGTGTTCTCGATGCAACACTGGCTATCGATTGACCTGAACCACCGTAAATTTCTGCAGCAGACATAGCACCAATACTCAAAAAATTGGCAGAACCAAAATCAATTTGATGCGGTGCCACACTAATATTGGACTGGGCAACAGCTGCATTTTTTGTATCTGCAACCTGATTAAGATAAAAGCCGCCGGATGCAATCGGCATAAATTCAATGCACTGACCTGAGTTGATAATCCTGACTGAATAAGGCAAGGCAGAACGCAATTGCCTCGACATTCTTTCCAATGCCTGACGAGCATGCATTGTCAGTTTTGCTCTGGCCTGTGTTTGCTGATAAGACTCAATTGTTTTTACTACAAATGAAACCCCAATACTGGAAAGCAACCCCAAAATGACAATAACCGAAATTAATTCAACCAGCGAAAAACCTTTTTGCAATTTCAATGTGCTGGTTAGGTTCATTAGAAATTTGCTCTTTCAGCTGTTAACAAAATACTGGTCGAATCAGGTGCAGTAACACGAACCTGAATGCGTTTACTATTGCCTACACGCGTAATCGTCACCTGTCGTTGATATCCTGTGTAAGGCACATCGGAACTATTATGAAAATCATCAACATCATTCATATCGCCATCAGTAGCATAATTGCACGCAGGTGCTCCGGTTGAATCACAAGCAGGAACACCGCCCGTAGGTGTCATGGCGTCATACTTTAATGCCATTACTTCATCCATTTTTGCCTGTGCAAGATTCAGTGCACGTTGTCGAATGAGCGGTTCACTACTTTTGATTACACTTTGGTTGAAAACTGCAGTGAGCGTAGTCAACGCAATGCTCACCACCACAATGAAAACAATCATTTCCAACAGGGTCACACCCCGATAAAGATTGATCCGGTTTTCAATGTGCATAACCTGTTATCTCAACACTAACATTAATTGAATAAGCACCATCACTGGTTTGAATTTGTATAACGCCGGGAGAAGTTCTACCCAACTTGTCGTAACTAAAATTGGATGGCGTAGCGGCGAGTGAAATACCGCCCGGCATTGCAAGAGGATAAAAACTGGAATCCAATTTTATTGAATTACCATTCTCAGTGACATTGATAGAATTAGCAGAAACAGTTAACTGTATATTGCTGCGCGACATGGCAAGTTGCTGCGCAAAAAACAAAGCCGCGATGACATCATCGCGGCTTGCTTGAACACGTGAGGCACTGACCGAGTTTATGCGAGAAAACAAAACAACAGACAACACACCAAGAAGCGTGATGACAGCGATCAATTCAACCAGTGTAAATCCCGTCTGTTTTTTTCGCTGAATCTCACACATAATTACCCATTAAATTATGGAGTATTGATACCCTGAAAAACTGCTGTTTTCCCACTTGAATTTTGTGTCAAAGTACATGGAACTGTATCGCCTAAAGCAGCACCAAGATCTGCAGGCGTCACAGTGTAGGCAACCGTATCATAGCCCCCTATAAGAATAGTGGAAACGTCAGTGCAATTTTCAACAGTTAAGTTGGGTGTTCCAGACACACCTGCTGATGTTGCTACTGCAGCTGCATAATTCATCGCCATCGCGCTTCCCATACTGCCTGCCATTGCCTCAAGTGCGGCATCTTCTGCACCATCAGACATATCAATAAAACGTGGGAGTGCAGTTGCAGCTAAAATTCCCAGAATAACAATGACTGCAATCAACTCAACCAAAGTAAAACCAGCTTGCTTGTTCATAAAAAAACTCCAAAGTGACAGATAGTTTTGACTGAAAGTCTTATGCTTGAATATCCATTAGGAAAATCTATTATTCCTTTAAGTTATCAAGCGATCAAAACTCTTCAGGCTTATCGAGGTTATCGGTTGTTTCTTTATTTCCTTTAATGAAATTTTTTTAACAACCCCGATCCTGTAGCTAACTATAGTAGAAGCTCGATTCTCTGCCAGTTTGCAATAAATTATTTTTGAATGTTGTACATTTCCCACATAGGTAAAAATATTCCAAGCGCCAACACTGTAACGAATCCTGCCATCATTATTATAATTAATGGTTCTATTCGATCACTTAATCGTTTCACTTCGTAATCAACTTCGCTTTCATAAAAATTGGCGACCTCTGCCAATAATGCATCTACCTGTCCACTTTCTTCACCCACAGAAATCATTTGTAAAATCAGCGGCGTAAACATTCCGCTTACAAGATGCGTCTGATACAAGCCTTCGCCTCGCTCAACACCCGCACGAATTTGCCTGATTTTGTCACCTAAATAAGGATTATCTATAGCACGTGCGCAAAGCTCCAGTGATGGAGACAAAGGCAAACCAGCAGAAAGCATTAATGAAAATGTTCGCGAATATCGGGCAAGCGATGCGCGCTCGATAATATCGCCGATAATGGGAGCAGTTAATTTTTTTCTTCCTAAAACCCGCGAGCCTTCTTCTGTACGTACATAGTGATAAATCCAAACAGAAACACCTATCACAACCAAACTGATCAACCACCAAAAATTAACAAAAAAATCTGAAATGCCTATCAGTATTCTTGTATAAATAGGTAACTCAGCACCAAATTTTGCAAACATATCAGCAAACGCAGGAATCACTTTATAATTAACTATGGCCAGGGCTACAGCCATTACCAAAAGCACTACACCGGGATAACGCAGCGCTGTTTGAATACTGCGAACCGTTCCATGATCACGTTCAAGATAATCAGCCAACTGTTTAAAAATAACATCCAGCTTTCCTGAATTTTCACCAACATTAATCAAGCTCACCATTAAATTGCTGAATATTTTTGGATGCTGCCGCATGGCGGTTGATAATTCGGCACCCATTTCCAATCGCTCGACCAGATCATTAATCGTTTGCTGGAAAGCATAGTTACGCAACGAAGCTGCAAGTCCACGCAAACCTTTTACTAATGGAATTCCTGCGCGTGTGATGGTATGCATTTGTCGGCAAAACATAATCAGCTCAACTGCGGTTACTTTTCCCGAGTTGGTTGCACGTTCAAATTTTTCCGATAAAGATAATTTTTCTACAAAGGGAGTTAAATTAATCGGCGTAATGCCTCGTCCCAATAATTGATTGGCAGCAGCATCGGCTGTAGCGGCATCAAGTTGGCCCTGAATCATTTTGCCTTCCGAGCTGCGACCTTTAAATTCAAATACCGCCATCAGATCAATTCTCTATGTCATCGATTTGTGCTGAAATACTCATCACTTCTTCAAGGCTGGTAATACCATCGATTGCATATTGCAAGGCCACCTGACTGAGCGGAACAAAGTGATGACTTTCGTTGGCTGCTTTGGTAAAACCGTTGATATCTTTTAATCTGAGCGCTTCTGCCATCGCATTATTTAATTCCAATAATTCAAAAACACCCACACGACCGCGATAACCTGTGTTGTGGCAATGCGAACAACCTGTGCCCTGTTTAAAGGTTACAGATGTAAGATCACGGCCTTTCGCCAGTAAAGCCAATAACTGTTTTTCGTTGGCATCCGGTGTATGGGGTTGCACGCAAGTCACACAAATTCGTCTTACCAACCTCTGCGCAACAATTGCTTTTAATGATGCAGCAACCAGGTAGGAATCAACCCCTATATCAATTAATCGTAATGCCGATGTTACTGCATCATTGGTGTGTAATGTTGATAACACCATATGACCCGTCATAGATGCACGCAAAGCAATCTCAGCCGATTCCGCATCGCGAATTTCACCGACCAATAAAATATCCGGATCCTGACGCAAAGTTGCTCGCAGCACATTGGAAAAAGTTAAACCAATTTTTTCATGCAATCCGACTTGACTGATTCTGGGCAAACGATATTCAACCGGATCTTCTACCGTAATGATTTTCTTTTCCGGCTTATTTAATTCTGACAAAGCGCCATAAAGTGTTGTGGTTTTACCACTACCCGTTGGCCCTGTTACCAAAACCAATCCGTGTGGACGTGTAATGGATTTACGAAATCGCTCAATCATCTGACGGGGCATTCCCACTTTTTCCAGAGGCAAAACACCATCCGTATGGTCGAGCAAACGCATAACAACCGATTCGCCAAACTGCACAGGCATAGTGGATATACGCACATCGATATTGCGATGTTTTACTTTCAAATTAAAACGCCCGTCTTGCGGTAAACGTTTTTCTGAAATATCCAGGCCAGACATGAGCTTCAAGCGTACTACCAATGCCGGTGCAATTCGTTTTTCATTCATGACTTGCTCTATCAAAGAACCGTCAATCCTGTTGCGAATACGTAATACTTTTTCATCCGGTTCTATATGAATATCAGATGCTTTTGTGGTGATAGCTTCTTCAAATATTTTTTGTAATAAACGGGCAACCGGTGCTTCTGTATCGGTTGCATCAGTCACTATATCGGCTATATCAACTGCAGATTCCTGTAACTCTTCTTCCAACTCACCAGCAAGGCTGGCAATTTCATCTGCACGACTATAAGCGATATCCAAAATGTCCAGCAATTCGGACTCGCGAACTACGGCAGGTTTTAATGGTCGGGAAATTTGTCGCTGTAATTCATCCAAACCAAAAATATCGGTTGGATCAGCCATACCCAATAAATAACCATCAAAATCTTCACGCAACAGGATTACGCGATAACGACGAGCTGTTGTTTCCGGCAATCTTTGCACCAGATCACGATCAAAACGGAATTGTTTTAATTCAACAAAAGGAATATGTAATTGCGCTGACAAAAGTTCCAGTAATGCATTTTCTTCAACATATTTTAACTCGACCAGCGTTGCGCCCAGCTTTCGGCCAGTCAACTTCTGCTCTTGCAAAGCATGTTGCAATTGCGTTTCAGTGATCATTTGTTTTTCAACCAGCAGATCACCAATACGAATTCTTTTTGGAGCGTTAGTCATCATTTAATGATCTCTTGATAACTGCATAATTCTGGTTTTGGCATATTCCTGTACCTCTGATTCAATTTGTTCAAATTCCAGTATTTTCTTGTAGGCATGAATCGCAGCAGGCACCTGATTCTGTGCATCCAGTGAAAGTGCCAAGCCCAACCAATAAGCAGGTTTTGCATTAAAACTTTGCAATAGATTTCGATAGGCGCTGACAGCTTGCATATAGAGTTGCTCGCGTTGATACAAACCTGCCAATAAAGCGCGGTAGTTTTCGTTAGCTGCCGCTTCTGACAACCGGGATTCCAGCAAACCAATTGCAGATTGATTATCACCGTCTAACACTTTTACACGTGCCTGGTAATAGGTTTGATCCACTGCTGCCATATTTAAATTGGAATCCAACAGTGTTTGCATGGCCACTCTATTTTTATCCTGATAATAGAGATCCAATAAATATTGTTCAGACATGGGTGCTACATAAAGCTGGATATGATTTTCCAACCAGTCTACAGCTTTTAGTCTAGCGCCTTGTGCAATCAACTCTATCGCCTGCTTCACAGCTTGCTGATCAAGAAACTCTGTATTAGGTGTAATGACCATTTTTGATGTTTGTCCGGTTTGATGTTGTTCAAACGGATCATTTACAGCCAAAGATTTAATTTCTGTGGATTTAATGTCTGTCGATTCAACCACAGCTGGTATTTTGTTCTGTTGATTTTCCATCACAACGACATCCTGCGACGGATAACTTTTTCTTAATTGATCAATGCGTGGATCATCAGGTGTCACAGTGGTGGCTTTATCCAGAAAAAAATTCGCTTTGGTAAAAGCATTTTTTTGAATGGATTTTTCAGCCATTTGTAAATATCGATCTGTAATTTTCTGCATCCCCGCAACAGCAAGCCCATTGTTAGCATCCAATTCGAGTAACTGTTGATAATAAAAATACGCATTGTCATTTTCCGGTGAAGTCAATCTATCCAGAGTCATGGCTCGACTGGCCTGATCTATCAATCGATAAATTTCAGTTTGTTTATCATCCAATTGATATTGCTGTATTGAGGGATTTTGCTGTATTAATGAATTATCATGAGTGATTTGTACAGCCGGATTCGACTGCAATTGGGAATCAGGCTGCAATGTTTGTGGAGGCGGATCAATCACAGGCCGTGATAAATTATTTTCCGGAGTTTCAATGATCGAATGCCGGTCACCGGATTGAACCGATTGCATTTCATTTGGCGATATCGCAGATGCGGCTTGCTGATTCACACCATATTGGTTGATCAAAAACTGCATCAGGGCATAGCCCGCAATAAAAATTGCGGCGGTTATCAACACCAAAGGAATGCGGGAATGTTGAAAAAAATTTCCTATGCTTTCTTGCTCACAGGATTGCGAATGCACATCATGGATTATGGCAGGCGTAACTTGCTGACCTGCCGTTTGCTTTTTGGAAAGATCACGCAACATATCGTTAATCAGGCTCATAAGCTCCCTCCCAAGGCAGGGGTAATACTGAAAGCCACCGCTGCTGTCAGTGCCAATAATGGCCACAACCAATAATCACGCCGCGCTTGCCATCGTCCATATTTTTTTGCTTCTGCGGTATCCAATATCGCACTGACCATATGTTGCCGATCAACGGTTAAAGCTGATTTTCCGTATGCAGCCAGCAAAGCTTTATGTGCAAGAATATTAATCAAACGCGGTACACCACCACTTGCCGCATAAAGCAATCGTAACGCAGATGATGAAAAAATATTTTTTTTACAACCTGCTGATGTAATCCGATAATTCACATAATGATAAACCTGTCGGCGATTCAAACAGGAAATCGTTTCTGCAAATACAATGCGCTGATTTAATTGACGTAGATCCGGTTGGCGTAATACATCATCCAATTCGGGCTGCCCCATCAATACTACTTGCAAGAGTTTGCTTTTTTCAGTTTCGAGATTGGTTAACAAGCGCAGGGCTTCAATCGTTTCTCTTGGCATAGCTTGAGCTTCATCAACTATCAACACCACCTGACGTTTTTGCGATGCAAGATCAATCAGGCGTTGGGTAATTTCACGCAATAATTGATAGGAAGGCATTTGATTGTCGTAGGCAATACCAATTTCTTCTGCCAAAAACCATTTCAGTTCTTCAGGTGTTAAATAAGGATTGGGAATGTAAGCCGTGATAAAACGATCAGACAATGCCGTTAATAATTTTCGGCCCAATAAGGTTTTTCCCGTACCCACTTCACCAATTACCTTAATAAAACCTTCACTGTGTTTCAGTGCCAACAACAGAGTATTCAATACATCGCGATGCCCCGGGCTATTAAAATAGAATTGGGTATCGGGTGTTAATGAAAAGGGATGTTCATTAAGTCCAAAATGTTGCCTATACATAAAACCACCTATTGTTTTCGGTAGGCGTCGCCTATAGCTTTCATTTTTGACTGCGAATCTTGCAACTGATCTTTCCAAACCTGGTCATCAACCACTGTTGGCTTTAATAAAATAACCAATTCTGTTTTACTTTTGCTTTTATTTTTGGTTTTGAACAGAGAATTCAAAATAGGTACGTCACCGAGAATTGGTCTCTTACCATCTTGATTATTACTTCCCTCTGTCATCAACCCACCCAATACAATTACCTGCCCGTTAGCCGCTTTTACTATGCTGTCTGACTCACGCACACCGCGCAGAGCCAAAGGTAAAGAGAAATTTTCATTACCAACAGTAAACACTTTTAATTGATCCTTAACTTCACTGACCACAGGATGTATGTGTAAAATCACTTCGCCATCTTCAGCAATTTGTGGCGTGACATCCAAGGAGATTCCACTAAAAAATGGAGACAACTCTATATTCGGTGTTGTAGTGGTAGCTGATGAATTGGTAGTAGTGTTGTTGGATATTCCGGTAATAAAATATTCATCCGAACCCACACGAATGACCGCTTTTTGATTATTCACCGTAGAAACGCGAGGGCTAGATAAAACTTGTACACTGCCTTGAGTTTCCAAAAATGAAACCAACTTGGTGATATCCCTGATTTGAAATAAAGATGCAAACGTAGAGCCAGATGCTGTTGCTTCATTAACTACTGCTGATCCATCCGTATTTAATGGAAAACCTGCTGCCAAATTTTTTGCCTCAGTCATTTGCCCGCTGATTTGTCCCCAATTAATTCCCGCTTCAAACCCTTCACTCAAACGCACTTCCAGAATTTTCGCTTCAAGAATAACTTGTCGCTTAATGGTTAATTCCGATTTCTCCAAAAATTCACGCACTGCACTTAATTCATGTGGAAATGCTTTTACTACAATCATGCCGGCTTGTGGTGACACCACTACCGATCTGTCTTCAATTTTTCCGCCAATAATGGATGTCACCGTTTGTTCAATCGACGCCCAGAAATCAGTTGTATTCAAGGTTTGTACTCTGGCGCCCGGCGTTAAACCCTGACCTGAATTGCCGGATTTTTTTTCAGAGGATTCAATCATGCCTAATAAATTAGCTGTATCCCCTGGATCTGTTTGACCACCGCTGCGGTTGCCGTTTGAATTATTTCCAGAAGACTGACCGCGACCAATCATCACACTGGTATCAGACACACCTACCCTTTGTACGTCCAGATAATTAATCTGAAAAACCTGAGTGCGCATTTGATTGGGATAAACCGTATAGATGTTGTAGTCTTTTTTAAATTCATAGCCATAAATATCACGAGTCACTCGCAACACTTCATCCAGAGATACTTTTTTCAAATCCAATGTCAAGGTACCACTGACATCAGGATGTACCACAATATTCACACCCGTGCCATTTACCAATCCCAGAAAAAAATCTTTTGCTTCAACGTTGTGTACAGAAACATCAAAACGTTCAATATCAGCCGCATAATTTGCCGTATTACCAGGCTCATCCAGTAATTTTTCTGACAAGTCTCGGGCTTTAGTATCTGTTTTAGCCATTTCACTGGCTAGTATTGCCTCCATTTCTTTTTCTGCGTTGAGATTTTTTTCCTGTTTATTATTACAAGCAGATAAAAAAACAGTCATAAACAAACAGATAGCTAACAAGGAATAATATTGTTTTTGCATATTGCAATCCCGATTGTGGAGGCAATTCATTTTTTCACCTTTGAATCGACCAATGAGAGTAAGCGTGTGGTGTTATGTGATTGCACAGTGACCGAATTTTTTTTGATAGATACCACTCGAAAACCGGAACCTTTTATTTCTTCCCCTTGACGCAGGGCCTGCCCATTAATCACCGCAACCTTGCGTTGACTGCTGATCAATACTGAATTCAGATTGAGTACCACTGTCGGGTTTTCTCTGGTTGCCAGCACATTTCCCAAAGGTGTGGTGGGATCACGCAATTGTTCTGTATCAGCAACAACAGGCAATGCCATCATTAACACTAAGGCACAATACAATTTATACACCGAGCAATCCCTCCTCTGAACTCAGAGTGAAAACCCGTAATTCAATTTCAGCATCCGGATAATCAACGACTTTGTAATCCAGACTTTCCCAATAAAATTTCCAGGATAAATTCTCCAGCGATTTAATTAGATTCAACACCCGAAAATAATCACCGCGCAAATGCAAGACCACGCCATGTTTATAAACACCCGATCCTTGAGCTTTGGTTTCCTGAACAGGAGGTGGCTGTGGAATCGTGAGATCGGGAATCATACCCGCCGATGAGGCACTACTGGATGATTGTGCTGCAGGAGGTTCAATCGGCGTTATTTGCACCAACATCATTTCCTGTGCAGACAATGTTTTAATGCTGATTAACTCCAGACCTTTTATCTGATGAAAAACACTTTCCAATATCTGTGGTAAATTTTCAGCTGCAATCAAACTTTGTGACACACCGGACAATTTTTCTTCAACATCACGCAAGACTATCTGTAACTGCTCAATTTCCGCCTGTTTGACTTTGGCTGGATCATTAGAAAATGCAGTAGCCAAACCGGTTAATTGATCCTGTGCTTGCTTGCGATCATTGCTCAATTGGAATAGTTGCGCTTTTAATTCAGCGCTACGTTTGTCATAGGGATATTGAATCAAAAAATTCCAGATTAAAAAAAACAAAGCAATAATACTTAAACCAATTAACACTCTTTCACGGAGAGGTTTTGAATCTATCCATTCGCACGCTTTTGTGTAGTATTCCAGTATTGGACCGATGCTCATGGCAAGGCTCCTTTTTTTAATCCGCTCTCCTTAATGTAGGTTTGCACAGCAGAGACTTGTTTATCGAATTCCTTAACCGGTTCTGCCAACACAAACTGCAAGTATCCCGATCTATCTTTAAGAGGTTCTATTTCCAACACACCGAAACTGACATTATGGAAATATTCTTCTGACTTTAACGAATGGATATAAGCGGGTAATTTATCAGCCGAAGTGGTTTTACCAACCAACTCAACATAATTACCACCTTGTTTAATAGAAAAAATTTCCAATGAAATGCCAGAATTGGAATGCTTGGCCATAGCTTCCAATTGTGTAGAAAATCCTTGATCATTGCCCAAACTTTGATAGGAAATCAGCTGTAACAATTGCTGTCGCCTGGCAATGTCGCTCTTTATCATGAAAATTTTATTATCCAAATCCACTATATTGACTTGTTTTTTAGAGGTAACAAATTGTTGCAACTGGGATTTCAATGTCTGGGTTTGTATATTTTCCTGATCCAGATTTTTTTCCATACGCTTATTATCACTGGAGGTTTTCACTGTAACAGCAATCAACAATATGACCGATATCAATAACAACACCAATATCTGTGAAGATCTGAAAGGTTCCCGGTTGGGTTGAAACTCCGGAAGATAAAAATTAATCTGCTGCATATTAACTTGCTCCTTCCTGTCTTAACGCAGCACCAATAGCATTAAAACAAAGTGGCAATATGGCAGACTGGGCAGCATCCTTTAATTGAATTTTTTCTTCTACAGGCAAAAGCTGGATTGGCGTTGAAAAACTATTGCGTATGGTGGGCGTCAATTTATCGGCTGTAACATTTTCTCCGCAAAGATAAATTTGGCCAGGAGGAACCTGACGCATTTGTCGTTCAAAATAATCCAACGAACGCTGTACTTCCAAAACTAAATTATCGGCAGGTAAATCATCGAGCAACCCGGCGTTGTAAGGTAAATTAAATTGCCGTGACAAATACAGATTATTGTCGCGAACAATAATCAAACTGCCGCTTCCCTGTACCAATCTCACCAATGCAATACCACGCTTGCCATCTTCCGCACAAAAATGAACAAGATTACGTAAAGCCAATTCGGGAATATCAATCGACAATAAATTCAGTTTCAAATTGCGGGCATGGCTACTCAGGTTTTCAATGATGGAGCGTTGCACCGCCACTGCATAAGCCATACGGTTCGCGCCACGCGCACTGTCTTCCGGTAAAAAAAATCCTTGCACTACTGCCTGTTGAATTGGAAACTGGATCAGATCTTTAACACGCCATCGCAAAGCTTCTGCCAGTTCCTCTTCCGGAACCTTGGGTGCTTCACCCAAAATTATCTGGTAGGAACCACTGGTTAATACAAAATGGCATGGAAGATTTTGCAACCCCATTTTCGACAAACGGCTTCGCAATTCATCAACGGGATTTTCACTGTTTGAGACAGGAATAAATTCTGCGTGTTGACAGACTATTTTTTCGTCGTCCCGTAATAAATGAACCCAGGCGACACCCGTTGCGGCAAACTCAATACCTAACAGGGCACCATGTCGTTTTGATCGAGGCAATAAACTTTTTAGAGATGCGGCAAAATTTTTCACTCTGGCCTCAAATAAAAGACTCGGAGACTTAATAACTCTTGCTTATAATCAAGCACTAATAGATAACCATCGTCTGTAGATATAGACCACAAAGTGACTTTACGCCAATGTTTCATATTGTTTTGTTTGAACCGGAAATCCCGCCTAACACGGGAAATATTATTCGTCTGGCTGCCAATACCGGCTGCCAATTACATCTAATCGAACCTTTGGGATTTTCATTGGATGAAAAAAATGTAACGCGTGCCGGAATGGATTACATGGAAGTCCAGGCAGTTAAAATTCACCACAATTGGCAAGCTTTTATAGCGAGCGAAAGCCCCTCTCGATGGTTTGCTCTCAGCACCAAGGGCAAACAATGCCACAGCGAGGTTAGTTTTCAATCAGGCGACTATCTCGTCTTCGGCCCTGAAAGTCGCGGATTACCACAGGAATTACGCAATGCTTTACCCGCAGACCGGGTCTTGCGCCTGCCCATGGTCGCCAACAGCCGCAGTATGAACCTGTCGAATGCTGTCGCTGTTATGGTGTATGAGGCTTGGCGGCAGATTGGTTTTGAGGGTGGTAATTAGCATGCAAAAAATCGCTCTCTTCTACGGCAGTTCTACCTGCTACACCGAAATGGCAGGCGAAAAAATTCGTCAGCAATTGGGTGAAGATAAAGTTGATATCTTTAATATTGCCGAAACACCACTGGTGCAAACCGGTTTTTATGACTATTTGATTTTCGGTATTCCTACCTGGGATTACGGTGAACTACAGGAAGACTGGGAAAATTGTTGGGATGAATTGGATCAACTGGATTTCACCGGCAAGAAAATTGCTATTTATGGATTGGGTGATCAAGTGGGTTATCCTGAGTGGTTTTTGGATGCTATGGGTTACTTGCACAGTAAATTAATTCATCGCGGTGCAACAGCATGCGGTTATTGGCCGCGCGAAGGTTACGAATTTGAAGCATCAAAAGCGCTTACACCCGATGGCAAATATTTTGTCGGACTGGCATTGGATGAAGAAAATGAATTTCAAAAAACCAATGAGCGAATTGCGATTTGGTGTGAACAGGTTTTGCGGGAGTTTGGTTTGTGAAAAGCATTCACCTCCTAACCTCCCCCTTGACAACGACTACATGGATGCAGGAGGTAGAACAACGTCAGGAACAGTTGTCGAGGAGAGGGAACAGATCTCACTCTGTTGCATACAGGGAGTCAAGTCCCTCCCCCTTACGAAGGGGGAGGTTAGGAGGGGGTTTTGCACGCATCAATTGAATGGGACGATCAAGGCCAACCAATTTCCAAATCGTTTGGCGATGTTTATTTTTCAAAGGCCAACGGTCTGGAAGAAACCCGTCATGTATTTTTACAACACAATCAATTAACAGAACGCTGGAAAAAATTATCCGAAAATAGTTTTTTCGTGATTGGCGAAACCGGTTTTGGATCAGGTTTAAATTTTTTAGCCGCCTGGGATTTATGGTTAAAGACCGCACCCTCTTCCGCACAATTCCATTTTGTTTCTGTTGAAAAATTTCCACTGCACAAACATGATTTACAAAAAGCATTGGCACTTTGGCCCGAACTTGAGTTTTTATCCTCGCAATTAATTGATGCTTATCCTTGTTTTGTGGGAAAGACCCCCTCCCAACCTCCCCCTTGCCAGGGGGAGGAGCAGTCCCCTCCCCTGGCAACGACTGCATGGACGCAGGAGGTAGAACAATGTCAGGAACAGTTGTCGAGGGGAGGGTTAGGGTGGGGTCATGCTTTCCACCGACTCTCTTTCATGCAAGGCCGCATAAAACTCACACTGATTATTGATGATGCTGTTGAAGGTTTTACAAAATTACTGGCATCAACCCACCCATTATTTATGCGCGCCGGTTTTAAAATGGATGCCTGGTTTCTTGATGGTTTCGCTCCGGCAAAAAATCCACAAATGTGGAGTGATGAATTATTTTCAGCGATTGCCAATCTCAGTCATTTACAAACAACTGTTGCGACGTTCAGCGCAGCCGCTTTGGTAAAAAATGGTTTGAAAAAAGTTGGCTTCGCAATCGAAAAAGTAGCGGGCTTTGGTCGCAAACGTGAAATGGTCAAAGGGCAATTCGCGATTGAACCTGTCGCACCTGATGTAAAACAATTTGAATTCAAAGGCAGCTTCTCACCCTACCCTATCCCCTGGACAATTTCCGACAATCAAACTGAATACACGGAAAAAACAGCAACAATTATTGGTGGTGGAATTTCAGGTTGTCACACAGCAAGAGCGCTAGCCGAACGGGGTTGGCAAGTCACATTAATCGAACGTCACCACGCTCTCGCGCAAGAAGCCAGTGGAAATCCACAAGGTGCTGTCTACGCAAAACTTTCAATGCTGGACGAAGCCCAGGCTGCATTTAATCTGCACGCGCTGCAATTTGCTCTTCATTATTATGCAGATTTGTGGCCGGAAATTGGTCAGCAATCGGGATTATTGCAACTGGCGTATAACGATGCGGAAACGAAATTACATCAGCATTTGCTAAAACGTTTTGCTAAAGCCGATGCGCTGGTGCAATTTGTCAGCGCCGAACAAGCCAGCGAAATTGCTGGAGTTAACTTGCAATACGGCGGCCTTTATTTTCCAACATCCGGTTGGATCAACCCAAAAAACCTCTGCAAACTTTTAACCAATCATCCAAACATCAATATTCGTTATGCATCACAAGCCATCGAATTAAATAGACTTGATGATTCATGGCAAGTAGGTACTGAAAATAATTTTCAAATAGAATCCAACATAGTTATTCTCGCAAACAGTCGCGACGCTGCAAATTTCGATCTGACTCGTCATCTTCCTTTTAATAGCATTCGCGGACAAGTCACCTATCTACCCCAACCCGAAACATTGCAATTAAAAACGGTGATTTGTACAGAGGGTTACATCAGCCCCGCTGAAAACGGACAATTTTGCATAGGTGCCACCTTCAATTTACGCGACCACAACCCCAACACCACTTCAAAAGATCATCAAACCAATTTCAATAGTTTCAAACAACATTTACCTGCGCTGGCCAATTATTGGCAAGAAATTGAAATAGAAAAATTAACCGGCCGCGTCGCTTTCAGAGCCAGTCTGCCCGACTATCTCCCTGCCGTAGGCCAAGCACCCAACAAAGAAAAAATCCAACAAAATTTTGCCAAACTTTCCGTCAACGCCCGCGCCGGAATCACCCAACCCGGTAACTACCACCCAGGCCTATACCTCAACCTCGCCCAAGGCTCCCGCGGACTGGCCTACACACCACTGTGCGCAGAATTATTGGCATCCATCATCAATAAAGAACCACTCCCCATAAGCCAGCAATTAGCAAATGCGTTGAACCCTGCAAGGTTTTTAATCAGAGACATAATAAAGAGAAAATGATGAATGGAAATATACAGCAACATTTTATCTACACTTTTATTCAGCGCCCCTAACTCGCTGAAAACAAAAAACAATTTAAGACGACAACAAAATAAAAACGGAAATATACAGCGAAAAACCCGATGAGCTTGTAAATATACAGTCTGGAGATATATAGTTGGCGCTGTATATTAAACTGTTAGGAAAAAAATGTCATTTAAAGAAAGCCTCTATGGAAGTAAAAATCCTGCCCTACGAAAAGTCATACTAATAAACCTAATGATTGGGCTACCTATCTTAACTATATATGGAATGATTTTTGGAAATTTGGTTGTTAATGAACGCCTTTGGGAATTTCTAAAAATATCTAGTATTTTTCTTTCAATTATTTTTTCAATATCATTTGCTTATATAATTCTATCCTACCCCAATAAAAGAGAAGCACTTAGAAGGCAACTTGAAAAAAGTAACAAATATTGCAAATATAAAATTATAAGGTTATTTTGCTATATATTATTAATTCCGCTATCTGGTGTATTATTTGCGCTGTTTCTATGCGGTTCAATTTATGGAACTTGTGATATTCATACAAAGATTTTTGGGGAAAAATATGGAACCTTAGCGATTCTTCATAAAGTTCACAAGCGCCATAGAAAAAGTTGCGACTATTATTTTTCTGGCAGTTTTTTTGAAAGAATGCCAAAGGGCAAGATTTGCCTAGATTATGAAGTCTTTGTTACTTTACCGGAAGGAAATATTAAAGTGAATTTATATGGAAAGAAGTCTATTTTCGGTGTGGTTGTTACTGAATGGGAAATTAATAATTCCTAACAAAGCAATCAAACGGATGGTTTTTAAGTTGCATTTTTGCCATTCCGCTTCGCTCCATTTTATGGCAAAAATGCAACTTAAAAACCACCGTTTATCGCGGCGTTATAAATGAATATGAGAATATTGAAACTTATTTTAATTATTTTTCTCCT
>CAMLML010000051.1 GCA_946481095.1 uncultured Cellvibrio sp.
GAGATCGCGCAATGCTTCCATTTCCAAGCCATAAATTTCACCGGATAAAGCATTTTCGAAAGTTAACACCACATCATCGTCAGAACCCGGGGTGCGGGAAGATTCAATTGGATTTTCAATATCTTTATAAAAAAGTGATGCCGTAAAATTGTTGCCATCATCAAAAAACCATTCGCCGCGAATATCGAAATGTGTGATATCAGAGGAAACCAAACCACTATTGCCTTTCACTTTCCAACCATATTCACTATCAATGTAAACCACATCTGACACTTCGCGTAGATCCGGTCTGACCAATGTTTGACTGGCACTGAAACGCAATTGGAAAACTTCGGTATTCATGAATCCTTCGTTCATGTAAGTCACCGCCAGAGATGGCTGCCATGAATCATCTTGAATAGCATAGGTTTGATCCGGATCCTGCAAATCAATAATTAATTGCTGCAAACTGACGCCGGAATAATCGAGTAAATCCAATGGTAGTAATGCCTGACGGAAAGTTTCGCTACGTGCACCACCAGTAAAACGCCAGGTGTCGTTCCAGGTGGCATCCAGCATGAAATATCCGGCTTCATTCATTTGTGCCGCAATGTAACTTTCCGTTCCGAATTGACCGCCAGCATCGAGCGTAAAAGGATTATTACGAATATTATTATCACTCAATGCACTATTAATATTGCCGGCCAACACACTGGATGACAAGCCAAGACCATTCACATTAATAGTGTATGCATAATATTCACGTGTTTTATCGTTGTAACTATAACCGGCTGATAATTCCAATTTCATGCGTTCAAAATTAAGCGGTAATTTGGCATTCCATCCGTAACTTTCTACATCATCTTCCAGATTTAAAAATTCAAAACTGGCCATGGCAGCGGCAGGTGATAATTGACTGCTGATAATTTCACCTGTGTTGGGGTCAAGAGTGTTATTGCCTTTCACACTGGCGTGATTGGGAACATCCGTAGTTGCTGTTGAATTCGAGTAAAACCAATCAATGTTAATGTCGTCGATAATATCGCCATTGAATAAATCAAATGAATGTTCACCCAATACTTGCCCTAATTCCAGTTGACGTTTTTCTATGCGAGTATCGTAATGATTAAATTCAACATTACCTGACGATGGCAGGTTATTGTTGAATCCATTTTCAATGGAAGCTTCGTCATCTATATCTTCAATTTGATAAACACCGATCTGGATTTTGTGTTCATCCTGATAGGTTGCGCCCAAATTTAATGACATCACCTGACGCGTTTCTTCGGCTGTACGTCGGGTTGTGGAGTAATTGGTATCGGGTGCACCGACATTGCGTTCTACCTGATTTTTATTGCGCCATTTACTGTCTTGCGAAAAATTGACAACGCCGCCCAATACAACATCATCATTCAGATCCCACGAATTACCTATGCCAACTGAATTGGAATAGTCAGCCGGTAATGCACGATGTTTGGGTTGCACATCGCGATTTAATGACAAAATTAAATCGCGGCTGACTGACAAGGCTTCTGAATTGGCTTGCGAAAAAGTGAAACCCGGATTTTGGCGTTGGATAAATGTCGTGAGATCCTGAAGATCTATTTTACCTTGATAAGTATCCAATGCATTTCGGATGGTTTGTGGCATAGGCTCATCAATACCATGACTGTTGTGGCTGAGTCCGTCATCACTTTCGGTATTCATACCGGTGCCAAGCGAAATATTAAAAAGAAATTCATCGGGAACCGGTTTGGTTCGAATATCAACACCGCCACCACCAAAGTGTGCAGGCAAGTCCGGTGAATAAGCTTTTTGAACTTTTAGTGATTCCACGATAGAAGACGGAATTAAATCCAGCGGTAAAACATTTCGTGTTAATTCAGGTGAGGGCACCATGGCGCCGTTTAATGTCACACTGGAATAACGTTCACCCAAACTGCGTACATACACATATTTATTGTCAATCAGCGTAACGCCGGTTACACGAGTTAACGCAATTGCGATATTACTATCGCCAGTGCGAGTCATTTGTTCGGAACCTAGCAAATCTGCTGAAAAAGCCTGTTCCAATCGCTCGCTCATAATGGATTGCGCAGCACTTTGTTGGCGACCAAGAATTAACATTTCTTCCACTACCGGTGCCTCAATCGGTTCCAGCACAGGCAGCGAAACATCGGCTGTTTCTTTTTTTATTTCTTCGGAATTTTCTTGCGCAATTGCAATATGACCAAAGCCCAAACTCGCTGCGGTAATCGCAATAAAAAGTCGGCTGGGTTTACAATTCAGTTTTTGCATCTTAGTTCTCAACAAATTCAGTTTTCATTCGTGCGAGAGGCACCCGCAGGTGCCTCTCATTTGTCAATTCCCTGATGTTGGATTTACAGCCCAACTGTCCAACCTGTTACCCAATTATTGGTTTCTGATGCAGCACCAATGTGAGTAGGATTTGTGAAGAAGGTACTGCTGCCTGCTGCACCGGTTGCAGGTACTGCCCCGGCAGTGAAACTGTTGCTTAACATGCTGACGTTGTACACCGGTGCGGTAATTGCGGCGCTTGCTGCGTCAGTTAATGTGGCCAGTGTTAAATAAGCTTTGTCATTGGTTGCCAAATCTTTTAACAAATTTGCTGAAAGGCTGGTGCCCGTGAGAATTGTATTGTCAGTGTTAGGTGCAGTAGCGAACCAGGTTGCAACAACAAAGGTACTGTTGGTTGGATCAATTTTGGTTGCGGTTACACCGGCAGTTCCTGCGAATACATTACTCTTGGCAACAGTCCAACCATCAACTGCAGCTTTGATCGTTTGTGGGCCTTCAGTATCGTGGAAGTTGAATAAAGTTTTGGAACTCATGCCAGTTTGGTTTGAAGTGACAATACTGTTGTACAACTCAATCAACATACCTTCACGAATTAATAAACCTGATGAATCGCCATCGGGTGAAGGTGTCGTACCTGTATTGCGGGTCAAGTTATTGGTGACACAGGTTAAATTGGAAATACGCAATTTTGTTAAAGGCGCTATGTCATCAGCACGACCGCCACCGGTATTGTCAGCTTCTATGCAGTTGTTGCCGCCGACACCATTGGGATGAACTGATAATGCATATTGAATGTTGCCAACATATCCATCAGTGAAATCGAAAGAGTCATCTGATGTACCAACAGCAACCAAATGTTTTGCGCTCACGGCGCCGCCGAACCATTCAAAACCATCGTCTTGAGCCGAGTAAGCTTGAACATAATCGATAATTGTTTTTGAGCCGACACCATTCAGAGTCAATGCATTCAATTCATTACCTTCAACAACTTTATAACCGGCATGTCTGATTTGCACATAACGTAAGGTACCTGAGCTTTCTGCATTGTTATTGCCACCATAAGTACCTGGCAAACCTTCAGAAAGTATATGGCATCCGTGAACATTATTAGCGGTAGGTTGACGTTGTGTATCGTTACATTTGTTGGTAATACCATTACCGTTAATTTGAATTCCACCCCACAAGCCCCGGTCTGCAATAGTGGCAGCGTTGTCGATCAAATCTTTTTTGCCAGAAAAAATAATGGGTTTTGCGGCAGTGCCTTCGGCAACAATTTGCGAACCACGTGCAATACGAACGTAATCTTCACCGCGCTCAAATGCTATTTTTGCACCCGCTGCGATAGTTAATGTTGGACCTTCACCTTCTTGAGGAATGGGTTTGCCAGCCAAAGCGGCGTTAGTGTCAACATCGCCACCAATAAACAAAGAACCCTGGAACAAATGCACACCATTGTTGGCTAACTCGGGAATAAACAGATTGACTGTGACTTCATTGCTGCTGGATGCGAAGGTTGCGCCGTAAGTACAGTTGTTGCCGCTTTGTACACCGGCGAATTCTTGTCCATCTTTAGTGTATTTTGCGCAAGGGTTCACCGTAACGACAGGAGCGTTGTTATTGTTGGTGGTGTTGTTTGAATCAGTGACGGTATTGGATGGATTCAGGTTAATATCACCACCACCGCAGGCGGCGAGTGTTGCTGCCATCAGATTCAGTGCAAACAGATTCTTCAGTTTCATGGACATAGTCTCTCATCGGTTAAATAAACAGTTAATTGCGTGAGTTACTTCACGAATGGGTGCTATTTTTGACGACGAATATGACTATCGGACGACAGTTTGATGAAGCTTTTGTGTCTAACAGATTGCAGAAATATTTCAGATATTGGGTAAAATCCGGTTTGTGCAAGTTGCATGGCGGTTGAATAAATAATTCATTTAATGACAAGGTTTTTATGCTGTTAGTACTTTGGATTTCGGTAGCGTTTTTGTTGGGATTGGTTGCCCGTCTTGTTGGCTTGCCTCCCCTGGTGGGTTATCTGTTGGCGGGATTTGGTTTGCATGCAGCCGGTCCTTCATTAAATTTACCGCTGGAAGCCGAACAAGGTTTACATGAAATTGCCCATTTGGGTGTGCTTTTATTAATGTTTACCATCGGCCTTAAATTACGTGCAGGCAGTTTGGTAAAGAAAGAAATAATCGGTGTTGGTTTATTGCATTTTCTTTTCAGTGTTGCTTTTTATCTTCCAGTTGCTTTGTTGTTGTTTGATTTGTCGTTGGTCAAGTCGATTTTATTGGCATGTGGTTTATCTTTTTCCAGTACCGTATTGGCCGCAAAAATTCTTGAAGAAAAACGCGAGCTGCGTGCCTTTCACGGGCGTGTCGCTATAGGGATTTTAATTCTGCAAGATGTCATTGCTTTATTGATCATGACAGTAATGACCGGAGAAATTCCATCCCCCTGGGCGCTGTTAATTTTTTTGTTGCCATTATTGCGCCCGGTATTTTATCGATTACTGGATTTAAGTGGTCACGGTGAGTTGCTGGTGTTGTTGGGGTTGTTTTTGGCATTGGTCTGTGGCGGTTATGGGTTTGAATCTGTGGGTTTAAGTTCAGAATTGGGTGCGTTGGTATTTGGACTTTTATTGGCACAGCACAAACGCGCGGTTGAATTAGCCAGTATTTTATGGAGTGTAAAAGAAATTTTTTTGGTGGGATTTTTTTTACAAATTGGTTCCAAAGGTTTACCCGATGCGCAAACATGGTGGTTTGCAATATTGGTCACTTTATTAATTCCTGTAAAAGCCCTGATGTATTTTTTATTGATGACAGGCGCAAAATTGCGTGCGCGCAGCGCATTTTTATCAAGCCTGGCCTTAAGTAACTACAGTGAATTTGCGTTAATCATGGCCAGTGTTTTATTGCCGGAGATGATAGTTCCTTTGGCACTGGCTTTGGCTTTGTCTTTTGTATTGTCCGCGCCTTTAAATCGTTTTGCACATCATCTTTATGAACGCTATTGTGGAATTTTGAATCGTTTTGAACGTCATACTCATCATCCTGATCAACAACCTGTTTCCCTGGATGATGCAGAAGTGCTGGTGTTCGGTATGGGACGTACAGGATCATCGGCGTACAACTATTTACTTCAACGAAATGTGAAATTAACTTCGCTGGATTCTGATCCGGCAAAAGTTGAAACACTCAAAGAACAGGGTTTCAATATTGCGTTTGCGGATGCAGAAGATCCGTTTTTTTGGCAGGGATTGGATATGGGAAATGTGTCGGCCGTCATTCTGAGTATGAGTGATCTCGAATCAAAAATGATCGCTGCAAAAAAATTACGCGAAAGAGGTTTTGCCGGCAAAATAGTGTCCCATTGTCTTTATCCCGAAGAGGCAGAGCAAATTAATGCGGCGGGGGCGGACACTACTTATCTCACCATGAGTCAGGCGGGCGTCGGTTTGGCTGAACATATACTGAATTGATCTTGTGATCTTTTTGGTTGTTGATTGGATGTGCATTCGCTAGAGTGCAGGGGTTTTGAATCGTTAACGGAGTTTTTTATGCAAATTCAGAAAGCTGTTGTATTGCCATCTATCATTGCTTGTTTGTTGGCAATGCCGGTTGTAGCGCAAGAGGATGTGGGGCAGGAAGCTGTTGTAGATGAAACAATAAAAGAGGTTGATCCCTGGGAAGGTTTTAATCGGGCAATTTTTAAATTCAATGACACGCTGGATCGCTGGTGTGTAAAACCTGTCGCAAAAGGTTATCGCTTCATAACCCCTGATTTAATGGAGCGTGGAATCAGCAATGTGTTTTCCAATATCGGTGAAGTGCCGAGTACGTTAAACGGTGTGCTGCAAGGCAATATAAAAGGTGCAGCACATGACACAGGTCGTTTTTTAGTGAATTCAACACTTGGCATCGCCGGTATATTTGATGTCGCCAAGCATATGAAGCTTCCATCGGACGACAAAGAAGATTTCGGTCAAACTCTCAGCGTTTGGGGGGTAGGGCAGGGCAATTATCTGGTGCTTCCATTTTTAGGACCAAGCACCTTGCGTGATGGTTTTGCAAAACCAATTGATTGGTACACAGATCCCATTACCTATATCAAACATGATCAAACCAATTTATCAGTACGCGCAATGTCACTACTCGACACCCGCGCCAGCTTGTTACCTCTCGAAGAAAATATCACTGGCGACAAATACACCTTCATCCGCGACGCTTATCTGGATCGACGCAATTATTTAATTAAAAATGGCGAAGTAGAAGATGAATTTGGAGCGGATTCGGAAGAGTTTGAGGGGGAGTTGTAGGAATCAGAACTCCATCGTCATTCCTGCGAAGGCAGGAGCCGTCAGACCAGCGAAGCTAATCCAGCAGTTAAAAAATTTCGATGAAATCAAAAACTGGATCCCTGCCTTCGCAGGGATGACTAAACGAAAATGTGATTAGTGCAAAGGTCTTAGAAAATATTTTTCAGCATATTTTTTGTAGATATGGGATTAGGTTAAATTTTTTATTGGATTTGGAGATTTTATGAAAAAAGCAGCATTGTATTTTTTGTCGTCTATATTGTTTTTTAGTTCTTCAGCTCAGGCTTATGATTGTATAGGCAAGGTCAATAATGTTGTTGTAAACGGCGGTGGAGTTCTTACTCTTTCATTTGGAAATATGAATTGGGTTTATTTGTGTTCAGTATCGGAACATTACAATGGCGTTACACCAGATGCGTGTAAAGCAATGCTGTCGATTGCGATGTCAGCCAAGTTGAGCGACAGAAATGTCCAACTTTGGTTTAGTGATGCATCAAACGATTGCACTAATGCAGCTCATCCTGCCTGGGCCGACTTGAAAAATTGGTACTACGGCCCGGCACTACTATAAAAATTAGTATTTGAACAAAGGACGCTGCCAGGTTGTTCAACTTTTTTCAAAAAAATAATTATATGAAAATGCTGTTTAAAGGGAGGGAAAAAAATGAATGATATGTATCGAACACCTAAAGCAGACTTAACGAGCGCGGCGAGTTTAGGTAAAAACTACAGCATAGCCAAGATGAATGGATTGGGGATTTTGGGGTTGTTTTTATTAACGCCTATTTTTATTGAGGCTCTTGACTATTTTTCAGCTGTTAAATCTTTTATCCAGTTCTATGGTGATCCTAAAAATATGGCGGGTTTGGTCGCGGCTACTATAGTGAATCAAATTCAGGCGTTGATACTTTTGATTCCCGGTCTTGTTCTGTGTTCTGTAATTGTATTTAAGTTTAAATTTAATCCGAAATGGTATTTCGCGACACTAAGGGTTTATGGGTTGTTGTCAATTTTTATCATTCCAGTTTTTGTCTTTGTAGGTTTTTACATTTACTTTTTATCCAACAAGCATAGACGCATTTAAGGAGTGGCTAAATGTCTTCAAATTCATCAGCCTTTCGGTTGTGGTCAAAATTGGGCGGTGGGGCATTTGGGCGTTGGGTTTTTTCAAAAATAGTGTGTTTTAAAGCTCCGTATTTTTCCAGCGTATCTCCTGTAATAATGACACTGGAGAAAAATCTTTGTGTGGGTCGCATAAATCAAAAAAGAGCTATACAGAATCACATAGGTAGTGTTCATGCCATTGCACTTTGTAATTTGGCGGAGTTGTGTGGTGGGCTAATGACTGATGTCAGTATTCCCTCTGGTATGCGTTGGATTCCGAAAGAAATGAAAGTAAAGTACTTGCAAAAAGCATTCGGTAAAATAATAGCGCGTGCCTATCCCGCGAGTGAATTTTATGTTTCTACTGAAGGTTATGAAGCGACGGTTATTGTTTCTCTTACGAACAGTGAATCTGTTGAAGTTGCATCAGCTGAAATAAAAATGTGGGTTAGTAAAAAGTTATAGTTATAGTTTTAGGATAATTTGAAGGAATTTCTGATTTCGTCGAGTCATTTGTAGGTTGGGGTGCAAACCGGTGCAAACCCCAACATTGGATCTCGATCAAAGAATTTTGTTGGGGTTTTCACCCCAGCCTACATCCTCTCCATCACCTCAATCCCCAACAAATCCAATCCTTTCTCAATTGTTTTTGCAACCAAATGACACAAACGTAAACGACTGTAGCGTAAGTCTTCCGGAATGCCTTCTTTTAAAATCGGGCAGGCTTCATAAAAAGTCATATACAAACTGGCGAGTTCATATAGATATGTGCACAACACATGCGGCATAGCTTCGCGGGCGACTTGATCCAGTGTTTCGCTGAATTGTAATAATTTAATCGCCAGATTTTTTTCTTGTTCGTTTTGAATCAAAATGGCGGATGAGATTGTTTGTGGATCAATTTCCGCTTTTCTGAAAATACTTTGTACTCGTGTGTAAGCGTATTGCAAATAAGGTGCGGTGTTGCCTTCAAAACTCAGCATTGAGTTCCAATTGAAAATGTAATCGTTGGTGCGTGTTTTGCTCAGGTCGGCATATTTCACCGAGCCTATACCCACTTTGCGTGAAATTTCATTGATGTCATTTTCTGCCAATTCAGGATTTTTTTCTTTCACCAAAATAGTAGCGCGTTCAACTGCTTCCTCCAGCAGATCAGCCAATTTAACTGTGCCGCCACTACGGGTTTTAAACGGTTTTCCGTCTTCGCCCATCATGGTACCGAAAGCCAAATGTTCCAGGCTTACAGAAGCGTCAACAAAACCGGCTTTACGTGCAACCGTAAACACTTGTTGCATATGCAGTGATTGTCTTGCATCAATAAAATACATAATGCGATTGGCATTTAATTGATTGACTCGAAAACGTAATGCCGCTAAATCGGTCGTTGCGTATAAATAACCGCCACCTTGTTTTTGAATAATAACCGGTGAGGGATTGCCATCCTTATCGGCCAACTCTTCAAGGAATACAACCTGCGCCCCTTCACTTTCTTGCGCGAAACCTTTTGTTTTTAATTCTTCAACCAAAGGTGCCAGATCGTCGTTATAAAAACTTTCGCCGCGCACATCGGCATCTGTCAGGGTGACATTCAGGTTTTGGTAAATTTCTTTGCTGTGTGCGAGCGACAAATCTTTGAATTGTTGCCAAAGTTGTTGCATTTGTGCATCGCCGGATTGCAATCGCACTACATAATTACGGGCTTTTTGTGCGAAATTTTCGTCATCATCAAAATGTTTTTTGGCTTGCTGATAAAATACTTCCAGGTCCTTCAAATCCATTTTGTTGTTGTGCGCGAGTTGTTCTTCCAACTCGGCAATCAACATTCCAAATTGTGTACCCCAATCGCCTACGTGATTTTGGCGAATCACTTTATGGCCCTGGAATTCCAGTAATCTTGCCAAAGCATCACCAATAATGGTGGATCGCAAATGGCCGACGTGCATTTCCTTGGCGAGATTGGGGCCTGAATAATCAATCACAACAGTTTGTGGATTTTGGGTTTGCGGAATATCCAGGCGTGAATCCATTTGTGCCTGGGCGAGGCATTTGCCTAACCATTCAGCGGATAAATCGATATTGATAAAACCGGGACCTGCGATTTCCACCTTGCTGGCGATACCATCAAGATTCAGTGCCGCTACTATGGCTGCGGCCAATTCCCGTGGGTTTTTGCCCATTTGTTTTGCTGCACCCATGGCGCAGTTGGCTTGATAATCACCAAAACCGGTTTTTTTCCCGGGGGCAATCAATGCGGGCAAATCAGCAGGAATGCCACAGGTTTGCATGGCTTGTAAAACTCTGTGGTTAAGCAGGTCTCGAATATTCATAGGGGGTCAATAACTGGAGTAAAAATGAGCCAGCGATTTTACCTATTAACACAGCATCTTAATAGTCAAATTGTATAGGATCGTTTTTTGGATTTTTTAAGGATTAGTTTGATGTCTGCGACTATACTCATCGACAAAATCATCACAGATTCAAGGAAAAATTATGATTCAATCTCTCTGCCCACAGGTTCTTGTGCATCAACAAGACAGAGTGCTGACTATTGAACTCAA
The DNA here is from genome assembly GCA_946481095.1 of uncultured Cellvibrio sp. The sequence goes on from CAMLML010000051.1 coordinate 10,285, forward strand.
TCGTCCCGAGCGAAAAAATGCCTTGTCATTAGCTATGTATTCCGCATTGGCTGATGTTATTGCACAGGCGAATCAAGCATCGGAAATCCGCGTGCTGGTGCTAAAAGGTCATGATGAATTTTTTACCAGTGGGAATGATTTAATGGATTTTATGAATGACCCGGTGATTCGTGATGATCATCCGGTTGTTCAATTTATCAACGCATTAATGCACTCGGAAAAACCGGTTGTGGCAGTAGTGAGAGGTTATGCTATTGGGATAGGGACTACCTTATTATTGCATTGTGATCTAGTGTATGTAGCGGATGATGCAAAACTGCAATTGCCTTTTGTGAATTTAGGTTTATGCCCTGAATATGCCAGTAGCTATTTATTACCGCGATTGATTGGCAAAACCAAAGCAGCAGAATTATTTTTATTGGGTGAATCTTTTTCCGGAGCAAAAGCGGCTGAATTGGGAATAGCAACTGCCGCTGTCGCCTGGGATGAATTGCATGAATATGCCGAAGAAAAAATTGCAAAATTAGCGAAGCAACCGCCATCGGCGGTGAAACGAACAAAAGCATTGTTATCACAAAATCAAATGGTAATTGATCAATGTTTGCAAGTGGAATACAAAGCTTTTGCTGAAGGATTGGGATCGGAAGAATGCAAGGAATCAGTGATGGCATTTTTTGAAAAGAGGGCGCCGGATTTTTCTCGGTTTTGAATTTTTTTTAAGAGCCCCCTCTCCCTAACCCTCTCCCACAAGGGGAGAGGGGACAGATATGACTCCGTAATAAATTATGTGGGGAGTCGGCTCCCTCGCCCCTTGTGGGAGAGGGCGGGGGGAGAGGGGGGATAAGCTGGATATAAAACAATAAAGGTAAATTCACATGTTCAACTTCAATCAAAAAAACGTATTAGTCGTCGGCGGCACCAGTGGTATTAATCGTGGTATTGCAGAATCGTTTGCCAAAGCAGGAGCGAATGTCGCGGTGATGAGTCGCTCGCAGGAAAAAGTGGATAAAACCTTGGTCGCGTTAAGAAGTTTGTCTGCAAAAAAAATGGCAGGACGAGCAGTTGATGTGCGTGAAGCTGAAGCATTAAAAAATAAGATTACAGAATTAACAGAAGAAATAGGGCGATGGCATGTTGTTGTTTCCGGCGCAGCGGGAAATTTTCCGGCATTGGCAACCGGTATGTCGGCCAATGCATTTAAAACGGTTGTTGATATTGATTTGTTGGGAACTTTTCATGTGATGCAAGCGGTGTATCCTTATTTGCAAAAACCCGGTGCATCCATCATTAATATTTCAGCTCCGCAAGCGTCGGTCGCTATGATTGCACAGTCGCACGTGTGTGCGGCCAAAGCGGGCGTGGATATGATCACTAAAACACTTTGTGTTGAGTGGGGATCAGAAGGTATTCGCATTAACTCGATTGTGCCGGGGCCGATTGATGATACTGAAGGAATGAAACGTCTTGCTCCCAATGACAATATTCGTGAAGTGGTAAAAAAATCTGTGCCATTAAAACGCATGGGGTCAACTGACGATATTGCCAACGCCTGTTTATTTTTATCTTCTGAATACGCCACTTATATTAGTGGCGCTATTATTCCGGTTGATGGCGGTTGGTTAGCATCGGGTGCAGGTATGATGAATTCGATTTTATCTGCAGCGGTGAAAAGCTAAACAGGCGCTTCACTTTGAAAAAGGGAGGCGGGGGAGGGATTTAAGATGGTGAATACTCTGTAGATTTTAAATCCCCCCTAGCCCCCCTTTTTCAAAGTGGGGAACTGTCCCTCTCCCTCCGGGACGACTGCATGGATGCAGGAGGTAGAACAACCATGGAGTCGTTGTCGAGAGGGCTAGGGTGAGGGTTTCACTTTAATCAAATACATTTTTGGCCACCATTTTCCGGTAATCCAAAAGCCCTGACGTTGTTCGTCCCAGGCAATACCGTTAAGTACTTTTTCGGTATTGTCATAATGTTGAGTGGCTATTTTTTGCAAATCCAGTTCACCAACCACTTCACCGGTATCGGGGTTGATCTTGATAATTTTGTGTTGATACCAAAGATTGGCCCAAATAAAACCCATTGCAAATTCCAGTTCATTCAATTGGTTAATTGGTTGATTGTTTTGTTTAACATCCAATTTTTTTGCAACTTTGAAATTATCCGGATGATGAAAATATAAGGTTGCACTGCCATCACTGCGAATCAGGTATTGGTCATTGTGTGTCAGACCCCAGCCTTCACCCTTGTAACGCATTGGTTTTAATTCAGCACGGGTTTTCAAATCGAAAACAAATAATTTTTTTTCGTTCCAGGTCAAGAGATAGATTTTGTCATTAAATACGCTGATGCCTTCAGCAAAATATTTTCGGGGAAGTTTGAAACTGAATTCAGGTTTGCCCGTCATTTGCGCCCACTTTGATTCGTTGAGGCGAAGCGGGTAAATCAACAACTCCGATTTATCATAGAGACCGGATGATTCGTAAATTTTTTCATCATGCATTTCCAATCCCTGGGTAAATAATTGCGGGTTGTGGTAACGCTCTGCTATCACCTCATAGGAAATATGGGTTGACGCAAAATTTACAGCGCTAAAATTTACGGCACTGAGCAGGCATAATTTCACTAATATTGTGTAACAATGATGTCGCATTATCAGGGCACTCTGTTTTTGACTAATCGGACAAACACTATGAAACGCATTCGCTCGTTTATTACTATCACTTTATTGGGTGGATTAACGGTTGTTCTGCCAATAGCCATTTTTATCTGGTTAGCTGATTGGATTCTGAATAGTTTGCAATCTTTAATCCAACCCTTGAGCCATTGGTTGGTTGAGCAAGCTACTATTACCAACATAATGGCTGATTTTACCGTAGTTATTCTGCTAATGGTGGCTTGTTTTACGATTGGTCTGTTGGTGAAAACCAACATCGGTCACTGGATGCATGAATGGATAGATCAATGGTTGGGAAAAGTTGCACCGGGTTACGGCACTATCAACGATCTGGTATCACAATTTTTTGGTGGCAAAGGCAGCCAATCATTACTTAAAGGTGAAGTTTGTCGCGCTTATATTATGGGGCGGCATGTGCCGGTTTCAGTGACGGGTATTATCACGGCAAGGCATGAAAATGGTGATGTGACTGTGTATGTTGCCACAGCACCCATACCCACATCGGGAATGATTTATCACCTGTCGATTGAATGTGTGGATTTACTGCCACAGGTTTCTGTGGAAGCCGCAATGAAAACAGTGATTGCTTGCGGTAGTGGTTCCCAAACAATTTTATATTGAGAGTGGATGGGGAGATTCCAGCTCTTCATCCATCACACAGTTACGCCCCGCTGATTTTGCTTTGTAAAGCGCATTGTCGGCACGTTTGAATAAATCCTGGGATTTTTCTTTATTGCCATGATGCAAGCATGAAATACCGATGCTCACATGGGGTGAAATATTTCCATTTTTCGCATAAATACTGCTTTCTGCAATCTGTTGTCGCAAGCGCTCGGCAATAATGTGTGCTCCCTGAATATTGGTGTTGCGTAATATCACCAGAAATTCTTCACCACCAAAACGAAAAATCAAATCGGTTTCGCGGCAAACTGCCTGGATAGTTTTGGCAATTGCAACCAACACCTGATCGCCCTTATCGTGGCCGTAGGAATCATTGATTGTTTTAAAGTGATCGACATCAATCATCAGGATTGATAAATCCTGATGATGGCGTTCTGCCAGTGGTAATTCACGACGAATAGCGGTTTCCAGTGCTTTGCGATTACCGATCATGGTCAGTGGGTCAAGCAGTGCGAGAGTGAGGGCGTCCTGATAGCGGATTGCATTACGCAAAGCAAATACAAAGGATCCGACAAACATTTCAATATTCATTAATTCGTCTTCACTGAAGCGTCGGCTGCGTGACAGGGTTAATTCCCCCAACAATCCATCATCGGTCGAGAGCCTGTAATTGCAGGAGTGAATGCTGATTCTCCCTGCCTTGTAAATATGCTCGGGAGCCTTCAGTGCCAGTGTGCATCCGGAAACACTGACCAGGGGTTGTATATGTTTGAAGAAAGCAGTTAGTAATTGATGCGGATCCAGGCTGGTTTGCAATGCTTGCATCAGCTTAAGTTGAGCTGTCAGGCGGGTTTCATTGCTGATGGGGGTTGGGTTTTGTACCTTGGTTAATGGAGTATTAATCATGGTTAAATCGCGCATAAGATTGCCTTTGTCTAAATCCTGATCTGTTGGTTATGCTGCTTAAGCGAGTTTTGTGCCATTCGTATCCTTCTGTTAAAAGTACAATAAAATCAAAAGGTTGTATCGTTTAGTTAATCTGGTAAATAAAAAGACAAACGGTTTTATGTCACATATCCACAGTGAATTTTTTCAATATGGCGGCCAATATTTGCAGGCTTGTCAAAAATTTGTCGGCGGAATGAGTTGTTTTTGGTGACATTGCCGGGGGTTTTTATTACATTTCATCAGAATTTACAAAGTGATTCCTGAGATCATGTTCTATACTCAGTTGCATTCCCATAACAAAATTTGCAGATAGCCGATGAGTGACAAGTCAGTCCCGTTTTTTCATGGTATCTCCTTTCGTCTGGCCAAGATCGGTGTTGTCTTGGCGATTATCCTGAGTATTCTGATGAGCTGGGTGCAGTTTTATCTGGACTTCATGAGTCAGGAAAAAGAATTTGAATCACTTATAGACAAGATTTTAAAAGTCGCGACTCCGCCGGCAGTCAGGTCGGTTTCCACATTGGATGATGAATTAGCTTATGAGGTAGTGAATGGTTTGCTGCGTTATGGTTATGTTTATCGGGTCATTATTTACGACGATACCGGCAATATTCTGGCTCAGGGAAGCAACCCGCGCCCGGAATTGAAAACCCGATGGTTGACCAGTCGCATCACCACCAATACCCGTGATTTCAGTGATGTGCTGTTGCTGCCAGGCTATATGGATGGCACTGCGGGGCGCATCGAATTTTCAGTGGATATGGATCTGGCACTGGAAGGTTTTTATGATCGTACATTCACTGCTGTTATCACCGGTATTTTTCGCAATATGTTGTTGGTGATATTGCTGTTTGTGATTTTCCATTCGATGTTAACCAAACCTTTGGTCAGATTGTCGCGCGAAATTCAAAATATCAACCCTGATCATCCCGGTGTTAATCGTCTGACGGCTTTGCCTGCAAGTCGGCGCGATGAATTGGCGCAATTGATCAGCAGCTCCAATCAATTGCTGGATGTGGTGGAACTGTCGTTGGCAAAACGCCGTGCAGTTGAATTGGCTTTACGTAAAAGTGAGGAACATTTGCGGCAAATTATCGATCATCTGCCGGTGATGATTGGTGCACGTAATATTGCTGGCTACTATTTATTTGCTAATAAAGCTCTGGCTAATGAATTAGGGTTCACTCCCGAACAAATGCGCAATTTGCATGTGCGTCAATTATTAAAAAATTCTGTATTTGATATAGACACCATGCTGCAAAATGATTATCGCGTGATTCGCGGTAATGAACAGCTTGATGTTATTGAAGAGAGATTTGTAACTGCTACGGGCAAACAATTATTTTTGCAAACGCACATTATGCCTCTGTCGTTTTATGACGAACCGGTTGCGTTGATTGTATCGGTCGATATTACCGAACGAAAAAATGCGCAAGCAAAAATGGAATTCATGGCTCATCATGATGCATTAACCGGTTTGCCAAATCGATTGCAATTGGTTGAACGATTGGAGCACGAATTACGCCGTGCTGAACGTCACGGTTATTTTGGTGCGGTTCTGTTTATCGATCTTGATCAATTTAAAACCATTAACGATTCGCTTGGGCATCCGGTGGGTGACAGAGTGTTGGAAGTGGTTGCTATACGTTTACAACAGGCGGTGAGAGAAGAAGATCTGGTTGCACGTTTGAGCGGCGATGAATTTGTGGTGGTGTTGACAGTGCTGGATCAAAATATAGAAACAGCTGCATTGCGTGCCGGTGAAATCAGTGAAAAAATTCGCAGCGTGATTTCACAACCTTATCTGCACGATAATATGGAATTACGTGTTACCTGTAGTGTGGGTGTTGTGGTTTATCCCGATAAAAATAATTCTGTGCATGAGTTGTTGCGTTATGCGGATACGGCTATGTATCAGGTAAAAGAAAAAGGCCGTGATTCCATTGAATTTTTTAACGAATCCATGGCGGACAAAGTCAGTCGTCAATTGGTCATGGAGGGCGATTTGCATCGTGCCCTCGAAGAAAAACAATTTGAACTTTATTATCAACCGAAAGTTGATGTGTACACTGGCCGAGTTACCGGTGCCGAAGCACTATTACGTTGGAACCATCCAACCAAAGGAATGGTGTCGCCAATCGATTTTATTCCTGTTTTGGAAACATCGGGAATGATTATCGAAGTAGGGCAGTGGGTAGTGGAAGAAGCCTGTAAAATGCTGGTGAAATGGCAAAGCGATAGCTTGTGGCAAGCCGGTATGCGATTAAGTATTAATATTAGCCCGCGACAATTCCGGCGCGCCGCATTCGTGGAAGATGTTCTGGATACGCTGGAAAATTATTTGATTCCTGATAATTCCCTGGATATGGAAATTACAGAAGGCATAGTGATCCAGCGTGTTGATGAAGCGATTACTACCATGACAATTTTAAATGAACATGGCATCAGTTTTTCGCTGGATGATTTCGGTACAGGTTATTCGTCGATCAGTTATTTAAAACGTTTACCTGTGACCACACTCAAAATCGATAAAGGATTTATTCGCGATATTATTGAAGACAGGAACGATCGCGTTCTGGTTGAAACTATTATCACCATGGGGCGATTGTTGGGTATGGATCTGGTCGCAGAAGGTGTGGAAGAGGCTGAACAACTATCAATCTTGCGCAGTTTTGGTTGCCATTATTATCAGGGTTATTATGCGAGCCCGGCAGTGACGCAAAAGGCGTTTGAAAAAATTCTGGCTGAGGATTGGCATAAAGAAGATGGTGAAGAGTGATTTAAAACAAACCCCTCCCCTTCGGAAGGGGAGGGACTAAATTCACTGCGTAGAGAGTAGGGAGTAAAGTCCCTCTCCCTTCGGAGGTGGAGGTTAGGAGGGGTTGTGAGTCTCAGGCAAAATATTTAAAAAAGAGAAAATCGAAAATGCCAAAAGGTTTTGGTGAAAAATTAGTTATTGCGATTTCGTCGAGAGCTTTATTTAATCTGGATGCCAGTCATCAGGTTTACATTAACGAAGGGCTGGCCGCGTATGCGCAATATCAAATAAAGCATGAAGATGAAATTCTGGAGCCGGGTGAAGCATTTCCTCTGGTCAAAAAATTATTGCGCTTGAATGAGCGTCTTGCCGGTGAACCGCGTGTTGAAGTGATTTTATTGTCGCGAAACAGTGCCGATACCGGTTTGCGGGTTTTTAATTCCATCCAGCATTACGGATTAAAAATAACCCGCGCTGCATTTTCGGGCGGCACCTCACCTTATCGTTATGCATCGGCTTTTGGATGCCATTTGTTTTTATCGACCGAACCGGAAGATGTAAAACAGGCACTGGAACAGGGAATTGCGGCGGCTACTTTAATTGCATCCAAAAATGCGTCCAGCCGCGAGGATGAACTGCGGTTTGCGTTTGATGGTGATGCTGTGTTGTTTTCAGACGAAGCGGAACGGGTATTCAAGACCCAGGGGTTATCGGCATTTACCGAAAGTGAAAAAGCCGCTGCAAAAGAGCCTTTGAGTGGTGGTCCTTTCAAAGCATTTCTGGCGGCATTGCACAGTCTGCAAGCCGAATTTATTGATGCAGATTGCCCTATCAGAACTGCATTGGTCACAGCCAGATCCGCACCGGCACATGAGCGGGTTATTCGCACATTACGCGCCTGGAATATCCGCATTGATGAATCGATTTTTTTAGGAGGATTAGCCAAAGGAAGTTTTTTGAAAGCCTATGGAGCGGATGTCTTTTTTGACGATCAACCCATGCATTGTGATTCAGCAAAAGAGCATGTGGCTACCGGCCACGTTCCGCATGGCATAGCAAACCAGAGTTGAACAGCAAATTTTTTTCGAAACTCGAATGTGAAAACTTTGCATTTTGCAGATATGGTCTAAAGTTGTAACAGAGCCCAGAGCTATTCTTTTTGAGCCTGTGGTAAACAATAAGTTTGTAAGCCAAACGGAGAGCTTATGAAGCTGCAACAATTACGTTACATCTGGGAAGTGGCGCATCACGATCTTAATGTGTCGGCTACGGCACAGAGTTTGTACACGTCACAACCTGGTATCAGCAAGCAAATTCGATTGCTGGAAGATGAGCTTGGCGTGGAAATTTTTTCGCGCAGTGGGAAACATTTAACCCGTATCACTCCCGCTGGAGATGCAATTTTAAAAACGGCAGGTGAAATACTCCGCAAGGTCGAAAGCATCAAACAAGTCGCTCAGGAATTCAGTAATGAGCGCAAAGGGACACTGACACTGGCAACTACCCACACCCAGGCACGTTATGCCTTGCCTTCGGTTATTGGCGATTTTATAAAAAAATATCCGGATGTTGCTTTGCATATGCATCAGGGTACGCCCATGCAAATTTCGGAAATGGCGGCTGATGGTACGGTGGATTTTGCAATTGCCACTGAAGCTATGGAGTTGTTTAGCGATTTAATTATGATGCCTTGCTATCGTTGGAATCGTTCCATAGTGGTTCCAAAAAATCATCCATTGGCACAAATTTCACACTTGACGCTGGAAGATGTCGCCAAATATCCATTGGTTACTTATGTATTTGGTTTTACCGGTCGTTCAAAACTGGATGAAGCGTTTCTGAACCGTGGTTTGGCTCCCCGGGTTGTGTTCACGGCTGCCGATGCGGACGTCATTAAAACTTATGTAAAACTGGGTTTGGGTGTGGGCATTATCGCATCAATGGCATTCAATCCCGAAACAGATACCGATTTGATTGCGTTGGATGCAAGTCACTTGTTTGAATCCAGCGTGACCAAAATCGGTTTCCGTCGCGGTACATTCCTGCGTGGTTTCATGTACGACTTTATTCAAAAGTTTGCACCGCATCTCACCAGGGATTTAGTCAATGAAGCGTTTAATCGACACACACGCGCTGATCTGGATGATTTGTTTGACGGCTTGAAAATACCGAGTCGATAAAACATACCCCCATAAAAAAACCGCCGTTAGTGGCGGTTTTTTTATGTCTGGAGCTTTTTACCTATCATTCCTGAGAAGACAGAAGTTCAGGCATTGCTTGTTTGATCTTGTATTGATTGTAATAAATCTCGCGATCAATCCAGAACTGTAATAAACCCGCCAGAATTAACAAAAGGCTGAGCAAAGTTGAAAAGAAAAATACCAGACCCTGGGTGCTGGGGTAGGTGGTAGCAATAGTCAAGAGCCCAATCGCTATCAAACTGACGCCTGTTTTGAAATAAGCAAGCATAAAGACCTCCGGTGATTTTTAAAATCCATCTCTTACAGCAATACATCAAGAGTGGTGTTTATTTTTATAATTGACACATATTCCCTAAGTGTCGAATCACATCATCCCTTGTATAAACCAGCGGCGGATTGTTTCGGTTTGCACCGGAACAATCCGCAACAATCAAATTTTATAGGTTTCCAATTCAATATATTGTCTGGATTTTTGGTGAATCTTCATGTAATCCGCTTCGCAGGATATGCTGCAAGCCAGAATGATTTCATTGGTTAACAATGCATGTGTTGCTGCCGAAGTGATTTCTTCATTGTCTTCGGTTGTAGCCACAAAATTCTCAGGCAGATACATTTCACATTTTGAAATATCGACCAGATCCATATCATCGTCAACAAGATGGTTGCGTAAACGCGTGATAGCATCAACAACATTTTTCGCATAAACCACACCCACGGCAAAAGCGTATTCTGACCCATCCATATTCAAACTGGATCCGAGGCCGACAGAAGCCTTATGGTGAATTAACCAAACCGATTTGTCTTTCATGGCATATCTCCGTTACTTGTTGTGATTAATACGCTCCGGGAGATTGTCAGCCAGCTTGTGATTACTTGAGCTACTTGTTGATATACAAGTTTAAGTTAACTGGTTAACAAACTTCACATTATTCTTGTAAAAATTCATCAGACTTTGTGAGCGGGTTCGCCTGCAAATTATCCTTTTGCCAAGGCTTGTTTTATGAGTAAGTTTATAGAAAAAATATCCGTTGAAATCAAGATGAAGCTGTAAATTTTCGCCGTAAACCACAGTTTAACTTGTTACCGGTGATCAGCATTACTTTTGGTAACGGGTATTTTTGAAACCATAGATCCAAATAACTTCAGCTGCTCAATTCGGTTGTTCAATAAAGAAGCAAAAATTGTTGTGATTTTTTACAGAAACAAGTTGGTATTCAAGAATAAAAATCAGGAAAGTTTTACAGTCAACCAGTGAAACAGATTCGCGATTGGATGAGTGAAACAGTTTGGCCGATATGTTCAGGGTTTCAGAATTTACTCAATGGAATAAATGTAACTTCAATATCTTCCTTATTTACTGCATAACTCACCCACAATTGATTTTTCCAGATAATGCTTTTCGGGTAGCTGTAACCTGCGCGTTTATATAACCCTGTATATTTCATTGCAGGTAATTCACTTTCATCTTTCAGCAACCAGGCTTGATCAAATAAATAATCATCTTTACTGAGTGTCAGTGTTAAAGGGGATCGTTGTTTTGATCCGCTGGGGTTATTAATCAGAAATGCATTGCCATCAGGAAAATTTCCGGCACTTTGTTTTGCGCGGGAATCCGGCATATTGGTGAGTTGGGGTTCTGACCAGGTTTTACCTTTATCGGTGCTGATTGCCGCCAATATTTTAAAACTGGATGCCTGATCACGAAATACCATCACAATATGATTGTTTTTATTTAAAAACCAACTGGGTTCCAGTTCGCGACTAATACCGGGTTGATGCGGTAAATTTTTCATTTTACCCTGAGTCCAGCCACTCACGGCCAGAGGATCATCTGTGAAATAAGGCTTGGCAATCAGTCCCGGTTGTTGATGGATTGCGGTGATAATTCTTCCGTTGGGCAAAGCTTTAAGATCTTGTTCGATAATGCCATTCACTGCACTGCCATCAGCATTTAATAAGCGTTTGGGTGATGACCAATTAACACCATCACGACTGGAAATATATTCAACATAGCCGCCTTTGGGCGTCATGTTTTTAGGCCAGACATTAATATAAGCAATCAGTGTTTTACCATCGCTCCACCAGCCACCATTGGTCACAATAAAATCTTTTCTCGCTGCAACCAAAGTTTTTGCGGGCTGCCATTTTTTCCCGTTTTTACTGCTACTAAAAAGAACCTGCGTTTCTTCCGCATCTTCATCCTGTATGGAACTTTGCCACTGGATAAATAATTTTCCCTTAAACGGAAACAGAACTGCACCATGGTTGTATTGGGCTTTGCCCTCAATTGCTTTAAAAACAGTTGAATGCTGGATTCCTTGTGGTTTGGATAAGCCCAGGGTAGTCGGTTGTGTGTAATCAAATAAATTTTCTTTCACTAAAAAAGGCGTGTCTGCCCATGTCAGTGAAGAGACACTGATTGCCATGGCAAAAATAAAGTTTTTCATATTGTTAAAAATCACGATTAAATTGAAAACGTTTTAATTCCTTTTTCAGCATTTTGATATAGATGGGAATGGCGACCCAGGAATAGATGACAAGTGCCAGCCAGGCATAGCTGATCAGGCTCGATGTGCGTGGATAACCTGTGTCTTCCACAATTTGTGACAGCAAATTAAAAAATAGATAAGCGCAGATTAAATAACTGACTTGCCGAAGTTGCGACATGTTGACCAGCTTGTTGTTAGCCCGCCACCAAAGACCAATAAACCAGTTTTTGCGTGCTTTGATATTGGCCAATAAGGCCAATGCTTGCTCTGAATTGGGGGAATTCAGAATAACAAATTTTGCATGATATTCTGCATCCGCCAAATTGCCATGGGCCAGTTGGATTCTGCCCATTAATAAATTGGCAGATTCACTTTGTGCATTTTGTTGTAAAGCTTCCCGTGCAAATATTTCAGCCTGACGATAATCTCCTTTTGCCAAATACAGATATGCAAACGCACTGCTGATGCCCGAGTGATCAGGTGCAATACGGGAAGCTTCTTCTATGCTGGCCTGTGCTTTATCAAATTGATCCTGTAACAAATAAATGCCTGCTTTTTCCAGCAAGGCGTCAACATAAGCAGGTGCGAGTGAAAGTGCATGGTCACAAGCTTGCAATGCTTTAGTAAATTGACGTTTGTACAATAGAATTTTGGCCTGAATTAAAAATAAAAAAGATTGCATGGGATCTTGTTGCAGCGCAATATGCAATTCATATTCTGCAGCATATAAGCGTTTGTCACCCAATAAACAGGCTGCCAGTAATCCATGAGATTCCGCATGATTGGGATCTTGCCCCAAAAGATTTTTGAGTTGATCAATCGCCTCTGTGTATTGGCCGCTATGATAAAGTGACCAGGCTCTTTGCAGTTGGTATTCAAACATAATTACTGCCGTTTGCTAATGTATTCGTAAAGTGAATAGGAAGTTGATTGCAATGCAACTACGTACATCAAACAAAAATAAAATGCGGCCTGTGAACATATGCGAAGATAAGGCGCCGCTTTGGTCAGGCCGCCAGATTCAGCGTAGGTATAAATAAAATCAGCGCCACCGTAAACAATCAAAAACCATAAAAACACAGCGAGTATGGAAACAGATATTTCTTTGACTCTTGACGCGCTTTTTAATAACAGACTATTGAAAATCAACCAGACTGCCGGCATCCAGATCCGACCCAGATAGGGCAGGGTAATAAACATGGGGATCAGAATACTGGCAAATAAAATCACCACGGGGCTTAAAATCAAGGCATTTAATTGATGCTGTTTGGGTTCATCGATAATTGAATAGCGGTTCATCATTATTTTCCGTATTTATTCAAAAATTCCAACACATCATCGTAGCGGCCGCCATCATTGGCGTAACGTGCATAATTGCGCGCAGTCGTTAACCATTCGCTCGTTGAGTTACGACTTTGTGTCAGAGCTTCACGAAAATGATCAAATGAAATAGCCACTTCGCGACCTTGTGCAATCGAACTGTCAATTGCTTCATCAGCGGCCATTTCTACCAGATTAGCCAAATCAGCACCTGAGTATCCTGATGTTTTATTGGCGATCAGATCAAAATCAATATTGTTTTCCTGTGGTCTGTCTTTCATCTGATGTTGCAATATTGCGGCTCGTGCAACTTTGTCCGGTGGAGGTACAAAAAAGAGTCGATCAAAACGGCCGGGGCGCAAAAAAGCAGGATCAACTGACCAGGGTACATTGGTGGAAGCCAAAATTAAAATGCCATCATTGCCTTGTGAGTAGCCGTCAAGCTCCGTTAAAAACTGGCTGACAACATTGGCTGTACTTGAATTGCGTGCGTGTTCGCGTTTGCCTGCCAATGCTTCGAGTTCATCAAAAAATAAAATACAGGGTTTGTCCGCGCGCGCTTTTTCAAAAATAGCTCGTAACTTTTGTTCGGATTCACCAATGTACATATCCAACACATCGGCAGCTTGAATATTGTAAAAACTGGCATTGCACTGTCCAGCCGTGGCGCGGGCAATTAATGTTTTGCCACAACCCGGCGGGCCATAAAGTAAAACGCCACCACCAATTTTCTTTTTAAATTTCTGGAAGAATGAAGGCTTTTGGAAGGGCAGGATAATACGTTTGGTGATTTGTTCTTTTACGGCTTCAAGGCCTACCACATCCTTGAAAGTAACGGTTGCTTGTTTGTAATCACTTAAATGAGTGACTTCTGCCAAATCATTTTTTTCCACGACCCGTAAACGTGGACGGCTATCTTGTTCTTCAGTTTCAGCATTAATACGCAGGCGGTTATCCCAAAAAATATTTTTAATATTGGGTTGGTGCTGACACCAGTAAATATATAGATCCTTTGCCAGGGCTTCCTGATTCTGATCAATCAAGGCTTGCAAAATAGAGGTTGCATCCTGCATTACCAATACTTTTTGCAACTGATCAAGCTGCGATGCTTGCGCAAATGCAACAATAGTCTCTACCAGCTGTTCAGGCTTCAATGACAGTTCCAGCAAAAACTCACTGGCTTTCGCAAATTCACCTGCTTGCAAATACTGACTGAGAATCAACTTGCCGATATCGGTCGATTTTGAAATTTTATAAGCTTCCAATAAAGCTGCTAATGCGCTGGCTTCCATAATATTGTTTCTCCAATAAATGAATTTTACCTGGTTAGTTTAACTCTTTAGTTATCTAAAATAGAAGGCTATACAATTTAGTTTTTATAGTGAGTTTCCCATAGTTTATTAATAAATCTAAAATCTGGGTCAACACGTTTTTTTAGTAAGAAGTATTCTTTATGCCTTGGATAAGCAGTTCTAAATTGTTCGGCCGTCTCATGGATTTGATAAGGCAAGTAATAAGTACCATCAAGCGATATTGCTGCATCATTTAATGCTCGTGTCCAATGACCTACGGCATCGATGTCTGATTGACTGGTACCTTGGCGGTAATAAATGACAAATGAAAAAACTTCTGTGGGTGCCCAGGATAATAAAGATTCTGTGTCTGGAGGTGAGTGACGAATAGAAATATTAATTACGTTAACTTTTTGTTCTTTGATAATTAATTGTATTTTTTCTATGAATGTTTCAAATTGACTGACAGGTACGAAATATTCTCTTAATCCATAAGTTGTTTTATTTCGATTTTTGGGTTCGAGCCTGCGAACATCATAGCTAGCTTCATAGTTGCGCCAGACTACCGGCGATTTGGCATAGATTAAAGGTTCTATAAGACTACGGCGAACGCTGTGTCCAGATGAATGATTGGCAATCCAGTCTATTATTTTGGGTTCCCAGTAATAGTTTTTGTTTTTGGGAATTAATTTTAATGGTTGGGTCAGAGGCTCATCTGTCAAATTCCAGGTAATGGACCTTACTTTATTGAATCCAGGTAAATAAATTTCCGCATTGCTGAAAACAACGGTTGAGTCATCACGAATATTGTCCAGAAAATATTGCTTGTATTTGGTGATATCCATGATGATATCTTTCCGTTTGATTTTTGTATTGTCTTCCAGTAGCAAAACAGCTTCTGCAATCACAGCAATACCACCATAACCTCCTATAGCTGCATAGAATAGATCCTGATTTTCATTGCGGTTGGCATGTTTTAATTCCCCGTTCGCTAATACCAATGTTATTTCTTTAACAGAATTGATTATGGGGCCCTCACCAACATAACGGCCATGAGCATTCACACTTAAAGAGCCTCCGACAGTAAAGTTGGTATAGGTTTGCATAATTTTTACGGACAGGTGGTGAGGGTCAATATATTCCTGAATGTCACGCCAAGTTATTCCTGCCTGAACTTTAATCTCTTTTTTATCAATATCGAAGCTGACAACTTTATTAAATTGCCTCATATCCAAATGCAAACTATTTTGGTGCGAGGTTTGACCACCCTGGCTGTAACGTCCTCCACCGATTGATATGGGGCCAGTCGACTCTGCAATTGTTTTTATTAATTCGTCAAGTGTGTGTGGTGTAACGATGGTCTTAACCGTAACGGGATTTAATTGGGTAACGTCATTGACAATCAGGTCTCCTTTTTCAGCGAGAGCTGTTAGATGGGTTGAAACTATAAAAATAGCCACAAATAGTTTAATTAATAATTTCATATGTCATTTTTGCACATCAATAATTAGCTCAATTTTTTCAAAATTCTATTGGGGTAATATTTATCCTTTAGATTGTTATACTTGCAGAATAAAGTTGCGCCGGGTGTGTCGCATCATCCGCGTCTGATACCAGTAAGAGTTCTATTATTTTACTATTTGTTTTTGCTTCAATGCCTTCCAGTTTGACTTTTTTATTGACTGGTTCGATAAAACTCAAATTGCCTTGAGAATTAATGATGCCGATAGCGGATCCCACACAGGCGCCATCGAGGTAGGTGTCGGAGGTGTTTTCGGCACTGGCAGTAAAAATAATCTCGCCGCTATTGAGTGATGTGGCGTCGGTAAAGCAAAGCGGTATATGATCGATTTCGCCCAAATCATAAGGTGTAATCTGAATGCGTGGTTCGTGGTATTTTTGTGGTTGTGAAAGTACTTGGTAAAAATCATCAAGCGCAATACGAATGCTGGCATTCAATTTATTTTTCTTGTTGCCGCGTTGAAATAAAAAAATATCCTGATTCACAATAGTGGCACCTTCAATATTCAAGTTGCCAATTTCTTTTTTCAGAAATTCGTAAAAATGTGAGAGGTCTATAATTTCTGCCGGGGTAGATATGTTGCCCGTTTGATCAAGCGGGATAATTACAGCTCGGCAACGATTTGTTTTGGAACCAGAGCCTAACCCCAGCAATGCTGGTTGCGATGGATTATTTAACCGTGGAATCCGCATAAGCACTTCAATATCCGGTTTCTCTGCTTTGCGTTCGTCAACATTTGTAGGTAAGTCACCAGGAAAACAGCGATACAATTCTCCTGCACTATCACCTTCCAATAAAAATTTTCCCAAATGTAATTCGTCATCGGCTACCACATATAGCCATGGACCTACTTGTACTAAACCACTTGCAGCACTCAGGTGTGAAGGGCGATTGGGTTGTGCCGGATATCGTAACAACAGGTTTTTCAATTCAGTGAGTTGAATCAATCTTGGCTCCGTGAATTACGACAGAACATGTTTTTAATATTGAGCATCAGTTATCTGCATGAATATCTTATCCGTCTTCGCCGCCAGAATTAAATCATTTTCATGCAGTCCTTTTATTTTGTGTGTCCACCAGGTGACGGTGACTTTTCCCCATTCGGTGAGCAGGGCGGGGTGGTGATTGTATTCTTCTGCTAATAAACCTACAGCTTGTGTCAGTGACATAGCTTCTACAAAATTTTTTAATTTGTATACGCGCTGTATTTGATCAATACCATCGACTTGTATGATCTTCCATTCCGGTAATTGTGCCAGTGCTTCTTGTATTTGTTCCGGTGTGGCTTTGGGAGCGTCTGCTTTACAAGCAGTGCATGTTTTATCGCATAACAGTGTCATAATTTTTCCAATATTTACAAAGCAGATTTCTGTGAATCCAAAACCGCTGAAGCCATATTGCGTACACTTTCCGGCTCTTCAGGGTTTTTGGTTATTCTGGTCAATCTACTGATGATGTCATGATCCAGTTGTGTGGAGTTTAACTTAAAAGCCGCACTGATTGCGGAAACCCGAACAGTTTCATCAGGATCACCCAGATATTGTTTAACTGTCGCTGAAATAGTCTCCTGATCTCCCAGTTGCGACAAGCCGTCAATGGCTCTTGCTTTGATTGCACTATTGCCACTGGCAAGAAAAGATTGAAAACGGTCGATGGCAATAGTTTTGGTGGAGTCGTCCAATGTTTTTTCAGTCAACCGAAATATTACGTCCGTTAACAATTCCGGATTTGACTCATAATAAGTGGCATCCAGCAGAGTTTGATTGAGTGCGGTATGACTTTCTTTAATATCCATGGATCGCAAAAGTTCGAACCCCAATCGTTTGGATTCATCGTCTGCATGTTTGATCATGTCAATGACCATATTAATGGTTTCTTCACTGCTGTCTTGCGAAAGCAAATTTATGAGTGCGTATTTTTCTTCGTAGGATGTACTTTCAATTAGTTTCTGTCTTATCTGCGCTGCAACCTTTTTGTCCTTTCGCATCAAATAAGCTAAATCTTTGTATTCCTGACTTTCGAATAAATTTTCTGTGTTGGCTGTAAACGCATTTAGCATTGATTCTATATTTGATTGATCACTTGCATCTGAAGACGACTGCATAGGAATTGAATTATTGAATGTGGTTTGTTGCGTCAGTGGTGTATTGGTATTGGGAAATTCTGATGATTCCTTGTAATCATGGTTTTCATTTACGACACGCTGTGGGTCAGTTGAGGCGTCGGAAATAACATAAAGTGTCCCGGCTATACCTGCCAGGGAACCCAAAATAAAGAAGGCGAATTTATTCATTTTATAAACCTGAGCAATGTGTCCGTGCGCTAATTCTGACATTTAATTTGGCGCAGGAAAAAGATCAATTTCGATAAGTGTTTATCATTTACATACAAATATAATCATATTCGATCAAATTGTGCTATAAGTCCTCTTTTTCATATGATAAATTCTGCCGCACCCTGAAAGTGCGGTGTCTTCGGGTGATCGCGGCTTGACTGGTCGCGGGTCAACTTCACTCATCCAAAAGGTATAAATCAAATGATAATTTATAAAAAACTATTGACGTTCTCTGTGTTAGGTTCGTTGTTTGCGTTTTCTCCCCTGACCTTTGCTGCTGATACCAGCAGTATTCCATCAAAACCCACATCGCCGATCGTGTTACAAAGTGGTGAAACTTATGACTTTGGTGGTAGAACATTGGATGGCAGCAACATAAAAGACAATGGTCTTTTCCGATGCTGGGGCAAATCCAATGTGACTGTAAAAAATGTCACGGTAACGAATAGTCCGCGCTATGCCTATTTAGCAAGAAACTGTACCAATGCGACCATTACCAATTTCACAATGAAAAATATGCAAAACAGTGTTGGTGGAATTCGTTTTGATATTGACGGTGATTCCAGTGGCCTGAAAATGGATAACATTTACGCTTATGATGTGGGTGGCCATGCTGTTGAAGTTTGGAATGCAAATGGTTTTACCATTGGTAATGTAAGAGCAGACAGAACAACCGGTTGCGGTGTGTTACTCAACAAAAGCAAGAACGGCACTGTTGGTACTGTGACAGGTAATTACAATAATCAGGGCGGTGGTTATGCCACTTTCCGTGTTGCCAATGGCAATGGCCCAAGCGTAAAAGTAAACAAAGTTTATTCACGAAATTCAGGGCGCGGATTTTTCAGTGTGAGTGGTAGCTATGGTACTACCGTGAATACAGTGGATATCGCCAGCTCCACCAAAGAAGGCATTTATATTCAGGATGCGACCAGCACCAAAGTTGTCAGCGGTAAAGTCAGGGGCAATCCAAATTGTCGAATTCGCGGTGGTTCAGGAAATTCTATTACGGCAGATTGTGGGGGAAGTATTGCTAACTAAGTTGTTGAAAATTCGCAAAATAAAAAACCCCCGCAATTGCGGGGGTTTTTTATTGAATGGATTTTCATTTCCGAAAGACGGGAATTACTCTTTGATTTTAAGAAAAATATTTGAATTCCATGATTGGTTTTGCGCCATCTCATACGTACATCGCGATAAAAATTAAATTTCTGCATTTAAGTTAAATCCTAATCTGTCAGGATAATAATGCTTAAAAAGAATCATGTGCCACGGTGTTATTTTTTAAATGAAAAATGGGACAAAATAAATAACAGCAAGAAACAACATGCGCCATTAGTGTTTATAGATGACAAAATTTTTTCTTATTGGTCGAATTACGCTTGTCACTTGTTTACTATTATTTTTTAGATTGATATTCTCAAAAAGTATGTTGAATAACGATTTAAAAAATAACTAATTCTTTATTGTAGTAATTATTTAACAAAAATAATAAATAGTAGTGCCACGGTTTTATTTTTTTGATTCTTAAGAAGCTGACAAATTGTTGTGACTTTAGTTGTTGGACAATTAAAGTTTCGTGTCGTTTTTTGTCTGCTTTTTTTGAGTGTCCCTTTGCTTGATCCGGTGGAATATGGAGTTCAACAGGATTCAGTTGCAGAGGTTTTTCATACTAACTGTTTGGAGATTAAAACGTGAAATCGATAAAAAGTTTAATCAGTGGTTTGGTAGTGTCGTCAGCAGTTGGATTTGCCGCAAGTGCGCATGCATCTCTAATGCAATTTAGTGCCGGTCTTGAGGGTGACACCAGTGCGTGGGGCGTTTATACCTATCTGTCGGGTGGTGGTTATGTCGATACTAATTCCGTCAATGCTCGCACAGGGAGCAAAAGTGGTTTTGTCTATTCAACTACTGGATGGAGTGGCATCGGCCGTAATATCGTTGTGCCTTCATACAATGTGCGTAATTACACTACTTGCGCAGCGGGAATTTATAGCAAAGGTTTGGCAAGTTATTTTGAAGTGATTGACACCGCCACCTGGACTTATTTGCGTCCGCTTGCACATAACTCTGGCAGCACATCCTACAAACAAATTTTATCAGGAACATGGAATGCACGGCCGCAAGTTTATTTTCGTTACGTCGCCGCTGCCAGTGCAGTGGGCTCTTTCACCTACGCTTATGCAGATGATGCTGTATTGCAATGTTTGTATTAGTCGTTTGTTTCACCCACCTCGTATTTCGAGGTGGGTTTTTGTGCGGCATTAGGCGAATAAATAAAAGAGGCTGGTTATGAAAATCAAACTGATTGCAATTCTATTGTTGGTGGGTGGTAGTGGTGCCGTATTCTGGTTGAGTTCTGTTAATCATAAAGAACAAACGTTGTATGAAAATTCTTATACGCCTATGACTGCATCGAATAAAACCGCTCTCAACTCTGGTGAGAAAAAACCTGTAGCAAATGCGTCTAAAAATACCGCTATGATTGGTATATTGAAACCTGACACAGAACAATCCGAGATTGCAACCGCATTAAACAATGTGTATTCCGAAGACGTTAATCTTCGAGTTCACTCGATGCAAACCTTGTTAGCAAAAAGCCCACAGGATGCTGCGGCGGTGATTCAGGAATTATTGGCAAAATTAGGGCAAGATCCCATGGCTGAAGGCATGGTTGCGATGGGGCTACTCAGTTTGGCAAATAATCCGGAAGCGTTTCCTGATACGGATTTACACTATATTTTTAACTCATATACGAACGACAATATTCGTTCACGCGCAGCACGAGTATTGGCTCATCGGGGTGACGATAGTCTGCTCAATCAGTATGTGAAAAAGTATGATACTGTTCAGCCGACAGATATTCAGGGAAAAAATAAAGCGATTATGGAGTTGGCAAACATGCAGTCCCGAGTAACTGTGCCTTATTTGTCCAAATATTTGCAAGACGAAAACCACGAAGTGCGTTTACTGGCATTGGGCGCACTGGATATGTCAGCCAACCAAAATGATCTCGATGTAATAAAACCTCTGATTAATGACAGCAATCCTGACGTACGGCGATTGTCGATGGAAGTGATGAACAATTTAATGGAACGAGGAAAAGCAGAGCCAGTGCCAATCGATATTTTACTTCACCCTGCACCGGGTGCTGGTTAATCGAAATTCGCACAATACAAGCCTCGCAACGCGGGGCTTTTTTAATTTTGAAAATAACGATTTGGTGTATTCATCCAAACTGCAGAATTCGCGGCAGTTCAGGAAATACTATTGCTGCGGATTGTGGTGGAAGCATTGTGAAATAATTTGCAACGCATTTAAATAAATCCAAAAGAAAATCCCCGCGTTGCGGGGATTTCTTGTTCGTAAGATATTTTGGTAAAGTCTTATGACTGAGTCAATACTTTTTTCTTGAGTTCATCTACGCAATGATCTGCAGAAATTTTAAGCTCTTGTTTTAATCGGCTCGCTTTGTTTTCAAGTAATTGATCATAGGTTGGAGCACTTTTTGAGTCCTCAGGTACTCTAGCGCAAAACCCTTCTGCTATTATTTTTTTTGTTTTTGTGTTTATTAGTCTTAGCTTAGTGCTGTAAATTACTCGATAATTATTCCAGTCACTTGGAAAATAAGCAAAGCTCCAGTTGATGGTCTGTACATCCAATAGATAAGGTGCATTAACTTTTGCTTTCAGAATGTCACCTGGTTTGCTGCCTTTAACCAATGGTGTCTCAGTTGTTATTTTTGCTTGATAACTAGAGGAAATATGATTCGCTAATTGCTCGGCAATATAGTTAGCTGGGTCT
>CAMLML010000052.1 GCA_946481095.1 uncultured Cellvibrio sp.
TAACCTGGCTTATTCGGGCCCTTACAGATCTATTCAAAATGTCAGGTTTAATGCGACAGAGGCTATTGTTGATTACGCTATAAAATCTTCAGCCAAAGAAACAACCAGTGTCGCTGAAGTCGCCATTCTTGATGCCTGCTTACAAATTTTTGTTTTATTCCATGAAAGAGTGTCTTCTGAAGTCAAACTGCCATTTTCTATTGATAAATTGTTGTTTGTTAAAAAGCCATCATTGATCGGAAAATTATACGTAACCCAGGTTCATGATGATACAGGCAATGTTGTCGTTGTTGATGAAAATGGAGACGCTTGTATTGCTTTGGAGGGCATTAATTTCCAGGCCGTCAACAAGCCATCTGTCAAATCAGTGAGTCGTACAGATAAGGTTTCTGCTGTTGCTGATGGTTTGGTTGCAATCAAAAATCAACTTACTACTCAGGTAAGAAATATTTTTGTTGCCAGTTTACAGATGGAAGATGTAGACCTGAAAAATAAAGTGACTTTTGATCAGTATGGAATGGAATCTGTAAAAGCAATGGAAATCACACATGAACTTGAAAAACTCTATGGACGATTACCATCTACCTTGCTTTATGAATATCAAACAATTTCCAGCCTGGTGGATTTTATTTTTGCAGAAAAACAGGATGTGTTGAAAAAACAAACTGATGTTGAAAAAAGTGTCGAAAATTATCCTGTGACAAATTTACCTGCCGAGTCAGGAATTTTGAAGGATAATGATTTTGAATTTTCAGGAGAAGATTTAAAACAAAAAATAGATCAATTGGCTGATCATGAAGTAGATAGTCTTCTAAATGCGTTATTAAATTAGTTTTGGTAGTCAACAAGGAGATAGGTTATGAGTCTTGACGCTCAACAAAAGCGGGACCTCTTGTTAAAGCTCTTATCTGGAAAAAATTTACCGGGTATAGATAACAATAAAAATGATATCGCCATTATTGGCTTGAACGGGCGTTATCCACAGTCACCATCGCTTGATGACTTTTGGAAAAATCTGTGTGCTGGTAAAAATTGTATTTCCGATGTACCTCCTGAAAGATGGAAGTGGCAAGAATTTACTGCAAAAGAATCGGATGATTATTCGCGTCGTCGTGCAGGTTTTATTGAAGATGTTGATAAGTTTGATCCATTGTTTTTTGGCATTTCACCGCGCGAAGCCGAAAGAATGGATCCACAGGAAAGACTTTTTCTGGAATCTTCCTGGCATGCAATTGAAGACGCCGGCTACACGCCGGAAACCTTGTGTAAGGAAGAGTCCCGTGTAGGTGTATTTGCCGGTGTGATGAATGCCAATTATTCGATCATGGGCTCCCAATCCTGGCATGAAAATCTGCAGCAAAATAAAGTTTATGCATGCAATCCCACCTTTTGGTCTATCGCCAATCGTATTTCGTTTACTTTTGATTTTACCGGGCCCAGTTTTGCGGTCGATTCCGCTTGTTCATCATCGCTCACTGCTATTCATTTAGCCTGTGAAAGTTTAAAACGTGGTGAATGTGAAGTGGCGTTGGCAGGCGGCGTTAATTTGATTTTACATCCGGCCCAGCTCGATAGTCTGGCCAAAATGAATATGTTGTCCAAAAAAGGTAATTGCCATACTTTTGGTGCAGATTCAGATGGTTTTACTGATGGCGAAGGTGTGGGTGTTGTTATTCTCAAACCGCTCGAAAAAGCTTTAAAAGATAAAGACAATATTTATGCGGTAATTCAGGCATCAGCAGTTAATTCCGGCGGTAAAACCAGCGGCTACACAGTACCCAACCCCAATGCACAGGCCAGCCTGATTGAAAAAACCATTAAGCAAGCGGGAATTAATCCGCGCGATATTTCTTATATAGAAGCACACGGTACAGGCACTCAATTAGGTGATCCCATTGAAATTCGTGGGCTTGGCAAAGCTTTTCAGCAATTTACCCAAGCCAGAAAGTTTTGTGCAATCGGTTCGGTAAAGTCAAACATTGGTCATCTTGAATCAGCAGCAGGTGTGTCAGCACTGACCAAAGTATTGTTGCAATTCAAAAATAAAAAATTGGTGCCTTCCATTAATGCATCGCAATTAAATGAAAAAATTGATTTTGATAATTCCCCGTTTTATTTGCAAAGGCATATTGAAGACTGGTGTAAAACTGAAAACACTTATGCCGGTATCAGTTCATTTGGTGCCGGTGGTGCAAACGCCCATATTATTTTGAGGAGTGCACCGGAAAAAGTATCCTATGTACAAGACAAGGAATCAGTTATTTATCTTTCTGCAAAATCTCTGGAACAATTAAAAATCTATGCCAGAAAACTGCATACGTTTATAGCAGAAAACTCAACCGATAAAGCCAATAATCTGGCGAATATTGCTTATACACTGGCCGTGGGTCGTGAAAGTTTTTCAAATAGGCTGGCGATTGTGACTGATGGTTTACATGACTTGCATGAAAAATTAAACGATTTCTTGCAAGAGAATGAGCGACCAGAAATTGTAATTGGCGCAGTAGAAGTTGATCAGCAATTCGAAAATTTTACGGTATCAGGGTCTTCGTCTTTGCAAGAAATAGCCAGAAAATGGGTGGCAGGAGAATCCGGGAAATATATTGATGAACAAAACTCTGTAAAACGAATTTCCCTTCCTCTTTACCCCTTTTTGAAAGAAAGATATTGGTTAAGTAATCAAAATACAGACAACAAATCGCATGTTCCTGCAATCCAGCCGGAAAAAGTTCAGCAGATAAAACAACCAACGCCGGTAGTTATACCTGCGAAACCAGTTAATCTGGAAGCTGTGTTGAATATTCAGCCTGTTTGGATTCCTGCAGTGCTTGACACTTCCGTTGCAAATCAGGAAATCGAAAATCTGTTTTTATTTTGTAAAGATATTGATCAAGCCCATGAACTATCTGCCAGCTTGAGCATAACACCGAAAAAATTATTATGTGCTATTCCAGGCAATGAAAATAAAATAGTGGTACCTGGAATATACCAATATTCATTGGAGTCAAAATCTCTATTTAATGCAGGGGTTATGCCTTGCCTGGAACAGTGTCAAGAGGCCAACATTATTTTTGCTTTGACACAGGGAACATCAAGTAATGATCAAGATGGTATACAGAGTTTACTTCTGTTGTCGCAGTTGCTCATTGAAAACAAAAATACCCGTAACATGTCTTTGTCTGTGTGGAATGACGACAGAAAAGATATTGCCGGTGTGACAGGTAATGCGGCGACCGGATTTGTGAAGTCTCTGAAAATTGAACGGCCCGAGTTTTTGTTGCAGCACGTGCAATTTGCAAATGATGAAGGTTTTTATTCTGTAGCACAGCAGATGCAGAAAATTACCGATGAAATTCGATCCGGGTTGATATCGCCAATCGTTAAATATTCTGCCGGTAACAGGTTGGTTGAAAAACTGTCTGTTGTCGACTTACCACAAAGCTCAAATAAAAATATTGCACAGGAAGGCGCTACTTATTTAATTACAGGTGGTGCGGGTGGTTTGGGCAGTATTGTCGCCAGTGCCATAGCAAAAACCGGAAAGGTAAACCTTATTTTGACAGGACGTTCTGCACTTGATCAGGAAAAAGAAAATCTGATCAAGTCACTGTCCCATTCACAAAACGAAGTCATCTATATCAGTTGCGATGTCAGCAATCAATCTGATGTGGCGTTGTTGTTTGAAAAAATAGATAACCGTTTTGGCAAGCTTAACGCCATTATTCACAGTGCAGGTATATTAAACGATTGTCTGATCCAGATGAAAAACTGGGATGATTTCAGGCGTTTAATCAACACCAAAACCCGGGCAATCCAATATCTGGATATGGCAAGTCGCTGCTATAAGTTGGATTATTTTGTTGCTTTTTCCTCGGTTACTTCAGTGTTGGGTAACTTTGGGCAAACAGATTATGCCTATGCCAATAGTTTTCTGGATTATTTCGTGCATTGGCGCAACCAGCAAGTGGCTGAAGGTAACAGGTTTGGTACAAGCATTTCGATTAATTGGCCAATATGGACCGAAGGTGGAATGCATATTGATAGCCGGATATTAAAATCCATTCGTGACAATATCGGGATTATTCCACTGGATACCCAAAATGGATTGGAGACTTTCTCTAACATTTTGCACAATCAAATCCGGCAAATTGCCCCGGTGTACGGTATTCAGGAGAGAATTAAAAATTATCTGGACAAGATGGGGGTTTTACATCACGCAATTGTTCCGGTTACTGAGCCAGAACCGATTAATTTATCCAATCAACGACTTGAGTTTACGGCTAACGAAAAGATAACCAGTATTCCCGCCTCCGTATCACGCAAGCTACTTAAAAAATTAAGGGAATTTACATCTGAAATTTTGGATATCCAGGATTCTAAAATTAACAATGACCAAAATTTTGGAAATTACGGATTTGATTCAATAACCCTGCAAGAGTTTTCAAACAAAATTAATCGTGAATTTTCAATATCATTTTCGCCTGCATTATTTTATTCGCATCAAAGCCTTAATAAGTTAACTGAATATCTTGTTGCAGAATATTCCGCCGACTTGATCGGGGTTTTGGGTGGTGTCGAAAAACAGGAAATCAATCAGATTGATATTGATGCGAAAGAAATTGAAGTAAACGCTGAAGGAAATAGACCAGAAACTGATGATGAGGACATGAACATGGAAATTGCAATAATTGGTATGGATGCAACCCTGCCGGGAGCATCCAGTATTCAGGAATTTTGGGAAAACCTGAAATCAGGAGTGGATTCCATTGCCGAAATTCCGGAAAACCGCTGGCGATGGCAAGACCATTACGGTGATTCCTTCGGCAATATTAATAAGTCCAACTCTCGCTGGGGAGGATTTATCAAGGATGTTGATTTATTTGATTACGAATTTTTTGAATTATCCAAACGTGAAGCCGATTTTATGGATCCGCAGCAGCGTTTATTTCTGCAAACAGCATGGAACGCGATTGAAAACAGCGGATACAATCCGCGCAATTTAAAAGATTACAGAGTTGGTGTATTTGCCGGTGTTGAATTTAATGATTACAAGGATTTGTTGGTTGACTATGGCCATTACCATGCCGAAATGCCAATAGGTAATGCACATAATATGATTGCCAACCGGGTTTCTTATTTTCTGGATTTAACCGGGCCCAGTGAATCTGTGGATACTGCTTGTTCGAGTAG
This sequence comes from uncultured Cellvibrio sp., assembly GCA_946481095.1. The sequence goes on from CAMLML010000052.1 coordinate 5,191, forward strand.
TCTGGTTGCAATTAATCGCGCTGCAAGATCAATTCAATCCGGTGAATGTAATCTGGCAATTGCGGGCGGTGTCAATTTGGCTCTTTCGCCAAAAACCATGATTGGTACCAGTCAATTAAATATTTATTCACCCGACGGTCGCTGTAAAACACTGGATAAAGATGCCAATGGTTATGTGAAAGGTGAAGGTGTTGGCATAGTGGTGCTGAAACCTTTAAAACAAGCCCAGGCAGACGGCGACAATATTATTGCAGTGATTAAATCCTATGCCTTGAATCATGGCGGTCGCAGCAGTTCAATTACCGCACCCAATTCAAATGCCCAGGCTGAGTTGTTATTACATGCTTACCAAAAAGCCAACATATACCCTGAACAAATTTGTTACATTGAAATGCATGGAACAGGAACTCGTCTTGGTGACCCAATAGAAGTAGAAGGTATTAAAAAAGCACTGAAAAAATTATCGGGTGAAAAATTTTCACAAAAACACTGTGGAATAGGATCGGTAAAAACCAATATAGGTCATTTGGAACCTGCAGCGGGTGTAGCAGGATTATTAAAAGTGTTGTTGTCACTGAAACACTCCCAGCTTCCACCCAGTTTACATTTTAAAGAATTAAATCCATTAATTAATCTGGATGATTCGCCTCTCTACGTTGTAAAAGAATTAACTGATTTGCAACCACCCATGACAGCGGATCACAAACCGCTACCCTTGGTCGCAGGTGTAAGTTCATTTGGATTTGGTGGCAGCAATGCTCATCTTGTTGTTCAACAATATCTTGATAAAACCGAATCGCGCGATTCATTCAACATTGAATGCCTGGTGCCACTCTCTGCCAAAACCGATTGGCAACTTAAGCAGCAGGCTGTGAATTTGTTGAATTATGTCGGTACAAACCAGCAAGGTTCCTTGCAAGATATTGCCTTTACCTTGCAAACCGGTCGCCAACCTATGGATTGTCGTGTGGCTTTTTTGGTTCATTCAAGAAATGAATTGATCGAAAAATTAACGGCTTTTATTAATGATGGTGTTTCCGAGTACAGCGGTCAGCATAGTCAGAATTCAGGATTGCTGACTGATTTGCTGGATACAGATTTTGCTGATCACTTGATGCAAAAGCAGGATTTACATCAAATGGCAAAATGGTGGGTAAAAGGTGTTAATTTCGATTTTGGTGGTTTGTATCTTAAAGGTAGTCGCCACCGAATTCCGCTGCCAACTTATCCATTTAATAAACAACATTGTTGGATTCCTTTTGAGAACTCGAAAAAAACAGAAGCCAAAAATGTAACGCTTGTTGTTGCACCTGTTCTATCGAAATCTGTTGCTGATATTGTGGTGTCAGAACATGAAACTATCGTTGTAAAAAATAAACAGGAGCCCCAGTCATTTAATAATATCGTGATTCAGGAAATTGCTAATCTTTGTCACAGATCGCCAGCAGAGATTAAACCAACGCATCATTTATCTGTGGATTTGAATCTCGACTCAATCAAAATGATGGGATTAATTAATGAATTAATATCCAGAAGCTCAAAAAGCAGCGTTGAACGCTATAACACTATGGGTATGAATACCATCATTAATAAATCCAAGACGGTGGCTGATCTTGTTGAAATATTTTCGGATCTGGTTGCTGCAGCAGAAAAGCCAGCCGAAGCCGTGGCATCTATTGGCGCAGTTCCATTACTGGATGCTCAAATGGTTTTTCTACCCGCTCATTTTTTAACGAAATCAAGTTCACTTTGTTCTTATGTTGATGTTACAGGCAGTGTTGATCTGGATATTGCGTCAAAAGCCTGGCAAAAACTGACTGAGCGCCACCCTTCATTGCAATTGAGGTTGGATTGGCCGAAAGATATTCACAATACACTTGGAGGTATAAAAGCCGGTTTTGCATCTGACATTGGTAACTTGCGTGTTTCACAACAAGACATCAGTGGATTGGATGTAACCGAACAGGAACAATTCATTAATCGTTATTTTCATGAAAAATTGAACTTCCAATGGTCCATGACTGCCTGGCCGCTACATGAAATTTCGGTTATTAAAAAATCCAACAACCATAGCAGTATTTTCTGGAGTAATGAGCATATTGTTTCAGATGGATTAAGCAACCAGTTGGCATTAAAAGAATTTTTGGAAATTTATACCGCCATGGTAAATGGCACGATATTACCGGATGCACAATATTCAACGAAAGAAGAATACATCAATCTGATTAATACCCTGAATCAATATGTCAATGATGAAGATGGGGTATCCACTTTACTGGAATCCAGTCCGGAGTTGATGCCGTCGAAATATGAATTCAATCCGGAATCCAGAAAAAAAGATATCACTCTGGCGCATTACACCAATATCGAAATACAGTTGTCAAAAGAAAAAACGGCAAAGATGATGAGCTGTTGTGGTAAAACCCGATTTTCGGTGAATAGTTTTCTGGCATCCGCTTTTATTAAAGCAATTGATAAATTACAAAAAATGGAATCGGATTTGTTAATTCAGGTTCCAACCAGTGGGCGTGTCTATCAGGGAATTGATTTTTCTACGACTATAGGTTGTTTTGCACAAAATTTATCATTGGCTATTCCATCTTCCAGTGTGAAGGGCGATGTCAAATCATTGATGGAATACATCCAAAACAAAATTGACAATGATTTAACCAATGGTTTTGACAGGCTGCAAACAAGGGAGCTGCGCAGTGTAATTGAAAGCATACCTTTGGATCACAACAATGAATTGCCAGAATATGCAAAACAAATGCTTCTGGCGAATTTAAAATCCAATTTGTATTTCCCCTACACGGGTAAAACAGGTATTGAATCGCATTATGCCAATTTGGTTGTTGATCATTACCGGGCAGGCACTTCCAATTCACCCGGTGCGATTGATTTTTTACAAGAAATTCATCAGCAGCAACTTCATATTTCTGTCAATTATGATGATTCCTATTTTAGCCAATCGATTATTAATAGTTTGCTTGAAGAGTATTTGCAGCAATTAAATAAGTTGCTGGATGACAATTTGTTGGAAATAAAATCCGTCACAAAAACCCGTGTAACAGAAACAACACAATTATTGCGTAAGTGTTTCGAATCTGTGACTCATAGGCATTTGGAGGATAGTCAGTTATTCCAGGATTTTGAATCAGAGCTGGGTTTGGATTCTCTGGTCAAAATTAAATTGGTGCAGCAATTACCCTTGTATTTCAATATTCCATTGAATAAACGGGAATTGGTGAGATGTAAATCCCTGGCGGAAATGCAAAAGGTGATTGAGCCTGAAGCTGTCGTGGTAAACGAAGACGTTATTGAAAATGAAACTCTTTCATCAACAACAAATTATATTGCGCCAGATGAAAGCTTCAGTATTTCACCGGATATCACCAGTGACGAATTGCCAATTTCATTCATTATCCGTCAGTGTGAAAAAACACCGGATGCAATTGCAGTCACGAATTACAAAGGTCAATCGATTTGTTATGCACAATTGCAATCTGACTCCAACCGTTTGGCACAAATGCTTAAAAAGTCGGGTGTCAAAAAAGGTGATTACGTTGGGTTGATCTCCCATCGTGGCCCTATGATGATCACCGCCATAGTTGCCATTCTAAAGACAGGCGCGGCCTATGTTCCGGTTGATCCTGTTTTCCCTGATGATCGCATTCAATACATTTTGTCCCATGCAAAAATTAAAACCCTGATTACAGAGTCAGTATTAAACAGCAGGATATTTAATTTGTTGCACAGTGATTCAACGCCGCTGAAAAAAGTGGATGTTCGCAATCTGGTGTTTATGGATAATCCGGCCGACGAGATACTGGAAAAATTTTCCAGTCTCAATAAAGAAATAGTAACGGCCAATCAATGGCAGGAATATCCCGATTTACAATTGAATATAAATATTCAACCTGAAGACGACATGGTTGTACTCTTTACCTCGGGATCAACCGGTAATCCCAAAGGTGTGTATTTGCATCATCTGGGTTATGCCAATCGTTTAATGTGGCATCAAAAAATATTCCAATTGCAACCGGGTGAAAAAGTTGCACAAAAAACGTCATGCAGTTTTGATGTTGCGATCTGGGAACATCTATGGCCAATTATGTACGGTGGTACTGTTTGTGCGGTTGAAAAAGATATTGTGTCCAATCCATGGGACTTTGCTGACTGGATGGTGAAAGAAAAAATTGCTGTTGCGCATTTTGTACCTTCCATGTTTGGTGAATTTGTGAATAGCCTTGCTGATGAAAAGTATCGTTTTTCTGATCTTCGCTGGTTAATTTTTTCAGGGGAAGCATTGCCTACCGCCACTATACAACGCTGGATAGATCAATACAGTTTGCAAACAGGTTTGTGCAATCTTTATGGGCCTACAGAAGCTTCTATAGATGTGAGTTATCACTTTATTAACCGACGTCCGCAAGACCATGAACCCATTCCAATTGGTAAAGCGGTAGATAACACAGTTCTTTTTGTTCGTGATGAAAAAGGAAATCGCCTTGCAAAAGACGAGATGGGGGAATTGTGTATTGCGGGTAATCAATTGGCAAAAGGCTATTTATATGAGCCTGAGCTGACTGCAAAATCTTTTGTAAGGAATACTTATGCAGGTGTTCCTGGTGACATTATTTATGCAACAGGCGACCTGGCGATTGAACGCGATGGCGGTGTGATTGAATACCACGGTCGCAAAGACAATCAAGTCAAACTACGTGGTTTCCGAATTGAACTGGGTGAAATAGAACATGTGGCAACCAGCCATAAATCAATAGACGAAGCAGCATGCCTGGTAGTTGATGAAAAATTGATTCTCTGGTATTCCGGAAAATCCCTGACTGAAGCGGAAATAAAATCGCATATAGCAGCAAAATGTCCTGCTTATATGTTGCCGCATCAAATTATTCGTCTGGAAAAATTACCGAAAAATTCCAACGGTAAGCTGGATCGAAAAGTCATTCTGAATTCGTTGCAGGTTGCGGCGACAATAGAATCGGAAAAAAATCCATCTGTGTATTTGCAAACAGGTCCTGCACAACGATGGCTGTTTAATTATTTCGACGATCCTTATGAATGGTGGGGGTTTAGTCGGGTGAATTTGGCAAACGATTTTGCAGAAGATAAATTTATTGATTCGGTCAATAGTTTGATGAAGCATCAGGATGCCCTGCGTACCCAATTTATTAAAATGGATGGTGAAATACTGCAGGAAATACTGACCTCGGTTGAATTTACCGATTTCATCAGATGCGATTTCTCCGGTTTGGATGATGCTGAATACGAAGCGCAATTAACTACTGAAATCAGAAGTGTTGCATCCAGCATTCGTGTTGATCAGTGGCCATTATTTAAATTGGTTCTGGTTAATCGTGACCAGAGTAAAGAGTTGGTGTGGATTGCTCATCATGCTATGTCGGATATGATTTCCGGTTACATAGTGAATCGAGAAGTTTGGAACATTTATAAGGGTGTGTCTGATCCTGGAAAATCTCAAAGCCCCAAATACAGTGATTATGTGCAGGATCTCGTATCCTTGTATAACAACTATGGCGAACAAAGAATTATCGATTTTTGGAAAAAATATGCGTTAAAGAAAAAGTCGATTATTCAGATTGCATATGATCATGAAAAAGGTAAAAACACAGAGGACTCTTATGAAACAATCACTGTGCCCATACCTTCAAAACTAATCAACTATTTGCAAATAGATGGACGTGAATATTTTGATACCAGTTTTTACCATATTTTGTCAGCTGCAGTTTATAAACTCCTCGCTGTGAAATTGCGAAAGAACTGGATTGTAATAAGTCATAAATTGAATGGCCGTCATATCCCCGGATCCAATAAAAGTTATTTTGAATCAGTGGGTGATTTCGCCGTCAATGTGCCTGTTGGGGTGTCGTTAAAGAAAAATGCCAGTTTCAAAGATGTCATCAGGGAGCTGGATACTGAAATGAAAGAATTGCCACTGGGTGGATTAAGTTACGATCTGGTGGGGGATTTATTGCCTGAAGGTTCTTACCCGGACATGCACCTTACCGGTGTTCGCATCAATTATCTGGGCGATGTTTCTACAGCCAATAACGACATGTTAACAAGCGCCCGATTTGCATTACCGGAACAAAAGCGTACCTGCATGATGGAGTTTTTCTTTTATACCAAAGATAAAACTACCTATTTGGAAATAGCCTATTCAAACAATTTTTATACAAAGGATTCCATGCAGTCTGTTGTTGAGCAGTATGTGCAACAACTTGAACTCATGGCTAATGAAGTCATTCCAGAAGCTTTACCTACTAACTAACATTTTTCTATCAGAGGACTTTAAAATGATTAATCAATGGGCGATCAAAGTAATCAGATACCGATTAGCGGTAATTCTGATGAGTATTTTACTCATAATAGGGGTAGGTACTGGTTTAAAAAATCTCTATTTCGAAAGTTCGACCGACATCTGGTTTTTGGAAGATGATCCGGTGTTAATGGATTATAACGACCTTAAGAAACAATTTGGCAGTGATGATTATCTGGTAGTGGGAATAGAGGCCACGACAGGAGATCTGATTAATCAGGAATCACTGCAGGCAATCAAAAAGATATCTGATTTTTTGGAAGAGCATTCGACAGTCAATAAAGTAAGATCATTAAATAAATTTGAATATATTTATTATAATAATGACTTGCTGGATGTTGATCCTGCCATTCCTGATTCAGCAGATTTTAATTTTTCGGAAGCTGAGCTGACAAAAATACGCAACATTCTGCAAAATGAAACCATAGCGCATAACTTGTTGTTTACCAAAGATTTACGTCACTCCATCATTTCTGCACGTGTTGTGATGCCGGAAGAGCACACCTCGGGAAAAAATGCCAAAGTTGAATTGGCGACAGATTTTCATCAATTTGTAAAAGCAGAAGGCCTGGATAAAAACCCTGATTTTAAATTGCATTATTCAGGCTCTTCAATTATCAGTGAGGCTTTCTTCTTTTATTCAACAGTCGATCAGTCAATCAGTTATCCCTTGATGATGTTGTTTATCCTGATATTTCTGTATTTAATTTTTAGAACAGGCATGGGTGTTCTTCTGCCTTTTGGTGTTGTAGTGGTGTCATCAATCGCTGCTTTGGGAGTCATAGGTTTCAGCGGTTGGTCGATCAATATGCTCAACATTATTATTCCCACTATTTTAACCGTTGTTGGATTGGGAAGCAGTGTGCATATTATGATGGGTTTTTATGAATTCAGAAGTCAGGGGCTGGATTCTGCAGCGGCGGCTGAAGCGTCTATCAGAAAATATTTAAAGCCTTGTTTTTTTGCGTTTATTACCACTTTCTTTGGTTTTTTGGCTTTAACTTCAAGCCATCTTGCATTGGTGGTGGAGTTTGGTTTGCAAATGATGGCAGGCTTATTCTTTAGTTTCCTGTTTTCTACCATGACATTGCCTGCAATTCTCAGTTATTCACGCGTTAAAGTAGAAAAGGCGGAAAAAGTAACTCGCACAAGTGTGATCAGCCGTGTTGTACATTCATGGCCACACAAAATTATTGGTGCCCGAAAAGTGATTTTAATTGCAACGGGTTTATTGTTATTACCGTCTTTGTATTTTTTAACGAAAGTGGAAGTTGATACAAATTTCGTGCGTAACTTTAAAGAAGATGCACCCATTCGTAAGGGGCTGGAATATTTTGACCAAACATATAAAGGCGCTTTGTCTTTGGAATTTATGTTGGACTCCGGAAAAGAAGAAGGCATTAAAGACCCAGCTTTCCTGCAACGGGCTTTGGAATTCCAACAATATGTAACCAGCCTGGAAGGTAGCGGAAAAGCAACTTCAGTGATGAATTATCTAATGAAAATAAATCAGGTAATGCATGACGATAATCCGGAATATTTCAAAGTGCCGGAAACACGTAATATGGTAGGCCAATATCTGCTGTTATATTCCAGCTCTGGCCCTGACGAAGATTTGACTGATTTAATGGATTTTTCCGGTCAGCGTATGCGTATCTCGGTATTGTTTGCTGTAGCACCATCCAAAATAACCAAGCAACGTGTAGAAGCAATAGAAGCTTATGCTGCTACGCATTTTCCGGATTTAAATATAAAAACATCCGGACGCGCTGTTTTATTTAACAATATGGACACTTATGTATTACAAGGTTTGTCGTCATCTTTTGCTATCTCTCTATTGTTAATTACCATTTGTTTCTTCGTATTACTCCGATCATTTAAATATGGAATGATGGCTCTGATCCCCAATGTATTGCCTATTATCATGGCCGGTGCAGTGATGGGGTTGTTTGGTATATATCTGGACTTTGCGACCTTGATGATAGCGGCAACTACATTGGGTATTGCGGTTGACGACACCATTCACTTTATGTCCAGTTATGTCAAATATCGAAAAGAAAATTGCGATCATGAAAAGGCGATTGTGCAAACCTTCCGTTCAAATGGTCCGGCAATTATATCCACCAGTATTATTTTAACTATTGGTTTCAGTATGCTGATGTTCAGTAGTTTTGTGCCTAACATCTTTATGGGCGCGATTGGTGTACTGGTAATCCTCTTTGCATTAATCGGGGATCTTGTGTTGTTGCCTGCTCTTATTCCGCCACGTAATTCGATGAAAGAAGAAATTAAATCTGACATATCGAATACAGATAAGGATTTGGTTGTTGGTAATTAATTTGATTAATTAACAATGAAGGAATAAATATGAAACATTTTAATCGTAAATTCATCGTTATGTTTTCAGGGGTCCTGATAGGACTCCTGACACCTGTTTCGCAGGCTAAAGAAATGACAGCTGATGAAATCGTGTATCAGTCTGAAGAAAGATACGATGGGAAAACGCAAATTTCTGAAATCAGTATGTTGTTAATAGATGCTGCAGGAAATAAACGTCTTCGAAAAATGAAATCCTTCCGGCGAGATTTTGGTAATAGCCTTAAGGATCAAAAATCCATTTATTTTTTCGAGTATCCGGAAGATATAAAAGATACCAGCTATATGAATTTTGATTGGGAAGCTGAACACAGGGATGATGATTCATGGTTGTATTTACCTGCAATTAAAAAGGTGAAACGTTTGGCAGCATCCGATAAATCTGATGCTTTTCTTGGCAGTGATTTTTCCTATACAGATATAAAAACCGCTAACCGCCATTATTGGGATTTCTCATTTGTTAAACAGTCGGAAATCGTCGATGGTCATGATTGTTGGGTGTTGGAAGGTGTGCCTAAAAAAGGTGGCGCAGAAAAGGCAAAAAAAGAAACTGGCTACGATAAATTGCATGTTTGGATTAGAAAAGACAATTATGTAAGGGTGCAAGGGAAATTTTGGGTAGTTAAGGGGAAAAAGATCAAGTATTTCAAAGCTTCTGACATAGAAAATATGAATGGAATATGGGTTGCTAAAAGCAATCAAATGTCCACCACAAAAAATGGTCGTACGGAACATACAACTGTTCTGAAAACGACAAACATTCACTATGACAGAGAAATCGAAGACACATTTTTCACCACTCAAAAGATGAATAGAGGTTCGTAATAAAAATAGTTTCTTTGTGAAACTGTATGTGTAGTTAAATTTTTTTGATAAAGGAGTATAGAGATGAATATACAAATGATAAAAAATAAAGTTGGTATTACTTGCTTGACAGGATTTATGATCGTATTTTTTTCAAGTCATTCTTTCGCTGAACAGCTTGCGGCAAATGACATAGTCTACAAAGCAGAAGAAAAATATGATGGTAATACGCAAATTTCAGATTCCAGCATGTTGTTAATCGACGCTGCTGGAAATAAACGATTGCGTAAAATGAAATCTTTTCGCCAGGATTTTGGCGACAATATGAAAGATCAGAAAACGGTTTATTTTTTTGAATATCCGGAAGATATCAAAGATACCAGTTACCTTAATTTTGATTGGCAGAAAGAGGATTTGGATGACGATTCATGGTTGTATTTGCCTGCACTTAAAAAAGTAAAACGTTTGGCTGCGTCAGATAAGTCCGATGCATTTCTTGGTAGTGATTTTACTTACACGGATATCAAAACGGATAAAAGACAGTATTGGGATTACACTTTTTTGAAAGAGTCTGATGTAGTGGATGGGCATGATTGTTGGCTTCTTGAAGGTTTACCTAAAAAAGGAAATGAAGAAAAGGTCAGGAAAGAAACCGGATATAGCAAAGTTCATCTGTGGGTTAGAAAGGACAATTTTGTAAAAGTGCAAGGAACATTCTGGGTTTTAAAAGGCAAGAAAATAAAATATTTCAAGGCAACGGATATAGAAGAAGTCGATGGCATATGGACAGCCAAAACCAACCAGATGTCAACCACAAAACATGGTCGTGTTGAGCATACAACAATTCTTAAGATGGATTCTGTTGTGTATGACAAAGAAGTGGACGAATCGTATTTCACACCACAAAAAATGAAGCGTGGCGTTTAAGGAAAATTTATGAAAAATATTATTGGTTTTGTTTTTTTGATGGTTTCGGTGCCAGCAGTTTTTGCTGACACCGAAGATCGTCCGATAATTGATGTTTCTGATGACGATTTTATGGTCAGTGAAAAATCAACCGGACAAGCAGGTAAAGATCTGTTTCAATTAAGCGGTTTTATTCAGGAAAAAATGGCTTATAGTTATGAAGCAGATGATTTTAATTTTTCGCAATTAAAAACAGAGCTTGGTGTTAGAGTTGATGTGAATATTTCACAGAATGTAAAAGCAAAAATTGAAACCATTGGCTTTTATGATGCCGCTTATGAAATTGAAGGAAAAGAGAAATTTCCAGCGCCAGCCTTGGATATATATGAAAGAGATTTCCGTTTGCAGGAAGCTTATCTGGATTTTGATTTAACTTCATGGTTTAACCTGAGAGCAGGGCGACAATATTTTAGTTGGGGTGAAAGTGAAGGGAATCAAATAAGCGATATTGGTAATTCACGTGACTATCGTGAGTTGGGGTTGCAAAAAGTTGATGATGCACGATTGCCTGTTGGTTCCACCAAATTCACTGTTTATGAAGAGGGGTGGGAATACACACTGATTGCAATCCAGGAATTCAGGGCGCATGAATTTGGTGATGAAGGATCTGTGTATGACCCGATGCTGGCATTAAGATCGACAGGCGTTGAACTGCTGGATGCAGAGGAACCTGATACAGGTTTTCAGGAACCTGAAGTGATTAGCCGTTTGTTTATATCGCGATCATTTGGTGATATCAGTTTTTTTGCGGGTGAGCTTTACGATGACATGCCGGTGCTGTCTTATGTGATACCGGAAAATGCCAGTGATCCTGAAAGATTTTTACCGGCTTATTACAAATATCGACGTGTTGGTTTGTTTGGTAATTTTGTTGTGGGATCCTGGTTATTGAAATATGACATGGCAAAGAGTATGGATAAATCTTTCACCAGTCAGGATGCATCAACAGGATTAAGGCAGATGGAGAGTGGGCTAATCAATGCACCTGTGGAAACAGGTTATTTACAAGGAATGATCGGTGTGGAATACAGTGGTTTGTCAGAAATGTTGATTTCCCTCGAATATTATGAAGCCAGTATAGAGGATTATGATTCAACAATTTTTCAGGATGATAAAACGACCAGAGAAGTGTCGGTTTATATTTCCCGTGATTTTATGAATGACAGATTGCTCACCACTTTTTGGGTGAACAGATTAATTGATGATTCCGCCACTATGTTCAGGTTGGAAGCATCTTATGAAGTGAATGATGATATTGATATATTTTTGGCATTGTCAGGAATCAATACATCAAATGAAGACGCTTATTTTTACGATTATCGGAAGACAGACAGAGTTACCTTAGCTGTTAAATATACTTTTTAAAGGATTGCTTAAATGAACCAGGACAATTGTCAAACGACAGTGTTTACAAAACCCCTCATTGGTTTGTATGTGGTATCGCTTGCCTCCGGTTTTTCCATGGGAATATTCAATCCATTAATTTCCATGTTGATGGAGCAATCCGGTGTTGAACAAATCATTATCGGTGCCAATTCCAGTTTGTATTATTTAATGATTGCACTGATGGCACCCGTCGCAGCGATGTGCATCAACCGGTTTGAATTGCGAGCGACAATTTTTATTGGTGTTTGTCTGACCAGTGTTGCAACCATTTTATTTCCTTTTACGCGTGATATTTTGTCATGGTTTGTGTTGAGGGCATTAATGGCAACCGGTGTTTGCCTTTACATGATTGCAGGTCAAACAGGTCTTAATGTTTATGCTAATTCCGAACGGCGAGGTTTAATTGTTGCCTTGCATGGTGCTGCATTTGGCATAGGTTTTATGGTAAGCCCGTTAATTGGTTGCTATACCTATGCAGTTGATCAAACCATGGCGTTTATTTATGGATCAGCCAGTATTTTCCTGGCGGTATTTGCTGTGATGTTTTTTATTCCACAACATTCGGTGCAATACCGTTGTTCTTATACACTCGATGTATTTAAAAAAATCTCCATACCTTTACACGGTGTTTTTATTTACGGTTTGCTGGAAGGGATACTGGTTACTCTCTTGCCTATTCTGATGGTAAGGCATGCGATAGAAACACATCTAATTGGTTTCCCTTTGACTTTATTCATGATCGCGTCAGGTGTCGGCATGATTCCTGTTTCTTATTTTGGCGATAAATTTGGGCGTCATTTGATTATTTTTGTTTCAACTGCGGTTGCGCTGTTAACCCTGATTGTTGCCGCTATGGTGAATCATCAATATACCTATATTGTTTCGGCTGTGTTATTGGGATTAAGCCTTGGAACATTTTTCCCGATCACTCTGGCGATGATTGGTGAAAGACTGTCCCAATCTGATATGCACAATGGCAGCAGTATGTTCACAGGTGTGTTTAGTCTGGGGTGTGCAGTCGGGCCAATCAGTGCCGCTATTTTAATGACATTTTTTGGTGAGCAGCATTTATTCAGTATCGTCATGTTTTTCTCATTATTATTGATTCTACGAATGACGTTTCAATCAGACACTATGAAATTGGTTTCCAGTAAACAGGAGTAAGGATATGGCGAATTCAGGTCGCAGAAAATTCATCAAAATAGCCGTTATTGGTACAGGTGCAGCAGCTTGTGGAATTGTTGGAATAAGCTCGGGCGGAAAAGTGAATTATTCGAATTCCGCGTACCAATACTGGAATAAAGTTTCCAGGGGGGCTTTGGAAAACGAGCAATACTTGGTGCTTTGTGGATCATTGGCAGCCAGTGCGCATAACACCCAACCATGGAAGTTTCATATCAATAAAAATACGATTGATGTTTATGCGGATTTTAATCGCAATCTTGGCAGCGCTGATCAGGATCGTCGTTTAATGGCGATGTCTGTGGGTTGTGCGATTGAAAATATTAATGTGGCCGGACATTATTTGGGGCTTTCGCCTGAAATTTCCATTCAACCGGAGGATGAATTTGTTAAAGATGGTTTTGCAGCAAGAATTAATTTAACGCCATCCAAAACGACAAAATCAACAGCCGATATCAATAGGTTTAAGGCTATTTTTAATCGCCAGACGACTCGCAACACCTATCAGGACCAACCTGTTGATGCTGATGTTATGTCCAGTTTTAATAAATTAAATGATTTTCCAGAATTGGAATTGACATTGATTACTGATGCAGCAAAGCGGAATGATATCCGGGATATACATGCCAGAGCAGCAGAGTCATTTGTTAAAGATGATAAGGCTTATACAGACAGTTTGAACTGGTGGCGTTATTCCCGCGAAGAACTGCTGAAAAAACGCGATGGCATTTCTATCTATACTTCTGCGGCACCTAATTTAATCAAGCAATATTTTAGTTATGCAATCACTACCGATGATATGAAGAGTGATTTTGGAAGAAATGGTGAGTTGGATTTAATGTTAAAACTATTTTCGGCAACTCCCTTATGGGCCGTTATTACAACATCCAATGCCAATTCAACATCACGATTAAATGGTGGGCGATTACTTGAACGATTGTATCTTGCTTCTGCAGAAATGGATTATCGGGTTATGCCGATTACCTATGTGACGGAGCAACCTTTGTATGCAAAAGAGTTGCTTGAAAATATAAAAATTCCAACAGGTCATGAACTTTTATCGGTTGTGCGAATTGGCAAGTCGGAATTATTGGAGCGTTCGGTACGTCGGCAGTTAAGCGACATTATTGTTTAAATTGTTGAAATGGGAAATCCATCCGGGAGGATATATGAGAAGTAATATTGTTTTTATGTTTTCTGGCCAGGGATCACAATATTTAAATATGGGACGGGAATTTTACGAAAGTATCCCCCTGTATCGAAAGCAGATGCATAAGTTGGATGAAATTCCAAAAGATATTCTGGGCATATCAATTGTAGATATTCTCTATGGAAGTCCATCCCGCAAACCGGAGCGATTTGACAATATTTTATATACGCATCCAGCTCTTTTTATGGTGCAGTATTCATTGGCACAATGTTTGTTGCATAACGATATCAGACCAGGTTATCTGCTCGGTGCCAGTCTGGGGGAATGGGTAGCATTAACTGTTGGTGGTGCTATTTCAGCAGAAGATGCACTGCAGGTTGTAGTAAACCAGGCGCAACTGGTATCGGGCCGCTGCCCACCAGGTGGAATGATGGCAGTGCTGGATAATCCAAAAATATTCAAACAACTGGCCTTACAAGATTGTCACCTGGAATTGGCCGGCATTAATTTTGAAAAGCATTTTTGTGTTTCAGGTAGTTCAGCTGAATTGGAAAAGGCCGTAGATTTTTTTGAAAAGCGGGGAGTAATTGCAGATTATCTTCCTGTCAAACAGCCATTTCACAGTTCATTGATTGATCATTTAAAACCGGTTTTCATCAAGATCGTTGAAAAAGCATCGATTCATCAATCAAATATTCCACTGATTTCTCCGATGGCTGTGGATACCCGCACTGATTATATAGCCGAAGATATTTGGAAAATTGTGCGCAATCCCATAATGTTTTATGACACTGTTGTTAATTTTTTTGAAAATCCAATAAATCGCTCTGAAAGAGGATATCAATTTATTGACATAGGTCCATCGGGCACCTTGGCTAATTTTGTCAAATACGGATTAGGTTCAAGAACCAATATTAAAACTCACACCATCATGTCGCCATTCGGTGACGACTTGGTTAAATACCAATCGTTAAATTCCATTTTTTCTCACAACTATCGCTTTCAAGAGGCTGCATCATGTTGACATATATGTTTCCCGGACAAGGATCTCAATTTTTAGGAATGGGTGAAGAGCTGCTCAATGATTTTAAAACCCTGAGTAACAGGGCGAGTGATATTCTGGGTTATGATATTCGCGAACTTTGTGTAAAAGATCCCAATAAACAATTGAACAATACCCGGTACACCCAACCAGCGATTTTTGTTGTATCGGTTCTGGCTTATTTGAAACACTTCGAAACCACCAGTAAAAAAAGTGATTTTTTGGCAGGGCATAGCCTGGGTGAATATGCGGCCTTGTTTGCTGCGGGTGTATTTGATTTTGAAACCGGTGTGCGGTTAGTAAAAAAACGCGGCGAACTGATGAGTCAATCAAAATCCGGTGCCATGGCCGCTGTTATTGGTACAACTTATGACAGAATCCAAACTCTTTTGCGCGATCATCATTTTGATCGTATTGAAGTAGCCAATTTCAATTCACCTGTGCAAACAGTTTTATCCGGAGACGCCAGCCAGATTACCCAAGCGGCAAATGTATTTGAAAATGCAAACATACGGTATATTCCGTTACCAGTGAGTGCAGCATTTCATTCAAGTTATATGACCAGTGCACGGGATGAATTCTCCGGATTTTTGAAAGAGTTTACGTTTAAACCTTGCAAAATTCCGGTTATATCCAATGTAACGGCAAAACCCTATTTGCCTGACCAGATATCAAAATTTCTCACTGAACAAATTACCAGTTCAGTAAAGTGGACAGAAACTATTTCATTTCTGGAAGCGCAAGGTGATATGCAGTTTTTGGAGTTAGGGCCAGGGCAAGTATTAACTGGATTGCTGGCAGCAATTCAAAACCATAACAAGGCTGCAGCAGCGGCTTGATAGAGAAGTTTTTTCAAAAGGATCTTTAAATAGGTAAAGGCTATGTTTTCAACGGAAAATGAATATCAATATGCAGGGCTCTGTGATTGTAAATACAAAGGGTTTACGATTCCGGTTGCGGTGTCCCTGTATTTTGTTAACGATAAGTTTCGATTGCTGACAGAAAGTCAGCAATTTTTACATGCTAACGAACTGGATTATATTGCACGGATCTCCAACCCTGATCGTTCAGTTGAATTTGCTGCGGGTCGATTTGTAGCAAAATCGGCATTAAAGCTTCTGCAGTCAGAAGCCGATTTTAAAAAAATTAACATTGCTCGTGGTTGTTTCAACCAACCGGTGGTGGATGCGCCAGTAAATTTTGACGTTTCAATCAGTCATAAAAAGAACATCGCGGTTGCGATAGCATTTCCATCGACACATCCTATGGCGATCGATATCGAAACGCTCAATGACCTTAATTATAAAGTTGTTGAAAGCCAGATGATTGCACCTGAAATAGAATCCCTGAAAGAAATGAATATTCCTTATGTCGCGGGATTATTTCAACTTTGGTGTATCAAGGAAGCTTTATCAAAAGTATTGAAGACAGGTTTAACGACTTCCTTTGATATATATGAAACTTACGATCATCAATATCAACACAATAGACTTAATTGCCAATTTACTCATTTTTATCAGTATCAGGCTGTTGCCTGGAAATTTAAAAATACAGTCGTTGCTGTGGTGTACCCTAAAAACGTGAAACTCGATATCAATGAAAAAGAAATTTTTCATAGATTGTACAGTTAATATTGATTACAAAAGGAGAATTTAAATGACTACTCTTAATACCAGGATCGATTTTTCAATTGATGAATTGGATTTTTTCGCTGATCTGAGTCGAGATTACAATCCGCTGCACATGGATAAATCCTATGCTTATAAAACTCCCTTCGGGCAGCGTGTCGTGTTTGGAATATTGGCTGTATTAAAATGTTTATCTCACACACGTTTCTGTGATCAGTTAAATTTAACCCGTATCAATGTTGAATTTCATAACACCATTTTTGTGAATGTTCCTTATTCTTTGGAAATTGTTGAATCATCAACCACCAGGGGTAGTCTTGAACTCAAAGATCAATCCAGAGTTTTATTGCGGCTTAAATATGAGCGAACAGAAAATCCCCAAATAGCAGGTTCCGGTAAGGATGTATCTGCACTATCCATCCGGCAAAATGCCAAAAATTGGCAAATCGAAAATTTATTTGAAGGTCAGGAATTTACGGGTTGTTATGCCTTGGGTAATGATAAAAAAGTTCAGCAAAATCCGAATCTCAATTGGTTTTCCAGGCATTATGAAAACACCCTGCTCATGTTAACCAGTTATTTGGTCGGTATGGAAGTTCCCGGAAAACAGGCGTTATTTTCCAGACTTGAACTGGATTTTCAAAAAGCGGTGCCCAGTGATACACATCTTCGCTATGCAGTTAAATTAAACAGGATTGAAAAAGATTTAGGTCTGTTATTTTTGGACCTGAATGTTATCGACTATGACAACACTGTTATTGCATCTGCCAATATTCAAGCATTTATTCGCAAATCGCTTAAACCTGCTGACCTTGAAAAAATTCAGGAGAGCCTGGGTTTTAATGGGTTACCCTTGGAAAATAAAACAGCGCTGGTAATAGGTGGCAGTCGTGGCTTGGGGGCTGCACTGGTGCAGTCGCTGGCGATTGCCGGAGCCAGTGTTTATTTAAATTATCTTCATTGTGATGAAGAAGCCAAAGCATTGCAGGAATCGTTAAATGATGCTGGTTATAAAGTTAATCTTATTAAGGGATCTTTATGCGATGCTTATTTATGTGAATCGGTACGCAATGAAATTTTGGAAACAGAATCCAGTCTGGATATAGTTATTTGTAATGCCTGCAGCTCACCACAAGTGATGAATATAGAAGACGCAAGTTTTGCAGGTTTTAGTCAATACCTTGAACAAAATATCAAGCTGGTGAGTAAACCATTAAGTGTTTTTACGGAAAGTCTCAATCAATCAAAAGGAATCTTTTGTGCAGTTTCATCAATTTATGTTGAAACAGGTTCAAAAGATTTTCCACAATATGTTGCTTTGAAACAGGCTGTGGAAGGGCTGGTAAAGTCAGCCAGTGCACAAAATAAAAATATTCATTATCTGCTGCCGCGTCCACCCAAATTATTAACCGATATGAGTAACACTCCGATAGGTAGTATAGGCGCTATTAAACCAGAAAAAGTTGCCGTTGATATGGTCAGGCAAATAGTAGATATGGAGTCTGCACAACAGAATCTGGTTGTAATAAATGATTTTTCAGAACATAACACAAAAAAAGATGAAGACAATAAGCCGGATTCTAAAAAAACAGGAAAGCACAAAAAACAAGTAATACTCATACACAATCAAATTCAAGTGCCGCTAAAAAAATATGTATTGGCGCCAGTTTTAGCATTGATTTGGTATTGCCTTCAATGGAATTTTTAGCGGATAAGTTACATTGGGATGTTGGTTTTGAAGTAACAGCTTACAATCAGGTATTTCAGGAACTGCTGTCACCCATCAGCAGTTTCAACCAAAATAAACAGGGTAACAATCTGCTGTTTATTCGTCTTGAAGACTGGATTCCCTATTCGCATCAAAAAGACAAAGTGTCCGATGACATTGAATCCTTACAATCATTACTCGACAACGCTTTACAAGAATTTGTTGAAGCTGCTCAGGTTTACGCAAATCAACAAAAAACACCGCTGGACATTTTTATTTGTCCTAGATCAGTTGGTGTTATCCAACAAACACAATTAAATACACATTTAAATATTATTGAAAATAAATTATGTGATCAGTTATCAGCTTTAGAAAAAGTCACAACTCGTGTAATGCAGGATTACCACGAAATATACACAGTGCAGGACTATGATGATCCTATGCGTTTGCAAATGGCTCATATTCCTTATACAGATGATTATTTTAAAACCCTGGGTGTTATTGCCATTCGTTCCCTGTTTAATTATCAGTTGGCACCTTACAAGGTGATAGTACTGGATTGTGATAATACCTTGTGGAAGGGCGTGTGTGATGAAACCGGTCCCTTGAATGTTGTTATCAGCCCGGCATTGAAAGCTTTCCAGCAATTTTTAATTCGTCAACAGAGTGAAGGTGTTCTGCTTTGCCTGTGCAGTAAAAACCGTGAGCAGGCAGTTTGGGATGTATTTGATCAGCATCCGGATATGTTGCTGAACAAACAGCATTTGGTTGATTACACCATCAATTGGGAAAACAAATCTGACAATATCAAAGCGCTTGCTGAAAGGCTTAATCTGGGTCTGGATAGTTTTATTTTTATCGATGACAATCCGGTGGAGTGCGCGCAAGTCAGGGCACATTTGCCAGCTGTGTTGACATTGGAAATGCCACAGCAAGAAGAAAAAATTCAATCCATGATAAATCATTTTTGGGTATTGGATAAAAAGCGCGTTACCCAGGAAGACAGATCGCGTACACGTTTGTATCAGGAAGACAAGGCAAGAAAATATTTTCAGCAACAATCATCCAGTTTTGCCAATTTCCTGGACTCACTGAATATTCAACTCGAATTTGCTGCTGTTGATGAAACCAATATTGCACGTGTCGCGCAGCTCACCAAAAGAACCAATCAATTCAATCTCAGCAGTATCAGGCGCAGTGAATCGGAAATATTGGAATTGATTGCATCGGGTTATCAGGCATTTACTGTATCGGTAACGGATAAATTTGGTGATTACGGGATTGTTGGATTGGTATTGGCTTGTGCAGAAAAAAATCAGTTATTGATTGATACCTTGCTGTTAAGTTGTCGTGTGTTGGGCAGGGGAGTTGAACACAAAATTGTTACTTATTTGGCAAACATGGCCGAATCTTTTGGTTTGCAACAAGTGGTTTTTTGTTATGTACAATCGAAGAAAAATGAACCCCTGTTAAAATTCCTGAATACCATTGCGTCGCAACTCAAACTTACAGACAGTATTGCAGCGGACGCTGAACAATATAACTTACAGATTGATAGCCACAGGTTAAAAGATTTTGTTCTTGACCTTGATCACCAGCAAGCAGAAAGTCCCGGTGCAAATGAATCAGCAATAAAAGCTGTCAGCCAATCAGCAGATCAATTGCAAATAGCTTTGGAATCTTGTGTTTTTGTTTATTCCAATATTGATCGACTTAACGAAGATCTGCCAAAAACCGGGGCACTATTCAATCTGGATAGTGACTCACACACAGAA
This sequence comes from uncultured Cellvibrio sp., assembly GCA_946481095.1. The sequence continues at coordinate 25,566 of CAMLML010000052.1, forward strand.
TCAGTGATAAATATTTTCAGTCGTATATTGGGTGTTGATGAAAGTTTGATTGATATTCACGAGGATCTGGAGAATCTGGTTGATGAGTCATACAAAATTGTTGATTTAACCGTCGCATTAAAATCAGTTTATCCTGAAATACCGCAAACTCTATTATTTGAAACTAAAAATGTTAATGACATTATTCATTTTGTTTCTGGAAATAAAACCAGTTTGAATGAACCTGTCAAAATGAATACCGGCATTCAACAGTACGATGATGAAATTGCCATTATTGGTATTAATGGCATATTCCCTGGTGCTAAAAATATTGAAGAATTCTGGAAAAACCTACGGGAAGGTATTTGCAGTATTCGTGATATACCCTCTGAAAGATGGAATATAGAAGAATATTTTTCAGACGAGCCCGCATTGGAAAAAACCTATGGACGATCTGGCGGATTTATTGATAATCCGTATAGATTTGATAACCAGTTTTTTGGTATTTCACCGCGCGAAGCCGAGACTATGGATCCACAACAGCGTTTGTTTTTGCAAACAGTTTGGGGGTTGCTGGAAGATGCAGGCTATACTCGCAACAGTTTATCCAAATCAACGGGCGTTTTTTTGGGCGTGATCTCCAGTGATTATGCGTTGAATGCTTATCAGGCTGCATTACAAGGTTTCAGCCATTATCGCATGAGTGATTTGTACCAAATTCCCAACAGAGTTTCCTATTATTTTGATTTGCATGGGCCCAGTCTGGCGATTGATTCTGCCTGTTCTTCATCAGCAACAGCTTTACATCTTGCTTGTTCAAGTTTGCGCAACGGTGAATGTGCAACGGCGATTGTTGGCGGTGTTAATTTAATTACTCACCCAAGTCGTTTTATTCAATATTCACAAATGCAAATGATTTCAAAGTCCGGTATTTGTTCTCCTTTTTCTGACTCTGCTGATGGCACTTTGTTTGGTGAAGGTGTTTGCGCTTTATTATTAAAACCATTATCTGTAGCTTTGGCGGATGGCGATAATATTCACGGTGTGATTAAAAATACATCGGTCAATTCCGGTGGCAAAACCAATGGTTTTACCGTCCCCAACCCCACAGCACAAGCAGAATTGATTCGTAATGCACTGGTGGAAAAAAATATCCCGCCACAAAGTATCAGTTATATTGAAGCTCATGGTACGGCAACCAATTTGGGTGATCCAATTGAGGTCAGGGGGTTAACAGAAGGGTTCCATGCAGCAGCAGAATTATTAAATAATTCTGCTGCTAAAAGTGATTCATGGTGTGCCTTGGGTTCAGTGAAATCCAATATAGGTCACCTTGAATCCTGTGCGGCATTGGCTGGCATTATTAAATGCCTGATGCAAATGAAATATAAAACGCTGGTGCCATCTTTAACACGTGGTGTGGAGTCAAAAAATAATGACCCGGTAATTGCCAATTCAAAAATTCCTTTCGAACAAACACCATTCAAATTGCAATATGGATTAACAAATTGGGATGTCGATAAATTTCCACGCAGGGCAGGGGTATCATCTTTCGGTGCGGGTGGTTCCAATGCACATGTTATTCTGGAAGAAGCGCCTCGCCAGTGGGTAGAGATTTCATCTGATGAAAATCAGGTTGCCATTTTATCCGCGCCTTCTACAGATGGTTTACATTCCCTGGTGTCGCGGTTGCTTGAACATTTACACAATCATACCGACATTCATTTGCAGCAGCTTTGTTATACCTTGCAAACGGGCAGGGAAGTGTTTGAGCATAAATTGGTGGTTGTTTGCCAATCACTGAATGAATTACAGCAGGCATTAACGGATTGGTTGAATGGTAGCATGACGTCCTGCTGGTATCAGGACTCACAATGGCTTGCACAGCCTGTTGTGGCAAACGCGCCAAAGTTGATCCAGGCGGCTGCACAATTTTTGAATGAAAAAAATCCTGATTGGCGAAAATTATATAGTGGTGTTATTCCGAAAATATCCTTACCGGGTATCGAGTTTGCAGGTAGAGATTTTAAAATCCCTGAAAAATATCAGGCATTACCTGCCAATAAACAGATAGAATTAATTGAAAATTCTACAAGTAATAACCCATTTCTGGGTAAAAAAATTCAATCCCCATTTATTGAAGACACACTTTTTGCGTCCCGTTTTGATTTAAAAAATTTACCTTACCTGACTGACCACCGAATTTATGAATCGGTTGTTGTACCCGGGTCTTTATACGTTGCCTATGTGTTAACACTGGCGCGACATATTTGGCCAGCAGCAGTACATAAAATTCATAACCTGACTTTTGTTCGTGCCATGTTGCCGAATCAGGATCAACCTGTGCAACTGGTCGCAAAACAAAACAAACAAAAAGATTTACAACAAATTTCATTGGTCAGTTATCAAGCTGATGATCAATGGATTGAACACTTCAATTGCCAATACACACAACTTGCAGATACCGAGCTGAGTCCTGATGCAGTGGACATTCGTGATATTTGTGAGCGCATGCAGAACAGTATTAACACTGAAGATTTCTATCGTGAATCGACGGAAATTGGTTTTCATTGGGGGCCTGATTTCCAATGCGTACAGGAGCTGTATCGTCGTGATGGTGAGGCAATAGGACGTGTCAGTTTGCCTGAATCCTTACATGCAACCCAGGCAGATTATGCAATTCATCCCGCATTTCTGGATGCCTGCTTTCAAGTATTTGTTCCGGGTATGTCTTCTGCCGGATTACAAAAAGAATCCAGACAAGCTTATTTACCTCTGGGTGTTAATCAGATTTTCTTCTACCAACCAGTGCCATTAACAGTTTGGTCACATGTGGTGACAAAAGATGATTTGAAAAAAGATTCTTTGACGATTGATATTTATCTGTATGCAGAAGATGGTTCTGTGGTGGCTTATTTCAATGAGATGCAGGTTTTGCGAACATCCAGGGAAGCGCTGAAAAATCTTGCCAACAAATCTTCGGATATGGATCTGGTTTATCAAACTGGCTGGACGAAATTTGATGTTGATCATCAGGAAAAATCCGATGCAAAAACACTTCTGTTGGTGGGTCATTCAAACCAGTTTTTACAAGAAACTATTGCTAAACATGAAAACGGAAAGCATCAATTCTTTTTAGGAAAAGAAAAATTAACAGAAGCCCTGCTAACAGAAAATCCCGTCAGCCTTATTTATTGTCTTGAGCCTCTGGCTGTTGCAGCCAATGACAGTTCGGCTGTGATTACTCAGGGCATTATGAATAATATCCGGGAAATCAAATCACTGCTTAATGCCATTGATGCTGATATCAAACAGAAATCGGCAAAACTCTATTTGTTGTCATATACCCATCAGGATATTTCGTTATTGGACAACACTTTTCAAAGCCTTGGTCGAGTCATTGCTCTTGAATATCCGGATTATTGGGGTGGATTTATTGAGCTTGAATCCGCTAATGAAAGTGACATTATTCACGCTGAAAAAATTTGCCAATGCTTGAATACCAAAGAGGATCATTTCCGTATTGGTGACCATATTCAGGTGCCGAGATTACAAAAGTTGTCATTACCTGCATCCGGAAATTACCGTTTGGATGCTGAAGCCACCTATCTGCTGACAGGTGCATTTGGTAGTTTGGGGCGGCCGATTGTAGAAAGCATGCTTGCGGAAGGTGCAAAAAAATTATTGTTCCTGAGTCGGAAATCCATGACACCTGATATGCAGGATTTTGTAAAACAAATGGAAGCAAAAGGAGCCGTCATAGATGTCTGTGTTGTTGAGCTCGATAATCTTGAACGATTGCATGAACAACTTGCCGGAAAATTACAGGATATAAAAGGTGTAGTGCATCTGGCTGGCCTTTTGGATGATGGTGCATTCAATAATCTGACAGAATCACAATTTCTGAAAGTCTTGTCACCGAAAGTACAAGGTACCTGGAATTTGCATTTGTTGACGCAATCACTGCCGTTGGATTTCTTTATTTTATTTTCCTCTGCTTCTTCGCTTCTGGGGGCAGCAGGCCAAGCCAATTATGCATTGGCAAATGGATTCATGGATGCTTTTGCACATTATCGCCATGCATTGGGATTAAAAGCCTGCAGTGTTAATTGGGGACCATGGTCGGAATCGGGAATGGCTGCGGATCAATCAAAATCCCGCAAAAACTGGACCAACGATTCTTTTGGCGGATTGTCCTCATCAAAAGGTCTCGCATTATTTTCACGCTTGTTACATCAGGATATTCACTCTGCACAAATAGCGATTTTGCCTTATCGATGGTCTGAGTTATTTAATCATTTCCCTGTGCCTGCCATTCCATCCATTTTAAAACAATTGGCGAATGCAAATTCGTCAGTCGTAACAGATGAAAAAAATGATACAGATGACATGATTATTCAGTTGCAATCGCCAGGCATGGTATTGGCTGATCGACAACAATTAGCCCTTGAATATTTACGTGGACAAGTTAGAAAAATATTAGGCTTCTCTGAAAACGATACAATTGATATTCACCGTTCATTTCTGGATATAGGATTTGATTCACTGATGGCGGTTTCGTTTCGTACTGCACTTGCCAAAACCTTTTCCTGTTATTTTCCGGCGACTTTGATTTTTGACTATCCCAATCTGGATAGCCTGGCTGGTTATCTGGTAGATCAATTAATTGCAATGAGTGAGGAAGAAACAACAGCAACAAAAGAAGAAAAACAAGAAATAGTTAATCAAAAAGTTGATACAACAAAAGTAGAAGCAAGAGTAACAAATACCCCGGTTGACATGCTTGATATTTCTCAATTAAGCCAAAGTGAATTGGATGCATTACTTGAATCAGAACTTAACGACATTGAAAGGATATTAGAGATATGAATACTCAAGACATTAACGCAAATCCAACCCAGAAAGCATTGCTCGCCGTAAAAGCAATGAAACAAAAACTGGAGGACATGCAAAAGCACAAAAGCGAACCATTGGCTGTTATCGGCATGTCTTGTCGGTTACCGGGTGGTGTTAATTCACCGGAAGAGTTTTGGCAACTGCTTGTTGATAAAAAAGATGCGATTACGGATATTCCACAAGACAGATGGAATCTGCAGGATTATTTTGATGAAGATCCTGCAGAGCCAGGAAAACTCTATGTCAAACAGGGAGGATTTGTTGAAGGACCCTATCAGTTTGATCCAGAACTTTTTGGATTATCCAGGAGGGAATCCATGAGTATGGATCCGCAACAGCGTTTGTTACTGGAATTAAGTTGGGAAGCAATGGAACGCGCGGGCATAGCGCCGCGCAAAGCAGAATCACGCCACAACACCGGATTGTTTATTGGCATGGCGACCAATGATTATGCGCGATTTCATATGCATTCTGCGGATACTTGCGATATTGATGTTTATTCTTTTACAGGTTGTGCGCCCAGTATTGCCAGCGGCAGGATTTCACAATTATTGGATTTGGGTGGCCCTACATTAACATTGGACACTGCATGTTCTTCTTCAATTGTGGCTTTGCATTTGGCACGGCAAAGCATTTTAAATGACGAATGTGAAATTGCTTTGGTAGGTGGTGTTAATTTAATTTTGACACCGGAGAACACAGTTTATTTTTGTAAAACCAGTGCGCTTTCCCCGGATAACCGTTGCCATACATTTGATGAAAAAGCCAATGGTTATGTACGCTCGGAAGGAGCTGGCGTTATTGTGTTAAAACGCTTGAGCCAGGCAATTGCTGACAAAGATAATATTCTTGCTGTGATGTTGGGATCTGCTATTAATCATGATGGTGAAGGTATTGGTTTAACGGCACCCAATGGTGATTCGCAACAACGATTGGTTGAAAAAGCATTAAAAGTTTCCGGTGTTAATCCTGAAGAAATTTCCTATATAGAAACACATGGAACAGGAACGCCTTTGGGAGATCCAATTGAACTACAAGCATTGGGCCGAGTATTTTCTTCACGTAAGGATTCAATCGCCATAGGTTCCTGTAAAAGTAATATTGGCCACACAGAAGCTGCTGCAGGTGTGGCGGGTATTATAAAAACGATTTTGTGTTTGCAACACAAACAGCTTGCACCCAATTTGCATTTTAATCAGCCGTCCAGTTTTATTCCCTGGGAAAAATTACCCTTGCGTGTTGTCAAAGACGTCGAAGATTGGAAACCGGTTTCGGGGAAACGCATTGCAGGTGTGAGTTCATTTGGATTCAGCGGTACCAATTCCCATGCACTTTTTACGGAAGCACCCTTGCCATCTGTTGCTACTACAGCAGAATCAGCGCAGATTCTGGTTTTATCCGGAAAAACATCCAAACGCCTAAAAACGGCTGTTAAAAAATCATTGGATTTTTTGAAGTCCAATCGCAATATTTCATTGAACGATTTTTGCTATTCCATGAATCGAGGTCGCCATCATTTTTCCAATCGGCTGGTTATCCATTGCAATAGTCTGCAGGAACTTGAGCATAAACTGCATGAGTGGGATCAACAAAATACGATAGACAATATTAAAAAAATTCAAGAAAAATTGCCTTTGGCCATGGAGCTGCGTCAGTCTGTGGAAAGTATGCAGCCTGTATTTTCCTACATGAAACAACATAACACCTATTACAAAAAAATATTTGATAAATGCGAGTTACTGTTTCAGATCGGAAGAGCGTCGTGTAGGGCAAGAGTGTT